>NZ_JBKGYT010000137.1:0-2522 GCF_046545975.1 Guyparkeria sp. | reverse complement strand
CCTGACAGCCGCACTGCTCGCCGGCAGCCTGCTGGTCGCCGCGGCCGCGCGGGCCGAAACCGTCACCGTGGCCGTGGCCGCGAACTTCACCAAGGCCGCCGAGGAGATCGGCGCGGCCTGGGAAAAGGAATCCGGCCACGACGTCCGGTTCTCCTTCGGGCCGTCGGGCAAGCTGCTCGCCCAGATCCGCAACGGCGCGCCGTTCGACGCGTTCTTCTCCGCCGACACCAAGCGCCCGCGGCAACTGGTCGACTCCGGCGAGGCGCGGGATTTCTTCGTCTACGCGCGGGGACAGCTGGCCCTGTTCAGCCCCGACCTGCCGGTCGACGAGCGCGCCGAGGAAATCCTCGCCGAGGCCGAATTCCGCCGGCTGGCCTCGGCCAACCCCAAGGCCGCACCCTACGGACTGGCCGCGAGGCAGGTGCTGGAGGAGCGCGACCTCTACCAGCGTTACCGCGACGAGCGCAAGATCGCCACCGGCGAGAGCATCACGCAGACGTTCCAGTTCGTGACCACCGGCAACGCCCAGCTGGGTTTCGTCGCCCTGTCGCAACTGCGCGACCCGGAAAGCCCGGTCAAGGGGAAGGGCCACGTCTGGATGCCGCCGGCCGGGGACTACGACCCGATCGAGCAGGGTGCGGTGGCGCTGACCCGCAGCGAGCACCCCGATGTAGTCGAGGACTTCCTCGCCTTCGTGCAGGGCGACGAGGGCGCGGCGATCATCGAGAAGTACGGTTACGACACGCCCTGATCCGACGGCCCGAGGAAACGGCATGACCCTGTTCGGCATCCCGCTCGACACCCATCCCATCTGGCTGACCCTGCAGGTGGCCACGATCACCACCGTGGTGCTGCTGATCATCGGCGTACCCATCGCCTGGGGACTCTCGCGCATGCGTTCGCGCTGGCGGGTGGTCTTCGAGGCGCTGGTCTCCCTGCCGCTAGTGCTGCCACCGACCGTGCTGGGCTTCTACCTGATCATCGCGATGAACCCCAACGGGCCGCTGACCGAGTTCCTGGGGCTGTTCGGCTTCGAGGGCCAGCTGACCTTCAACGTCACCGGGCTGGTGATCGGCTCGGTGCTGTTCTCGCTGCCGTTCATGGTCCAGCCGATGATGTCGGCCTTCCAGTCGCTCTCCGACGAGGTGCTGGACGCCGCGCGGCTGATGCGGGCGCGCTTTCTCGACCGGTTCTTCACCGTGATCCTGCCGCTGTCGCGCCAGGGGCTGCTGGTGGGTTCGGTGCTCACCTTCGCCCACACCGTCGGCGAGTTCGGCGTGGTCCTGATGGTCGGCGGCAATATCGAAGGCGAGACCCGCATGGTCTCGATCGCGATCTTCGACCACGTCGAGTCGTTCGAGTACGCCCAGGCCCACCTGCTCTCGGGCGTCATGGTGGCCTTCTCCTTCGCCACCCTGGTGGGCGTGTACCTGATCAACCGCCGGTTCTCGGCAAGGCTGGGGTAAGCGCATGTTCGAAGGCAACCTGACCCTGACCGTGGGCGACTTCCGGATGGCCTCCGGCGACTTCCGCTTCGGCTCGGACGGGGTGACCGCCCTGTTCGGCCGCTCGGGCTCGGGCAAGAGCACGCTGCTGCGCGCCATGGCCGGGCTGGACCGCCACACCCGCGGCCGGCTGCGCTTTCACGACGAGGTCTGGCAGGACGGTCGCCGCGCGCTGCCCGCCGAGCAGCGCGACATCGGCATGGTCTTCCAGCACGCCGCCCTGCTGGCCCATCGCACGGTGCGCGGCAACCTCCACTTCGCGGAAAGCCGCGCACCGCGCGACCGCGGCCCGGCCATCGATCGCGACGAGATCATCGAGCGCACCGGCGTCGCCCCGCTGCTCGACCGGGCGGTAGGCAACCTCTCCGGCGGCGAGCGCCAGCGGGTGGCGATTGCCCGGGCGCTGCTCGGCCGGCCGCGCGTGCTGATGATGGACGAGCCGCTCGCCGCGCTCGACTGGCGCGCCAAGGCCGAGCTGCTCGATCTGTTCGAATCGGTGATCCGCGATCTCGGCATCCCCACCCTGCTGATCACCCACGCCCCGGCCGAGGTCGAGCGGCTGGCCGACCGGGTGGTGTTCATGGACGACGGGCAGGTCCAGCGGATCGAGACGCTCAAGGAAGCGCTCGGTCGGGTCGACTCGCCGCTGTTCACCGAGGAGGGCCCGGTCGCCTCGCTCGACGGACACGTCGAACGGGTCGACGGCGATCCGCATCGCCTGCGCTTCGTCACCGCACCGCAAACGGCGAACGGCAGGCCGGTCGCCTTCCAGCTCGGTTCGGACGGTTCCGCGACCGAACACGGCCCACGCCGGCTGCGCGTGCGGGCCGACGACGTCGCGCTCGCCCGCGAACCGCTCGACAACATCTCGATGCAGAACCAGCTCCCCGCGCACATCGAGCGGATCGATCCGTCCGGGCCGGGCCGGCAGGCGGTGTTCCTCATCCTGCCCGACGGCCAGCGGCTGGTCAGCGAGGTCACCGACCGGGCCGTGGCCGACATGGGACTGGATGCCGG
>NZ_JBKGYT010000136.1:0-2533 GCF_046545975.1 Guyparkeria sp. | reverse complement strand
ACCTGCAATGTCTTGGCGCGCTTCTGGAGAAGCGTCTGGGTCGCCATGACGTGCTCGACCTCGGAGGTGCCGATGCCGAAGGCCAGCGCACCCACCGCCCCGTGGGTGGAGGTGTGCGAGTCGCCGCAGACCACCGTCGCGCCGGGGAGCGTGAAGCCTTCCTCGGGGCCGATGATGTGCACGATGCCCTGGCGCAGGTCGGCCATGGGGAATTCCTGCACCCCGAACTCGCGGCAGTTCTCGTCGAGCGTGCTGACCTGGATCCGCGATACGGGGTCAGCGATGCCGCCGGCGCGGTTGGTCGTCGGCACGTTGTGATCCGGCACGGCCAGCATCGCCCCGGTGCGCCACGGCTGGCGACCGGCCAGGCGCAGCCCCTCGAAGGCCTGCGGGCTGGTTACCTCGTGGACGAGGTGACGGTCGATGTACAACAACGCGGTGCCGTCGTCCTGTTCGTGGACGACGTGCGCGTCGAAGAGTTTTTCGTAGAGTGTCTTTCCTGCCATGGGAATGTCCTGGGTCGCGTTACCTGGATCAGAATTCGAAAAAACCGTCGTCGAGGCCCGATGCCGGCGGGTCGACCGCGTGCTCGATCAGGTCCCGCAGTCGCAGCACCTTGAGCACGGCGTGGTGCGTGGAGGCCAGCACCACCGGCGGCGCCACGCCCGCCTCGAAGGCCTCCCGCCATCGCAGTGCACACAGGCACCAGCGGTCACCTGCCTGCAGGCCGGGGAAATCCTGCCCGGGGACGGCGCGGCGGAGCTCGTTGCCCCGTGACGCCGTGTAGTGGAGAAAGGCATCGTCCACTTCCGCACAGACGCCGTGGGCCCCGGGGTCCTCGGCCGCCACGTGGCAGCGCCCGTCCCGGTAGAAGCCGGTGAGCGGCTCCGTCGAGCATGGCTGCAGTGGCAGCCCCAGCACGTTCAGGCCTGTTGTTTTCATGGGGTCATCATAGTGTCCGAAAGTTGATAACCAAAATGGAAATTAATGATCAGCTTTATTCCATTTGGTTATGATATGGGGGCTCATCACCCATTCCGCCAACCCCTTACGAGGCCGGTCATGAATCCCGCCCAGCTCGATACCCAGCAATTGCTGACCTTCCTGGCCGTGGCCGAGACCGGCTCGTTCTCCGGGGCGGCCGCGCGACTGCATGTCAGCCAGCCTGCCATTTCTAAGCGGGTCGCCCTGCTCGAGCAGCGGCTGGGGTTTTCCCTGTTCGACCGGCTGGGGCAGCGCGTGGTTCTCACCTACCCGGGGGAACAGCTGCTCCCGGCCGTCCGAGCCGTCCAGCGCAGCCTGGACGACATCGCCACGGTGGCCGCTTCCGGGGAGGGCGCAGGCGGGGGACGACTGTCACTCGCGCTCAGCCACTACTGCGGCCTGCACCTGCTGCCTGCTGCCCTCGAGCGGTTCTCCACCCGTCACCCCGAGGTGCTGCTCGACCTGAGCTTCCACGACTCCGAGCGGGCCATCGAGGCGGTCCGCAACGGCGAGGTCGCGCTGGCCTACGCCACCCTGCCGCCACGGGTCGGTGACGGTGTCCGGACGCAGGCGTTCCGCGAGGAAACCCTCGTGCCGATGATCGCCGGTCGCCACCTGGCGGGATCCTCGGCCGACGACCTGCGCCGCCAGGGTGAACGGCTGCCGCTGATCCTCCCGGCGCGCGCCACCAGCACCCGCGCGGCGATCGATCGCTGGCTCGACGATTGCGGGCTGATCCCTCCGGCAGTGATCGAGATCAATCAGCTCGACTCGATCGCGGTACTGGCCGGCACGGGAGTGGGATGGGCACTGCTCCCGACCACCCTGCAGCGGGAAGGACTCGTGCGTCTCGAGTCCAGCGACTGCGTCCTGCCCACCCGCCGCCTGGGGCGGATCGAGCCGGTCGGCCGGGCGCGCAATTCACTTGCCGAGGCCTTCATGGCGGTGGTGGAGGAGATTGACGGGACCTGAATACACCCGGCGGTTACGCGATTTCGAGCCACGTACGGGCTTCGGGAATGAAATGCATGATCCCCTCGAGGATACCCGCCGCGTAGTTGCCGTTCATCCCCAGCAGCCCGCCACGGGCGACATACAGGTTGGCTTCGGTGCCGCGCGCCTCGGCGGCACGGATGGCGGCCTGCTTGACTTCCTCCCGGGCATTGGCGACCACGATCGCCTGCAGACCGCTGGTCAGGACCGGCAGGTCGTTGCCGCTGTCGCCGGCAAAGACCGTCCGGCCATGGGGGACGTGCAGGTGTGACTGGAGAAACCGGATCGCGTGCACCTTGGTTGCACCGGCAGGCAGGACGTCGACCAGCCCGACATCGGCCATCTCGTCGATGCTCCAGATGACACTGCTGCGCACCCCCGCATCCGCCAGGTGATCGCGGATCCGGTCGGCAAGCGCCTCCCCGTCGATGTTCGCCGGGGCGTAATAGCTCAGCTTGTAGGTATTCTGCTTTTCCGGTTCCTGGGGCTCGATCTCCTCGAAGTCCGCGAGCATCGTCGCAAGCGTGTTGCGGTCGTTTCCGGCCCAGTCCGGCGC
>NZ_JBKGYT010000135.1:0-2536 GCF_046545975.1 Guyparkeria sp. | reverse complement strand
GGTTCCCCAGGGTGGGACGGTAGTCCCGCGGGATGGGCAGCATGAAGATCGCGCAGGTCGCGCCGCTGTACGAAAGCGTCCCGCCACGTGGCTACGGGGGGAGTGAACGCGTGGTTCATTACCTCACCGAGGCCCTGGTCGACGCGGGCCACGACGTCACCCTCTATGCCAGTGCCGATTCACGCACCTCGGCCCGGCTCGTCCCCTGTATCGATCGGGCACTGCGCCAGGCCGGCGGACTGCGCGACCCGACGGCCGCGCACCTGGCCATGATCGAGCGGGTCTGCCAGGAGGCGGATCGGTTTCACGTCATTCACTTCCACACGGACTACCTGCATTTCGCCGCGGTGCGGAACATCGCCACGCCGGACGTGACCACCCTGCACGGCCGCCTGGACATCCCGGATCTGCAGGCGCTCTTTCGCTTCCACCCGAAGCGCCGGCTGGTCTCGATTTCCAGCGATCAACGCCACCCGATTCCGGACGCGGACTGGCATGGGACGATCCACAACGGGATCCCCGCAGACCTGTATCGCCCCAACCTGCATGGCGGCGACTACATCGCGTTCCTGGGGCGGATGTCCCCCGAGAAACGCCCGGATCGCGCCATCCAGATCGCGTTGCGTGCCGGGTTTCCCATCCGGCTGGCCGCCAAGCTGGATGTCGTCGACAAGGACTACTTCGACAGCCATGTCCGCCCCTTGCTGCAACACCCGCTGGTGGAATTCATCGGCGAGATCGGCGACGACGAGAAGGGCGAATTCCTCGGCAACGCGATGGCACTGCTCCTTCCGATCGACTGGGCCGAGCCGTTCGGGATGGTGATGATCGAGGCCATGGCCTGCGGCACGCCGGTGGTCGCGTGGCGACGCGGCGCGGTGCCGGAGGTGCTGGACGAAGCGGTGACCGGGTTCGTGGTGGAGACGCTCGACGATGCGGTCACCGCGGTCGGGCGTTGCGCCGACCTGGATCGTGCCCGGGTGCGCCAGCGCTTCGAGGCACGCTTCTCCGCGGCACGGATGGCCGACCAGTATCTGCGCGTCTATCGGAACCTGACTGACCGGTCAGCCGCCCTCTGACGGAGGAAGATCGACGTCATGAACGAAATGATCGAATTTGGCGGGCAGACCTACATCGAGGTCACCTCGCCCCTCGTGGAAACCGCCACCCGGGTACTCAAGTACGGAGACACCTTCGCCGTGCTCAATCAGCATGGGGACGCCGCCGGCATCGGCCGGGGCGAGCTCGGCCTCTACCACCGCGGCACCCGTCACCTGTCGGGCTGGGAGCTGCTCGTGAACGATACCCGGCCGCTGCTGCTCTCCTCCAACGTCTCGCCCGACGGCGCCCTGCTGCACGTGGACCTGACCAACGACGATCTCGTCGAGGACGGCGTCCGGGTGGCCAAGGACACCCTGCACATCCGCCGCAAGATCCTGCTCAGGGAAGGAACGTGGTACGAGCGACTGCAACTGACCAATTTCGGCCAGGAAGAACTTGGCTTCCGGCTGTCCTTTTCCCTGGGCGCCGACTTCGCCGACATTTTCGAGGTGCGCGGCGTAGAGCACCCCGACAAGCCGCGCCCCGAGCCACCCCGGCAGGCGGCGGACGCCGTGGTGCTGGGCTACCTCGGCGCCGACGGAGTGAAACGCACCACCCGCATCACCTGGGGCGACTGCGACCCCGTCTGGCGCGGGGAGCGCATGGACGTGTCCCTGCGGCTGGCGCCCAAGCAGGAAATCCACGTGCCGATCACGGTCACCTGCGAGCAGGGCGAATCGCGCGCCCGGCCCACCACCTTCGAAAAGGCCCGGCAGACGTCGCACGAGGAGATCCTGGAGTCGCAGGCAGGCGATGCGGAGATCGTCACCTCGAACGAACAGTTCAACGAATGGATCGACCGGGGTCGTTCCGACCTGCACATGCTGGTGACCCGCACCCCGGAAGGCCCCTACCCCTACGCCGGGGTGCCGTGGTTCAGCACCCCCTTCGGGCGCGACGGCCTGATCACGGCACTGGAATACCTGTGGGTCAACCCGGCGTTCGCCCGTGGCGTGCTGAGCTACCTGGCCGCGACCCAGGCCACGGAGGAGAATCCCGCGCGGGAGGCCGAGCCGGGCAAGATCCTCCACGAAACCCGGGACGGCGAACTGGCGGCGCTGGGCGTTATCCCGTTCGATCGCTACTACGGGACGGTGGATGCCACGCCCCTGTTCGTGATGCTCGCCGGCGCGTACTACGACCGAACGGGAGACAGGGCGTTTCTCCACGACCTCTGGCCGCATGTCCAGGCCGCCCTGGAGTGGATCGACCGTCACGGTGACGTCGATGGCGACGGATTCCTCGAGTACCTGCGCCACGGGGACAAGGGGCTGGTCAACCAGGGCTGGAAGGATTCCGACGACGCGATCATGCATGCCGACGGCCGGCTGGCCGAAGGCCCCATCGCCCTGAGCGAGGTGCAGGGCTATGCCTACGCCGCGTTCCGGACAGGGGCCGACCTGGCCGAACTCTTCGGCGAGACCGACGAGGCCCG
>NZ_JBKGYT010000134.1:0-2542 GCF_046545975.1 Guyparkeria sp. | reverse complement strand
GCACGTCCGGCGAGTAGTGGTGCGCGATCTGGGCCTGCAGCAGTTCGGCCGTGGCCAGTGCATCGAGCTTGGCGTGATGCGGGGAATACACGGGCAGACCGTAGCGGGCACGACTGTCGGCCAGGCGAATGGAGGGCGGTTTCCGCCCGAGCAGCTCGCGGATCCGCTGCCACCACCCTGCCCGCCTCACCCGCGCCTCGAGGCCCATGGTGTCGATTACCGGGAACAGGCAGCGCTCCCCGCGTCTTGCCAGCACGGCCGTATCCAGGAAAGGTCGCTCGATATGGCGGTAGTGCACCACGACGAGGTGTCCCGCGAGCGCCTCGAGCAGCTCGTCGAGCACCTCGTCCAGGTCCGGGGCGTCCGCCACCTCGGCATCGGTGATCCGGTGCAGAACCACCGACTCGCGCCCGAGCGGACGAGGCGGCTTGACCACCCAGTGGCGTCCTGCTGACGGGCGAATGGACGACAAGGTGAACGGAACCAGTCCGATGCTGACGATGGCATGCCGATCGGCATCCATCCCCGTGGTCTCGAAGTCCAGGGCCACCAGGGGCACCTCACGCAACGGCGTATCCGGATCGACCACCCCGGCCGAGTAGAACGCCCGAAGCGCCGGGTCCCGGCAGGCGGCGGCCTGTCGCTCGAAGAACTCCGGCCAGCCGGGTGACCGGGCCGCGTGGTCCGTGGCTCTCCGCTTCATCGGCGATCAGCGCCCGGGCGTGGGATAGCGGAAGCGTAGGAACTTCTGCGCGTTGCTCAGTACCTGGAAGGCATCCTTCAGGTTGTGCCGTTCGGTGTCGGAGACGTTCTCCGGCTCGATGTTGTTGTCCGGCGGGTGATGGTGCTTGAGATCATGCGCCTGGTGACGGATCCGCACCATCGAGATGAACTCCAGCGCGTAACGCAGCTTGTCGGCCTGGCCGGCCGGCAGGGTGTTCGCCTTCACGATGTCGTCCAGCCGTTCGAAGGAATTCTGTGCCCGGGACCCGACGGCCAGCGCATGCACCCGGATCACGTCCACCAGCGGCGCGGTCCCGCGGCGCTTGAGGTTGATCGAGTTGTCGTGGCGACCGTCCTTTTCCATCACGAAGGTGCGGAAGAATCCCAGCGGCGGCGTCCGGTTGAGCGCGTTGCGCGCCAGGGCCGCCAGGAACAGCGGACTCCGACTGGCCTGTTCGGCCACCTGGTCCTGCAGTTGCTCGACGAATCGCTCCTCGCCGTGCACGGCATCCAGGTCGAAGAAGATCGAGCTGTGCAGCAGTCGCTCCGGGTCCGGTTCGCTGACCCACGCATCGAAATAGCGTTTCCACACCGACAGGGGCTGGCGCCACTTGTCGTTGGTGGCCATGATCCCGCCGCTGCAGTACGGGTAGCCGCAGGCGGCGAGACCGTCGCTCACCCGCCGCGCAAGTTCGGCGAACCACTCGTCGTGCTCTTCCGCCACGAAGGAATCATCGATGATCAGGGCATTGTCCTGGTCGGTGCTGATGGTCTGCTCGTTGCGCGCCATCGAGCCGTTGACCATGAAGCAATAGGGCACCGGCGGCGGACCGATCTCGGCCTCGGCCAGTTCGATCAGCCGCCGTATCAGGCTCCGCCCGATGCTGGACATCGCCTCGCCGATCATCTGCGAGGTCGCTCCATCATCCACCAGCCGCACGAACGCCGCCCGCACGTCCGGCATCAGGCGGGCCAGCCCCTTCACCGTGCCCTGGCTGAAGATGTTGCTGACCAGGTACAGGCTGCTGTGCGTCTCGTAGCGCACGATGTCCGACAGGTGCACCACCCCGACCGGGTGCCGACGGTGCAGCACCGGCAGGTGGTGGACGTTGTTGCGCAGCATGGCCAGCATGGCCTCGTAAACCGACTCGTCCGACTGGATCGTGATCAGCCGGTCGTGCTTGATCTCCGCCAATGGAACGTCCGCCGATCGTCCCGCGGCCAGCACGCGCATGCGCAGGTCCTGGTCGGTGAGGATGCCGGTCAGGCGCCAGTGCCCGTGGTCATTGCCGACGAAGGCCTTGTCGTCCGCGGCATCCGTCGGCGAGATCAGCAGGATCGAGGAGACATGATGCTCGGTCATCGAGCGGGCCGCCTCGTGCACGGTTGCGGTCTCCTCGATCATGACCGGGCTGCGGCCGAGCAGGCGGCGCACCCGCGTGACCATCATGTCGTTCTCGCGCTCGCTCTGCTCGACCGTGGCCTTCAGTCGCGGACCGGACAGCTCGACGAAGTCGGCAAACTGGTCGTCACCGTCGCACAGGCTGTCGAAGATGTCCGCCGGGATGAGGTACAGAAGCGTATCCTCGATCGCCCGGGCCGGGAACCGGACGCGGCGATTGTGCAGCAGGCCCGTGTGCCCGAGGATGTCCCCCTCGCTCAGGCGGTCGTAGAGTTCGCCGTTGTGGCGATAGACCTCCACCGCTCCGCTGCGTACATAGCGCAGGGACTCGATCGGTTCGCCGTATTCCTGGATCGTCGTGCCGTTCCGGTAGTAGGCGACTTCCACCGACCCGGCCACCCGGTCCAGCCATTGGTC
>NZ_JBKGYT010000133.1:0-2723 GCF_046545975.1 Guyparkeria sp. | reverse complement strand
AGGCGAACGGACGATCGGCCCGACGTCGGCCGCAGCCGGAGCGTCACTGTTGCCGGCATTTGGGCGAAGATCCCAGTTTGTCCCCCCGTTCCTTCCAGGTTTTCCACGGAATTATCCACAGGCGGGCACCAGCGGCCCGGGTTGGCAGGATTGGCGTGAATGGCCGGCTTTCGGTGGGCGGGCGTGTGCCTGCCGGACCGGGCGTTCGGGAAGACAGGATTCAATAAAACAAGCACTTGGCGACTATCACGCCCGGGTGTGGGCGGTGCTGGTCAAAAAACCGCCAGTTCGTGCAAGGGCTTGATCCGACGTCGACCGTTCCGGTTGTCGGCGTGTTTTCCACGAAATGTTCCACAGCTTCTGTGCATAACCCGGTTGATGAAACCGGGGATCCGTCGCCGGGGCAGTGACTTGCATCTCGAACCTCGTGTCGAGTGAACGAATCCTTCGCAACGTCCCGATCGACGGTGGCGCTCGCCCGGTGCGGCCGCCGCGCTGCCAGCAGGGTCACAGTCGCCGGTCGATTTTTGCTAATCTACCCGGCTGAAGCGCCGCTGGTCGGGCGCAAGCGATTCGAATCGAAAACGTACACGATGGAGTCTTTATGGATAACCTCGAGTCCATTCTGAGCGAGAACCGCGTCTTCTCGCCGTCGCCGGAGTTTTCCGACCGGGCGAGAATCGGGTCCCGTGCGGCCTTCGATGCGTTGGTCGCCGAGGCCGAGCGCGATTTCGAGGGCTTCTGGGCGCGACTCGCGCGCGAGTTCGTCACCTGGGACACGCCGTTCAATCAGGTGCTGGACGAGTCGAACGCGCCGTTCTTCAAGTGGTTCGCCGACGGGCGGCTGAACGCCTCGGTCAACTGCATCGACCGCCACCTGCCGGAAAAGGCGGACAAGACCGCCATCATCGCGGAAGCCGACGACGGCACGGTCACGCACATCTCCTACCAGGACCTGCACGACCGCGTGGCGCGATTCGCCAACGCGCTCAAGGCGCAGGGCATCGGACGCGGCGACCGGGTGATCATCTACCTGCCCATGATCCCCGAGGCCACCGTGGCCATGCTCGCCTGCGCGCGGATCGGTGCGATCCACTCGGTGGTCTTCGGCGGCTTCTCCGCCGAGGCGCTGCGCGATCGCATCAACGACACCGAAGCGAAGATGGTGATCACCGCCGACGGCAACATGCGCGGCGGCAAGAAGGTCACCCTCAAGGCGCAGGTGGACAAGGCGCTCGAGCACGGCTGCCCGTCGGTCGAGACGGTCATCATGCTCGAGCACATCGGTGGCGTGTCCACCGGCGCCTCGAGCGCGAAGGAACTGACCTGGGCCGAGGCCATCGACGGCCAGCCGGCCGAATGCGAGCCGGTGATGGTCGAGGCCGAGCACCCGCTGTTCATCCTCTACACCTCCGGTTCGACCGGCAAGCCCAAGGGCATCGTGCATTCGACCGGCGGCTATCTCGTCAACGCGGCGACGACCTGCGCCTGGGTCTTCGACCTGAATGACGACGATGTCTACTGGTGCACCGCCGACGTCGGCTGGATCACCGGCCACAGCTACGTTACCTACGGTCCGCTGGCTCTGGGCGTGACCCAGGTGGTCTTCGAGGGCGTGCCCACCTACCCGGACGGCGGACGCTTCTGGGACATGGTCCAGCGTCACAAGGTGAGCGTGTTCTACACCGCGCCGACCGCCATCCGCGCGCTGATGAAGCTGGGCGACGAGGTGCCGGGCAAGTACGACCTGTCCAGCCTGCGCCTGCTGGGCACGGTGGGCGAGCCGATCAACCCCGAGGCCTGGGTCTGGTACCACCAGGTCATCGGCGGCGGCCGCTGCCCGATCGTCGACACCTGGTGGCAGACCGAGACCGGCGCGCACGCGATTGCGCCGATCCCGGGGGCGATCGACCTGGTGCCGGGTTCCTGCACCCTGCCGCTGCCGGGCATCATGGCCGACGTGGTCGACGATCACGGCAAGCAGGTGCCCACGGATCACGGCGGCAACCTCGTGATCAAGCGGCCCTGGCCGTCGATGCTGCGCACCATCTGGGGCGACGACGAGCGCTTCCAGCGCACCTACTTCCCGGACAACCTGCCGGGCTACTACCTCGCCGGCGACTCGGCGCGTCGTGACCAGGACGGCTACATCTGGATCATGGGTCGCATCGACGACGTCATCAACGTCTCCGGTCACCGTCTCGGTACCATGGAAGTGGAGTCCGCACTGGTCGCGCACCCGGAAGTGGCCGAGGCCGCCGTGGTCGGACGCCCGCACGACGTGAAGGGCGAGTCGATCGTCGCCTTCGTCGTGGTCAAGGGCGACCGCCCGCAGGGCGAGGCCGCCGAGGAAATGGTCAAGACCCTGCGCAACTGGGTCGCCGAGCAGATCGGGCCGATCGCCAAGCCGGACGACATCCGCTTCGGCGACAACCTGCCCAAGACCCGCTCGGGCAAGATCATGCGCCGGCTGCTGCGCGGCATCGCCAAGGGCGAGCCGCCACAAGGCGATACCTCCACCCTGGAGAACCCGGCGATCCTCGATCAGCTGATGGGCAAGGACTGATCCCCCGGCCCATCGCCGATCCCAAGACCCCGTGGCCGTTTCGGTCGCGGGGTTTTTGTTTTATGGGAGCTTGACGCTGACAGTTGGAAGCTTGAAGAGGTCAGAGGTCAGAGGTCAGAGGTCAGAGGTCAGAGGTCAGAGGTCAGAGGTCAGAGGT
>NZ_JBKGYT010000132.1:0-2731 GCF_046545975.1 Guyparkeria sp. | reverse complement strand
GCCAAGGCGCTGTTCAACGCCGGGCGCGGCCTGGGGCTCAACCAGACCCGGATCGGCCGGATCGTCGGCAAGAACCGCTCGACGCTGATCCGCTCGGGCCTGGACCCGGCCAGCCGGAACGGGGAACTGGCCCTGCTGCTCATCCGCTGCTACCGGAGCCTCTACGCCCTGATGGACGGCAACGAGGAACAGATGCGGCACTGGATGCATACCCCCAACCGGCATACCGGCGGCATACCCGCCGAACAGGTGCTTTCGGTTGCCGGCCTGGTGCATGTCTGCGACTACCTGGACGCGATTCGCGGCAAGGTCTGAGCCATGCCGGGGCCGTGGGAGGATTGCGGACTGGCCGATCGGATCGAGCCGGTCAACGGCGAGCTGACTCGCATTGTCGAAAGCCAGGAACAGGTGGCGACCACCGGCCTGGTGGACACCCTCGAGGAACAGGGCATCCTCGAGACCATGCTGGATGAGGCCAAGCCGCCGCCCCGACCCGGCAGCGAGGGGTTGCACTACCTCCTGATGACGCCGTTTCGCTACCCGCCGCTGCGGCACGGTTCGCGCTTCGGGCACCGATACGAACCGTCCATCCTCTACGGCTCCCTCTCGGCACAAACCGCGCTGGCGGAGGCCGCCTATTACCGGCTGGTTTTCCGGTCCGGGATGGAGACGCCGCCCGCCGCCCCGATCCGGAGTCGCCACACCCTGTTCCGCGCGCGATACGACACGGACGACGGCCTGCGTCTGCATCGACCGCCTTGCGACCGCTGGCGGGCCACGCTGACCGACCCGGTCGAGTACACCGCGACCCAGCGCCTGGGAAGCGCCATGCGCGAGGCCGGGGTGCTGGCCTTCGAGTTCCACTCGGCCCGCGATCCGCGAGGCGGCATCAACGTCGGCCTGTTCGAGCCGGCCGCACTGGCCTCCCGGGCGCCGACCGGAGAGGAACAATGGCTGTGCGAGTTAGCAGACGATCACGTGACCTTTCTCCACCCATCCAGCCGGCGGATCGAACGCTTTCCCGCCGAGACATTCCTGGTCGGCGGGCAGCTGCCACAGCCGGCCGTCTGAACGAATGGCACCACCTCGGCGAGACAGCCTACGCTCCAGAGCCACCTCCACTCCGACGGCACGATAGCGACGAGATCCCTTCACACCAGAGCCCCACCGTGGGAGCGGGCCCCGCCCGCGAAGGCCGCTCCAGCGGCCGCCCCGGTCTCGACGCACCACAACGCCGAAACCGGGACTCGCGCGTCCCGCGCGATTCGCGACCGAGGGTCGCTCCCACGGTGGGGCGGCTTTGACGTGGTGTCAGTCGCTTTCCCGCTTCCCCAACTCGACCCCGGTGCGCCAGTCGATCGGCGCGAGGCCGTGGGATTCGAGGAAGGCGTTGATGCGCGAGAAGGGCTTCGAGCCGAAAAAGCCGCGGTAGGCGGACAGCGGCGAGGGGTGCGGGCTCTTGATGACGAGATGCTCGGGGCGGTGCACGTACGCGGCCTTCTTCTGCGCCTGCGCGCCCCAGAAGACGAACGCGATCGGGCGCGGCTGTTCGGCCAGCACGCGGATGGCGTAATCGGTCAGCGCCTCCCAGCCCAGCCCGCGGTGCGAGGCGGGCTGCCCGGAGGCGACCGTGAGCACCGCGTTCAGGAGCAGCACGCCCTGGTCGGCCCACGGGGTGAGATCGCCGCTGCGGTTCTCTATCCCCAGATCGTCGGCCAGCTCCCTGAAGATATTCTGCAGGGACTTCGGGATGGGCCGCACGTCGGGTTGCACCGAGAAACACAGCCCGTTGGCGTGCCCCGGCGTGGGGTAGGGGTCCTGGCCGAGGATCACCACCCGCACCTGGTCGAGCGGGGTGTGGTTGAAGGCGCGGAACCACTCGTCGGGCCTGGGGTGGATGACGGTGCCGCGCTTGCCCTGTTCGAGCAGCTGCTCACGCAGCGCCTGCATGGGCTGATCCAGCAGCACCGGTGCCAGCGCCTCGCGCCAGCCGGGCTCCAACTGCACGCGTTCGAGACTACGTTGAGCCATCAAGACCTCGCAAAACCGTCATGAGTCGCCAGCGTCACGGCATCAGCCGTTCGATCTTCCAGCCGTCGCCATCCCGCACGTAGGCGAAGCGGTCGTGTAGCCGCGACGGCCGGCCCTGCCAGAACTCCCACTCGCGCGGCACCACGCGGTAGCCGCCCCAGGCCGGGTTGCGCGGCACCTCGTCCCCGGGATAGCGCTCTGCCATCTGTTCGAAGCGCCCTTCCAGGGCCTCGCGCGACTCGATCGGCGCACTCTGCATGGAGGTGATCGCCGCGAGCCGCGAGCCGCGCGGGCGCTGGCGGAAGTAGGCCTCGTTGTCCTCGTCGGACAGTCGCTCGACCATGCCCGCCACCCGCACCTGCCGATCGACCTCGGGCCAGAAGAAGGTGATAGCCGCGCGCGGGTTGGCGGCCAGCTCCTCCCCCTTGCGACTGCGGGTATCGGTGTAGAAGCACAGGCCACGGGCATCGAAGTGTTTCAAGAGCACGTAGCGCGCCGACGGCCAGCCCTCGGCATCCACGGTGGAGACACACATCGCGGTGGGATCGAAGTTGCCCGCCTCCCGCGCGGCGACCAGCCAGCGCGCCAGCTGCTCGACCGGGTCGGCGGCCAGGTCGCGGCGATGCAGCACGCCGTGGATGTAGTCGCGCCGGTCGGCACGGTGATCGAATTCGCCCGCCATGGATGCTCCTGTTGCAAC
>NZ_JBKGYT010000131.1:0-2812 GCF_046545975.1 Guyparkeria sp. | reverse complement strand
ATGCGCAGCGGCCCGGGCGCCGGTTCGCCGTCGGGGCGGCGCTTTGGGTAGAATCCCCGGATTCACGCCCGAGAGTCCATGCCCATGAGCGAACATCACCCCCCGAGCGATCGCCACGACGACGAGCACGAGGAATACCTCGGCCCGAGCAAGTCCGCGGAAAAGCGCGAGGCCCACGCCGCCCAGGCGCTGGGCGTGGGGCTGGCCGAGCTGGACAGCGACGCCCTCGACCGCTTGCCGATCAGCGACCGACTGCGCGCCGGCATCGAACAGCTCAAGGCGACCCGTTCGCGTGGCGCCGCCAAGCGCCAGCGCCAGTACATCGGCCGCCTGATGCGCGAGGAGGACGTGGAGGGGATCGAGGCCGGCCTGCGCCGGCTCGACCCCAACTCGCCCGAGAACCAGCGCGTGTTCCAGCAGGCCGAACAGTGGCGCACCGCGCTGATCGAGGATCCCGACGCCACCACGCGGTTCGTGGAGCGGTTCCCGGGCGTGGACGTGCAGCACCTGCGACAAATGCAGCGCACGGCCCGGGCGGAGGTGGAGAAGCAGCGGCCCGGCAAGCACTACCGGGCGCTGTTCCAGGAGATACGGGCGCAGGTCGAACAGGCCGAGCAGGAAAGCGAACAGGACGACCAACAGGAATGACGCGATGAAAGTGACGATCTTCGGGACGGGCTACGTGGGACTGGTGACCGGGGCCTGCCTGTCCGAGGTGGGGCATGACGTGACCTGCGTGGACGTCGATCCCCACAAGATCGCCCGGCTGAACGACGGGGTCATCCCCATCTACGAGCCGGGCCTCGAGCCGATCGTGCGGGAGAACCACGCCCAGGGTCGCCTGCACTTCACCACCGATGCCGCCGAGGGGGTAGGCTTCGGCGAGCTGCAGTTCATCGCGGTGGGCACGCCGCCGGACGAGGACGGCTCGGCCGATCTCCAGTACGTCCGCGCGGTTGCCGCCACCATCGCCGAGCACATGGACGAGCCGAAGATCATCATCGACAAGTCGACCGTGCCGGTCGGCACCGGCGACCAGGTGCGGCAGGTGGTGGCCGACACCCTCGCGCAGCGCGGGGTCGCGCTGGACTTCGACGTGGTCTCCAACCCCGAATTCCTCAAGGAAGGGGCGGCGGTCAACGACTTCATGAAACCCGACCGCATCATCGTCGGCACCGGCAAGCCGCACAGCGAGGCGGTGATGCGCGAGCTGTACGCGCCGTTCAACCGCAGCCACGACCGCATGGTCATCATGGACCTGCGCTCGGCCGAACTGACCAAGTACGCCGCGAACGCCATGCTGGCGACCAAGATCAGCTTCATGAACGAGCTGGCGAACCTGGCCGAGCGACTGGGCGCGGACATCGAGAACGTGCGCCTGGGGATCGGCTCGGACCCGCGCATCGGCTACCACTTCATCTACCCGGGCTGCGGCTACGGCGGTTCCTGCTTCCCCAAGGACGTGCAGGCGCTGTCGCGCATCGCGCACGCGGTGGACCACGAGCCGCTGCTGCTCGACGCGGTCGAGGCCGTCAACCGCCGGCAGAAGGGCCGCCTGTTCGAACTGGTAGTCGAGCACTTCGGCGGGCGCGAGCGACTGGCCGGCAAGACCTTCGCCCTGTGGGGACTGGCCTTCAAGCCCAACACCGACGACATGCGCGAGGCCTCGTCGCGCGTGCTGATGGAAGCCCTCTGGGAGGCCGGGGCCAGGGTGCAGGCCTACGACCCCGAGGCGATGGAGGAAACCCAGCGCATCTACGGGCAGCGCGACGACCTCGCGCTGGTGGGCACCCGCGACGCGGCCCTGAAGGGCGCGGACGCCCTGATCATCTGCACCGAGTGGAAGGCCTTCCGTGCCCCGGACTTCGACCTGATGCGCGAGTCCCTGGCCGAGCCGACGATCTTCGACGGGCGCAACCTCTACGATCCGCATCGGCTGGCCGAGGAAGGCTGGTCCTACTACGGCATCGGTCGAGGCCGGAGCGTGCGCCGGGTCGTCTGAGCATCATCCTTTAAGTGCAACCTGCCGTCCGCGTGCCTAGACTTTCGATGAGTCCACAGGATCACCGGGAGGCAGACATGAAGATCAATCACTGGCTGGTCGGCGCCGCGCTGATGAGCGCGGCCGGGTTCGCCGTGGCGGCGGACGAGATGAAGGTCAAGGTGACTTCCTCGCTGGAGTCGGTCACCGTGGAGCACGACGGCGAGACGGTCGAGATCAAGCGCAACCAGGATCCCGACAACCGCATCCACGAGGACTACCAGCAGACGAGCCGCGAGTGCCCTCCGTTCTGCGTGCAGCCCGTGGAGATCCTGCCGGGCGTCCACACCATCGGCGAGATCGAGATGCTGGAGATGCTCGAGGCGGCGCGGGATGACGACTCGATCCTGATCATCGACTCGCGCACACCCGACTGGTACGAGAAAGGCACCATCCCGAGCGCCGTGAACATCCCCTGGACGCAACTCCACCCTGAGGCCTCGAACTTCGATCCCTTCGTCGCCGAGACCCTGCTGCTCGACGAGTTCGGCGTGAAGAAGGAAGACGGCCTGTTCGATTTCCGTGACGCCAAGACCCTGGTCCTGTTCTGCAACGGCCCCTGGTGCGGCCAGTCGCCCACCAATATCCGCGCGCTCGTGGGCATGGGCTACCCGGCGGACAAGATCTACTGGTACCGCGGCGGGATGCAGGTCTGGCACGTCATGGGGCTCACCACCGTCGAGCCTTGATCGGCTTGTCGGATCGCGAAGGCATCAGTATTCCAGTGTGACCGTAATGGTGTCGCCGTAGGTTCCGGCGGCAACCATCTGG
>NZ_JBKGYT010000130.1:0-2853 GCF_046545975.1 Guyparkeria sp. | reverse complement strand
CAAAAAAAATGCCGGCAAGCGCCGGCAACAACAAGAACCACCAAAGGAGGATAAGCAATTCACAGTATCAAGATATACTAATTACCCACCCCGTGCAACCCCTTTTTTTATGCAGGCGATGGTTTTTTTATGATAGCGCCGTGAAGCCGGGGCCTGTCTGCTTGACCAAACCCCGCCGCCGCTGCAATCTCCAGACATGTCAGCCGAATCCTCTTCCGCCGAGTCATCCCGCCTCGACCTCGACGACACCATCCGCCGCGACGCGCTCGACTGCGTCATGTGCGGGATCTGCGTCCCGCACTGCCCCACCTTCTCCATCACGGAGAACGAAGCCGACGGCCCCCGCGGGCGCGTGAGCCTTCTGCTGGGCATCAGCCAGGGGGAACTGTCGGTGGACGAGAGCGTTCGCGATCACCTCGACGGCTGCCTGACCTGTCGTGCCTGCGAAGCCGTCTGCCCCTCCGGCGTGGCCTTCGGTCGCCTGATCGATTCCGGCCGCGAGCGCCTGGCGCGCGAGTCGGCAACCGCATCGCAACCCCGCGCACTGGCCCGTCCGTTCCGCTGGCTGCGCGACGGGGTGCTGCAGCGTCGCCACGTCATGGGCGCGGCGTGGAAGGGATACCGGGTCCTTCATGCGCTGGGCCTGGGTGGGGTTGTCCGCCGGCTTTCCGGTCGCCTCGGCGCCGCCCTGCCGAAGCGGCCGCCCGCCCCGCTCGCGAGAACTTCCCGCCCTGCCGGCGGGGGTGACGGGGCAGCGCGCGGCACGATCGGCCTGTTCATCGGCTGCACCGGCGAGGCGATGAACGCCAACGCCGCGCGCGCCGCAAGGGAAGTCCTCGCGGCACTCGGTTACCGGGTGATCACGCCGCGGGAGCAGGTCTGCTGCGGGGCGATGCATGTCCACGGCGGAGAGCCGGACCCGGCCGAGGCCTTGCGCGAACGCAACGCCCGCGTCTTTCTCGACGCCGGCGTGAACGAGGTGGTGGTGCTGGGCACGGCCTGCCGCAGCGAACTGGCGGCACTCGAGTCGAGTCACGATCTTCGCATCCGCGAGGTCACCGAGTGGCTGCTGGAGACCGATCCCGCCGACTGGCCGGCCATGCAGACCCCGGGCTGGCGCATCGCCATCCATACCCCCTGCAGCCAGCGCAACCATCTCGGACAGGCTGGTGCGACCCGCGCCCTGCTCGAGCGCATCCCGGGGCTGGAACTGGTGGAGATCGACGGCAACGAGCGCTGCTGCGGTGCGGCCGGGATGCATGTGCTGCTCTATCCGGAGCAGGCCCGCACACTGCGCGCGCCGAAGCTCGCCTCGATCGCCTCCCTCGCCCCGGACTTCGTCGTCAGCGCCAATGTCGGCTGCGCCACGCATCTCGCCGGCGGGACGGACGTCCCGGTAATCCAGCCGGTGGAACTGCTGGCCGCGGCGTTCGAGCGGGGCGGCAACACCCCGGGCTGACCCCCGTCCTACAGCTCGGCCATGTTGCGGCCGTAGAAGATCTCGTGCATTTCCTTCTTCAGCGCCTTCTCGATGCGGGCGCACACCTGCGGGCTGTAGTCGTCGGTGCCGTGCCCGAACAGGTAGTTGTCCAGATCGAAGTCCTTGAGGAGCATCTTGGTGTGGAAGATGTTCTCCTGGTAGACGTTCACGTCGATCATCTGGTAGCGCTCGCGCGTGTCCTCGGACATGTAGTTCTGGATCGAGTTGATCTCGTGGTCGATGAAGTGCTTGCGCCCGTGGATGTCGCGGGTGAAGCCGCGCACCCGGTAGTCGAGCGTGACGATGTCCGAGTCGAAGCTGTGGATCAGGTAGTTGAGCGCGCGCAACGGCGAGATCCGGCCACAGGTGGACACGTCGATGTCGGCCCGGAAGGTCGAGATGCCGTTTTCCGGGTGGCTTTCGGGGTAGGTGTGCACGGTGATGTGACTCTTGTCGAGGTGGGCGACCACCGACTCGCGGACCGGTTCGCCGTCGCCCGGCAGCGGACCGGGCTCCTCGTGGTAGTCGATCCCCTCGGCGATCACCGGCTCCTCGGAGATGAGGATGGTGACCGACGCCCCCTGGGGCTCGTAGTCCTGGCGCGCGACGTTGAGGATGTTCGCCCCGATCATCTCGGTCACGTCGGTGAGGATCTGGGTCAGCCGGTCGGCATCGTAGACCTCGTCGATGTAGGCGATGTACTCGTTGACCTGCGCACGGGTCTTGGCATAGCAGATGTCGAAGATCGACATGCTCAGCGTCTTGCTGAGGTTGTTGAACCCGTGCAAGGTGACCGACGACTCACCCATGACTACCCCCTGACAAAAACAAGGCGCCCGGCCGTACAGGGCCGGGCGTTTTCAAACCTGTGATCACGAGACGCCGCCACCGGCACCTCCGCAGGCGGAAGTGTAAACCGCCACCCGCCGGATGACCACGAAACCGGACGTCGATCACGACTCCGGTTCACGGACCTCGAAATCGTGGCTCAGTTCCACGCTGTCGCGCAGCATCGCCGACACGGAGCAGTACTTCTCCGCCGAGAGGTTCACCGCCCGCTCGACCTTGGCGGGGTCAAGCCCCTTGCCGACCACCACGTAGCGGGTGTGGATGGTGGTGAACACCTTGGGCGCCTTGACGTCCGCGCGCTCGGCGGACAGCTCGATCCAGCAGTCCTCGACCGGCTGGCGCTGCTTGCCCAGGATCATCATCACGTCGATGGCCGTACAGCCGCCCAGACCCATCAGCACCATCTCCATCGGCCGCGGACCGGCGTTGCGCCCGCCGATCTCCGGCGCGCCGTCCATGACGATCGCGTGTCCGCTATCCGCCTCGGCCATGAAGGCCATGCCGTCGACCCATTTCACTCGTGC
>NZ_JBKGYT010000129.1:0-3030 GCF_046545975.1 Guyparkeria sp. | reverse complement strand
CCCAGCAGGGCGGACAACCGCAGGGGGGCGGCACACCACCGGCCCAGCAGGGCGGCCAGGGCACACCTGCAACGCAGCCCGAGGCCGGCGGCGCCCACGGGGCCGGAGACAAAGACAGGGTCCAGGAGAAGAAGAAAGGAGAAGGCATCCTGGGGATGTAAGTCCCCTCGGCGGACCGCCCCGATCGGCCCGCCCTCGCCTTACCGCAACGCCCGGCACCTTGCCGGGCGTCTTGCGTCAGCAAGCCACCACCGAATCCAAAGCAGCAAAGCCGCGGCGTAAAGAACCGCCATGCCGATTGCCAGCGCGACCAGGGAATCGGCCAGCCACGCGACCATCAGCCCGGAAACCACCCCGGCGAACGCCATCTGGGTTGCCCCCTGCAGCGCCGAGGCCAGGCCTCGTTGTGCCGGCCAGTAATCGAGGGCCGTGATGTTGAGCGCCGGCATGGTGGTCGCCATGCCCATGACGTACAGGGTGATCGGCGTGACCGTCAGCCACACCCCGTGGGTGACATCGGGTGGCTGCACCCACGCCTGGACCAGGTTGTAGATCACCGCCAGCCCGGTCAGGCACAACCCCAGGGCCATCGTCCCGGTCATGCTCAGCCGCCCGGCAAGCCAGCGGGTCAGGCGGCTACCCAGGATCAGGCCGGTCACCAGCGGCACGAAGAACTTCCAGAAGTCGGTCTCGGACTGGCCGAGGTGGTCGATGAGGATGGCCGGCGCGGCGGCCACGTACAGGAACATGCCGCCGAACAGCAGGGCAAACACGACGATCAGCTGCATGTAGCGCGGGTGCGAGAGGGCCCGGGCGTAGCTCCTGAGGACGAAGGCCGGGGCGAACGACTGGCGGGGGTGGGCCGCGACCGTCTCGGGCAGCAACCGCCACACCGCGATCATCAGCAGCAGCGAAAAGCCCACCAGGAACCAGAACACCGAGCGCCAGCCGAACCATTCGTGCAGCCAGCCGCCGATGATCGGCGCGGCCGCCGGTGCCGCGGCGAAGATCAGCATCACGTTCGCCATGACCCTCTGGGCATCGGCACCGGCGAACAGGTCGCGTACCAGCGCCCGGCCGATCACCACCCCGGCGCCGGCGGCCAGCCCCTGCCCCACCCGCGCGGCGACCAGCTGCCCGATGCTCTGCGAGAGTGCGGCGAAGACGGTCATCAGCGCGTAGGCCAGCAGGGCCAGCAGGATCACGCGCTTGCGGCCGAAGCTGTCCGAGGCCGGGCCGTAGAACAGCATCATCGAACCGAAGGCGAGCAGGTAGAGGGAAAGCGTCTGCTGGATCGCCGCCTGGCCCACGCCGAACTCGTCGCCGATGGCGTGGAAGGACGGCAGGTAGGCGTCGACGGTGAACGGCGCGAGCATCAGCAGCCCGGCGATCACCAGCACGAGGATGGCCGCGCGCCGACCGCGCGGCGACTCGACGGCGGGAGAAAGGGAGTCGTCGACCGGCCCGCTCACGCCGGCCCGATCACGCCGACAGGGCTTCGCGCACGCCGGAGCGGTAGCGCAGGAAGCTCTTGAGCTGCTGGTGGCCGTGCTGGGTCAGGATCGACTCGGGGTGGAACTGGACGCCCTCGATGGCGTACTCGCAATGGCGGAAGCCCATCACCTCGTCGACCGAACCGTCGTCAAACTGCGTCCAGGCGGTGACTTCGAGCACATCGGGGATGCTGTCGCGGGCGACGACCAGCGAGTGGTAGCGCGTCGCCTCGAAGGGGTTGGGCAATCCGGCGAACACGCCCTCGCCGGTGTGGTAGACGGGCGAGACCTTGCCGTGCATGACCTCGCGGGCGCGCACCACCTTGCCGCCGAACACCTGGCCGATCGCCTGGTGGCCGAGGCAGACGCCGAGGATGGGCAGCCTGCCGGCGAAGTGCCGGATCACTTCCATCGAGATGCCCGCCTGGTCCGGGTCGCAGGGGCCCGGCGAGACCACGATGTGGCTCGGGGCGCGCTCCTCGATCTCCTCGAGGGTGACCTGGTCGTTGCGCGCCACCCAGACCTCTTCACCCAGCTCGCCCAGGTACTGGACCAGGTTGTAGGTGAAGGAATCGTAGTTGTCGAGCATCAGGACCATTGCGGTTGCCACTCCAAGGATCTAAGAGGCCTGGCCGCCACGAAAGCGGACGGCGCGCGGGTTTCGAGCCGTCCAGTATAGGGAAGCTCTCGGCTCAGTGGTACTTCTCGACGGTGATCTGGCCGGGTTCCCGCCGGCGATGGCGACTCAGGCCGCGCGACTCGAGCAGTCCCCGGACTTCCTCGATCATCTCCGAGTTGCCGCAGAGCATGACGTGGGCATCCTCCGGGCGCAGCTCGAGGTCCACGTGCCGCTCGAGATCACCGGATGCCAGCGCCGCCTGAATCCGCTCGCGCAGGGCGGCCGGGCACGCCTCCCGCGTGACCAGCGGCACGAAGTCGAACCGGTCGCCGTGCTGCATTTCCAGTTGGCGGATGGTCTCGCCGTACGCCATGTCCGCCACGTGCCGCACCGAGTGGCACAGCACCACGCGCTCGGCCCGCTTCCAGGGCGCATCGGTCTTGAGGATGGAGAGGAAAGCCCCCAGGGCGGTGCCCGTGGCGAACAGCCACAGGTGGCGATGCTCGGGCGTACGCTCCATGGTCATGGTGCCGGTGACGGAAGTATGCACCAGGAGGGAATCGCCGACCTTCAGCCGAGCCAGCCGCGGCGAAAGGGGCCCGTCGGGCACGACATTGAAGAAGATCTCGTGCGGGGTCTCGTCCGGCGCGTTGACCAGCGAGTAGGGCCGAGCGATGCGCTCGCCATCGACGTCCAGCCCGACCCGCACGAACTGCCCTGCCTTGAAGGCCGGCAGCGGTGCCCGGAAGCACAGGGAGTAGAGCGCATCGTTCCAGCGGATCGTCTCGGCCACTGTCACTTTCAGCCATTCGCCCATGATTCACCTCGTCTCGATTCGCGCAGGGGTGCCGTGATTCGCCGCACTGGCCCCGGTTCGTCACGCATCAGCATGCCACGTTTCCAGGCCACCCCGCCTGC
>NZ_JBKGYT010000128.1:0-3067 GCF_046545975.1 Guyparkeria sp. | reverse complement strand
ACCAAAAAAATGCCCGGCTGACGAATCAGCCGGGCATCGATGGCGTTTGGTGGAGGTGGCGGGAGTCGAACCCGCGTCCGCAAGCCCTACGCTCTCGGTCCTACATGCTTGTCCTGTCTATTGCTTTAACCGAGTACTACCCGACAGGCAGGGAAGATACTCGGCGAGTCCGGTAATTTGTTTAACGGATCCACGCCGGACGCGCTTCACCGCGAGCTTGCGAGAGTCGACGCCTGGGTTCCGGACGCACAAGCACGGCTCCGGCCAGACGGCACCCTACAGGGTTTTAAGCTGCGAGTGCGTAGTTGTCGTCGTTGGCAACTATTGGTTTTGCAGTTGTTTTACGAGGAGACTACACCTCGGCATGCACCTTGAGTTTCGTGACCCGCGTCGAATCCGTGTCACCCCCAAAGTCTTCGTTGGATATGGGGACCGTGGTCCCGTTTTCAAGCCCTTTCCCGTTCGGGAAGCGGCCATTTCGTCCAACTGATGAATCAGACGCCCGGCCTGTGGAAAAGTTCCACGCTCCGGCACGGCGATTCATCACGGAAAGCAGTCTAGGTCATTGCCGGGCCGATACCAAGCCGGATCCCTCGTCTCCGCGAAACGCCGCGAGCGCCTCGGTCTCCAGCTGGCCGACCCGTTCCCCGTAGCGCGGCGAGAAGTGCAGGGGCACCAGCCGCTCCACGCCGGCCTCGCGTGCGAGCCAGCCGGCCTGGCGGGCCGTGAGATGCCCTCGTTCCTCGGCCCGGTCGGCATCCTCGTGCAGGAAGGCCGCCTCGACGAACGCCGTGTGCGCGCCGGCAAGCAGGCTCGACGCGCGCGCCCGGTTCTCGCCGCTGAAGCCGCAGTCGACCACGTAGGCGATCTTCTGCCCGGCGGTGACACGCAGCACCTCGCGGCGCAGATCGCCCAGTCGCCATTCCTGCCGCTCGAGCCGACCGTCCCTCCGCCACTCCGCCACGATGACCTCGTCATCCGGCCGCCCGTCGAGCACCGCCTGGCGCAGGCGGCTCAGCCACGGCCCGGTGCCCAGCCCCAGCTCGTCCAGCCGGTTCCTCCAGATGTTCACATGACGCCCCTCTTCGACCGACCAGGCCATGCTGGGCAGCCCCTGGTGATCCAGCAGGGCGGCGGTCACGGTGATGCGTCCGTCGTCAAGCAGCACGTTGCCCGGCAGGTCGACGGCGCGGTCGTTCTCCCGGGCGAAGCGATGGCGGAAGCGGAATTCGGCCCGCCGACCCCGTTCGTCCGCGTGCAGTTCGGTGACGGTCAGGTGCACGTCTTCCTCGTACTTGTGGGCGAGATTCCACTCGAAGGCCGCCAGGTGGCATTCGACGTGACGGATGAATCCCGGCGGCCCGAACAGCCGGATCTCGATGTCGCGCACCAGCAGCAGACGCAACAGCCAGGCGAAGTCCGTGAAATGGTCCATGTGCGTATGCGAGACGAAGACGTCCGTGAGCCGCAGCACCTTGCGAGGGGCCAGGGCACGGATGTTCCCCAGGTCGAACAGCAGGGCCCGCCGGGAGAACAGGAAGTCCACGTAGACCACCGGGTCACCCTGCGGGCCGTTGAGAACGATCGGCTGGAACAGCGGTCTGGGCATCGTCGCTCAATCCCCCGCTTCGTGCCGGTCACCGTCGGACGGGCCGGTCGTCACCGCGCAAACCGCCCGACCCGGGCAACGACCCGGTAGGGGCCGGGCCGGCCGTTGTCGCCGCTCTCGATCAGGGCGACCGAGTTCGTGCACCAGCGGACGGGCACGGGGTGGAAGTGCCGGGCTGCCGGCACCGTCGCGCCGCGCCGCAGGGTGACGTGAGGAACGAACCGGCGGCCCTCGATCTCGATGTCGCAGTCGGCACACAGCTGATGGGCGGCCCCGGCGAGCCGCTGCAAGGCGGCGGGCACCCGGCTGGGTCCGATCCAGGCCACCCGTGCGCCGCTGAAATGCCCGACGCGATCGAGCACCAGGGGAATCGGTCGGGTGCGCAACCTGTCCAGCCCGGCCACCAGGCAGTCGACGCGGTCGGTCGGCACGTTGCCGGGAAAGGCAAGGGTCAGGTGCAGGTGCCCTGGCGGGACCATGCGCCCGCCACCGGGCAGGCGCCGGGCCACCCGCACCAGCTGGTCACGGACGGCCGCCTCCGGCCAGAGGGCAATGAAGACGCGATGCTGGCGGCCCTGGTCGGGTGGCTCGGTTTCCTCAGGCATGCCACGGCTCTCCGTCGACGACCGTCGGCCAGCTTCGTCGCGGCACGAGCGCGCCGTACCCCGACCGTCTCAGCGTGCGACCAGGCCGCCGTCGACCGGCAGGGCCTGCCCCGTGACGAAGCCCGCCCCCGTCGAGCACAGCCACACCACGGCGTCCGCGACCTCGTCCGGCGTGCCGAACCGGTTCATGGGGTGCAGGGCACGCAACCGCTTGCGCGCCTCCTCCTCGGGACCGGTGATCCGGTCGATCATCTCGGTCTGTATCGCGCCGGGGCACACGGCGTTGACGCGCACGCCCTGCTCGGCGTACTCGACGGCGGCCGTGCGGGTCAACTGCACCACCCCGCCCTTGGACGCGCAGTAGGCGGGCAACCCGGCGAAACCGATCAGCCCGGCCACCGAGGCCATGTTGACGATGCTGCCCCCACCGTTCTCGAGCATCAGCCGCAGCTCCTCCTGCATGCAGACGAACACGCCGCGCAGGTTCACGCCGATCACCCGGTCGAAGTTCGCGAGCGAACTCTCGCCGGTCGGTGCCTGCTCGCCCTCGATGCCGGCATTGTTGCAGGCGTGGTCCAGCCGGCCGAAGCGCTCCCGGACGGCACGGAACAGCGCGGCCACCGATTCGGGGTCGGAGACGTCGCAGTGGACATACAGCGCCTGCCGACCCATTGCCTCGACTTCCTCGACCAGGGCCCGGCCGTCCTCGTCGTGCAGGTCCGCGATCACCACGTTCGCGCCGGCCCGCGCGAAGGCAAGCACCGTGGCACGCCCGATACCACGGGCACTGCCGGTCACCAGGGCCACCGAATCGGTCTCGATCATGTTTCTCGTCTCCTCGCGTGCTCGATGA
>NZ_JBKGYT010000127.1:0-3138 GCF_046545975.1 Guyparkeria sp. | reverse complement strand
CTCGCGGGCGTGTGAATGCGAGCGCCGGAGTATATCAGGGTTTTCAGGTGCGAACCTCTATGCCCGCCTCGGCCATGCGCTGCTTGGCCTCGCTGATGCTGTAGGTGCCGAAGTGGAAGATGCTGGCAGCCAGCACCGCGTCGGCATGCCCTTCCACGATGCCCTCGACCAGGTGGTCGAGGTTGCCGACCCCTCCGGAGGCGATCACCGGGACGGGCACGGCATCGCTGATCGCGCGGGTCAGTTCCAGGTCGAAGCCCTGCTGCATGCCGTCGCGATCCATGCTGGTCACCAGCAGTTCGCCGGCGCCCAGCTCGGCCATGTGCACGGCCCAGTCGACGGCATCCAGTCCGGTGGGTTTTCGCCCGCCGTGGGTGAAGATCTCCCAGCGGGGCGGCTCGTCCTCCCCGGAGACGCGCCGGGCGTCGATGGCGACCACGATGCACTGCGAGCCGACCGCGTCGCTCATCTCGCGGATGCGCTCGGGATGGTGCACCGCCGTGGTGTTGATCGAGACCTTGTCGGCGCCGGCGTGCAGCAGCCGGCGCACGTCGGCCAGCGTGCGGATGCCGCCGCCGACGGTCAGGGGAATGAACACCTCGGCGGCGACCGCCTCGACGACGTGCAGCATGGTCTCGCGTCCCTCGTGGGAGGCGGAGATGTCGAGGAAGGTCAGCTCGTCGGCGCCGGCCTGGTTGTAGCGGCGTGCCGCCTCGACCGGGTCGCCGGCGTCACGCAGGCCCTCGAACTGCACGCCCTTGACCACGCGGCCCTCGGCCACGTCCAGGCAGGGAATGATGCGCTTGGCCAGCCCCATGGGTTACTCGGAGAACGGCGGGATGCCCGCGCGCTCGTCGATGCGTCTCTGCGCTTCCTTCAGGTCGATCGTGCCCTCGTAGAGCGCTCGCCCGATGATCGCGCCGGAGACGCCGTCCTCGGCGGCATCGATCAGCCGGTCGATGTCGCTCATGTCGGTCACGCCGCCCGAGGCGATGATCGGGATGCGCACCGATTTTGCCAGCTCGCGGGTCGCCTCGATGTTCGCGCCCTGCATCATGCCGTCGCGGGAAATGTCGGTGAACACGATCGCGGCCACGCCGTCGGTCTCGAAGCGCTGGGCCATGTCGTGGATGTCGTGGTGGGAGAGCTTCGACCAGCCGTCGATGGCCACCTTGCCGTCACGCGCGTCGAGCCCGACGATGATGTGGCCCGGGAAGGCGAGGCAGACGTCCTCGACGAAGTGCGGCTCGGAGACGGCCTTGGTGCCGATGATGACGTAGTCCACGCCCAGCTCGAGGTATTGCTCGATGGTGGCCTCGTCGCGGATGCCGCCACCGACCTGGATCGGCAGGTCCGGGTAGGTCTCGCAGATGGCCTTGATGACCTCGCGGTTCTTCGGGCTGCCGGCAAAGGCGCCGTCCAGGTCGACGAGGTGGAGGCGCCGTGCGCCGGCCTCGACCCAGCGGCCTGCCACGGCGACCGGGTCGTCGGAAAAGACGGTGTCGTCCTCCATGCGCCCCTGGCGCAGGCGTACGCATTTGCCGTCCTTGAGATCGATGGCGGGGATCAAGAGCATTGGTCTGACGTCCTCGATGTGCGCTCGGTTCGGTTTGGGGGTCAGGGCCGCGGGCCCTTCCAGCGGGTGAAATTGGCCAGCAGCTTCAGGCCATCGTCGGCACTCTTCTCCGGATGCGCCTGGATGGCGAAGACGTAGTCGTCGGCCAGTGCCGCGCAGTAGGTCAGGCCGTAGTCGGCCGTCGCCACCGTGTGGGCCGGGTTGGCCGGCTCGCAGTAGTAGCTGTGCACGAAGTAGAAGCGTGCGTCCTGGGGGATGCCGTCAAGCAGCGGGTGCTCCCGGGTGTGGTGCATCTGGTTCCAGCCCATCTGCGGCACCTTGAGGTGCTCGTCGGTCGGCCCGAAACGCCTGACCTGGCCCGGGAACCAGCCGAGCAGGTCGACGCCGTCGTTCTCCTCGGAGCGGTCGAGCAGCACCTGCATGCCCATGCAGATGCCGAGAAACGGCCGCGTCCGCGCCGCCTCGCGCAGGGCGTCGGGCAGGTGGCGTTCACGCAGGGCGGTCATGCACTGGGCCGCCGCGCCCTGGCCGGGGAAGACCACCTTCTCGGATTCGAGGATCACCTCGGGGGCATCGGTGAGCACCACGTGGGCATCGTCCGGGGCCACGTGCTCGATCGCCTTGACCACCGAGCGCAGGTTGCCCATTCCGTAGTCGACGACCGCGATCTGCATCAGAGCGAGCCCTTGGTCGAGGGAATGACGTCCGCCTGCCGCTCGTCAGGCGAGAGTGCCATGCGCAGCGCCCGGCCGAAGGCCTTGAAGATGGTCTCGGCCTGGTGGTGCGCGTTGCGCCCGCGGATGTTGTCGATATGCAGCGTGGCACCCGCGTGGTTGACGAAGCCGCGGAAGAACTCCTCGACCAGCTCGGTCTCGAAGCGGCCGATCATCGAACGGGTGAAGTCGCAGCGGAATTCCAACCCCGGTCGGCCGGACAGGTCGATCACCACGCGCGAGAGCGCCTCGTCGAGCGGCACGTAGGCATGTCCGTAGCGATAGATGCCGCGCTTGTCGCCGACCGCCTTGGCCACCGCCTGGCCCAGCACGATGCCGCAGTCCTCGACCGTGTGGTGGTCGTCGATCTCGGTGTCGCCGTCACAGGACAGGTCGATGTCGATCAGCCCGTGCCGGGCGATCTGGTCGAGCATGTGCTCGAAGAAGGGCACGCCGGTGTTCAGGCGGGCGGTGCCGGTGCCGTCGAGGTCGAGTTCGAGCGAGATGCGGGTCTCGGCGGTCTCGCGGCGGATCTGCGCGGTACGTGCGGACATTGGAGCGGTTCGCGATGGGATGGGCTGGTCAAACGTCTTGCTATGCCGATGAGCATACAATGCCAGCCGCGGCGCGTCAGCCATTCCACCCAAAATTCTGCATCGCCCATGCCCGGCCGGGGTTGACCGCCGGGAAATTTTGCCGTTAAATGCGCACCTCGTCGCGCGCCGTGGACCGGCGGATTCCATGCCCAGCGGGCCGGTGCGCGAGGACGGCATGGCCAGATAGCTCAGTTGGTAGAGCAGGGGATTGAAAATCCCCGTGTCGGGGGTTCGATTCCCTCTCTGGCCACCA
>NZ_JBKGYT010000126.1:0-3298 GCF_046545975.1 Guyparkeria sp. | reverse complement strand
GCGGGCCTCTCACGTTTACCGAAGGATCGGCTGATCCTTACAGGCTCTTCTGGCAGAAGTACCAGTCGGTGCACTCGTAGCCTTCTTCCAGGCGCTTTTCCGCACCCTCGGTAGTCGACGGCGGCGGAACGATGACCTTGTCGCCCGGCTGCCAGCCTTCCGGCGTGGCCACGCCATGCTTGGTCGAGGTCTGCAGCGAATCGACCAGGCGCAGGATCTCGTCGACCGAGCGACCGTTGGTCATCGGGTAGTACAGCATCGCGCGCAGGACGCCGTCCGGGTCGATGATGAAGGTCGCACGCACCGCGGAGGTGTCGGACGCGCCCGGGTGTACCATGCCGTAGGCCTTGGCCACCTGCATGGAGATGTCGGCGATGATCGGGAAGCCGATCTCCTGGCCGAACTTCTCCTTGATGTTGCGTACCCAGGCCACGTGCGAGTGGATGCTGTCGATCGACAGGCCCAGCAGGTCGCAGTCGCGCTTGAGGAACTCGTCATGGGCGCGGGCGAAGGCCGAGAACTCCGTGGTGCAAACCGGGGTGAAGTCCGCCGGGTGGGAGAACAGCACCAGCCAGCGACCCTTGTAGTCGTCCAGCTCCTTCATGCCGTGCGTGGTGTTGGCCTTGAACTCCGGGGCGCGCTCGTTGAGGCGCGGGAACTGGAGCACTTCTTGGGTCTGGGTTTCCTGTGCGTCGGACATGAGGTTACCTCCATCAGTAACGGTTGTGACACAGATCTCGGGGCCTGGCGGTTGCGCCTTTCTGTCCCCGACGCCGCAAACGATAGAGGGTGCTTATACACCAATCAAATGATTAATATCTAAACGATAGATAGACAGTATCAATCAATCATCATTTATCGCAATGACAATCCTCCGATACGCCCACGATCGCCGCAACCAGGCATTCGCCTCCGTGGGAACTCACTCCGGAGTGCCCGCCGACTCGGCAACTCACCACCGGTCGAACGCGAGAGCCCGCCACGAGGCCAACAAGCCCGCTTATCCCGACGCCTTCCGGCCATCATCGCAAGCAGCACCTGTCGTCTTGACGTGGTAGGCCACCTCGGCTACGTTCAGAGGTGCGTCTTTTGAGCCTGAATCCAAGGAGGCAACCATGAAAGACGGATCCAGTTCCTGCGCGCGACCGGCCAGCAAGGCCGGCTCCGGCAAGGCGGAAGAACCGCGCGCGACGGAACCAACTCCCGAACGAGAGGAACCCGTAATGACTGCACGAGTGGGCAAGCAAGCCCCGGATTTCAGTGCACCCGCTTACCTCAAGGGCAAGTTCACCAACGTGAGCCTGTCCGACTTTTCCGGCAAGTGGGTCCTGCTCTGTTTCTATCCGGGCGACTTCACCTTCGTCTGAGCTACTGAAGTGTCTGCGGTCGCAGCGAACTATCAGAAGCTTCAGGACCTGGGTGTCGAAGTCATTTCCGTCAGCGTGGACAGCCACTTCGTCCACAAGGTCTGGAATGACGTGGAACTGAGCAAGATGGCCGATGGTGGAGTGCCGTTCCACATGGCATCCGACCAGAACGGCGAGATTGGCCGGGCCTACGGGGTCTGGGATGAAGAGTCCGGGGTCGAACTCCGCGGTCGGTTCATCATCGACCCGGATGGCGTGATCCAGGCCGCCGAGACTCTCACGCCACCGGTAGGGCGGAAACTGGCGGAGACCATCCGCCAGGTCCAGGCCTACCAGCATGTGCGCAAGACCCAGGGCGCGGAGGTCTGCCCCGCCGGCTGGGAGCCGGGCAAGAAAACGCTCAAGCCCGGCCCCGAGCTGGTCGCGAAGGTCTGGGAACACTGGCAGCCTTCCGACGAGTAGGTCGGAACGCGCCGGACGGCCCATGCGACCCCGCCCTTCGAGGCGGGGTTTTTTGTAACCTGTGATGGACCACCGGGGCGCTTCTGGTGGACCCGCTACCCGCGGTGGGAAACATGAACGACGACAAGCCCAATCTGTCCCGACTACCCTCGGTCAGCCGCCTGCTCGAGGCGCCGACCGTCGCCGCCCTGGTCGAACGGCACGGCCGACAGGTGGTGACCGACCTGGCACGCGAGACGCTGGACGAGGCCCGCGCGGCGGCGCGTGACGGCGCGCCGATCCCGGAAGAGCCCACCCTCGTCGAGCGGATCGGTGCGACCGCCGAGGCCCGGGCGAGGCCCAACCTGCGGCCGGTGTTCAATCTCACCGGCACGGTGCTGCATACCAACCTGGGCCGCGCCCCGCTGCCCGAGGAGGCGATCGAGGCCCTGACGGCCGCGGCGCGTTCGCCCTGCGCGCTGGAGTACGATCTCGCCAGCGGCCGGCGCGGCGACCGCGACGACGTGGTCGAGTCGATCATCTGCGAGCTGACCGGCGCCGAGGCGGCCACGGTGGTCAACAACAACGCCGCGGCGGTGATGCTGCTGCTCGACACCCTGGCCAGAAAGCGCAAGGTGATCGTCTCGCGCGGCGAGCTGGTGGAGATCGGCGGGGCCTTCCGCGTGCCCGACATCATGAGCCGCGCCGGGGCGAAGCTCCGCGAGGTGGGCACCACGAACCGCACGCACCTGAAGGACTTTCGCGAGGCGATCGGCAAGAAGACCGCCATGCTGATGAAGGTCCACACCAGCAACTACGCCATCGAGGGCTTCACCAAGGCCGTGCCCGAGCGCGAGCTGGCCGACCTGGCCCACGAGCACGACCTGCCGTTCGTGGTCGATCTCGGCTCCGGCACCCTGACCGACCTGTCGCGCTTCGGCCTGCCGCACGAGCCCACCCCGCGCGAAAGCATCGAGGCGGGCGCGGACCTGGTCACCTTCTCCGGCGACAAGCTGCTCGGCGGGCCGCAGGCGGGGCTGATCGTCGGGCGCCGGGAGCTGGTCGAGGCGATCAAGCGAAACCCGCTCAAGCGCGCCCTGCGCGTGGGCAAGATCACGCTGGCGGCATTGGAGGCGGTGCTGCGCCTCTACCGCGACCCGGACCGTCTGGGCAAGCGCCTGACCGCCCTGCGCCAGCTGACCCGGCCCGAGGACGAGATCGCCGGCCTCGCCGAGCGACTGCGGCCCGCGGTGGAGCGCGCGCTGACCGGGCAGCCGGTCACGGTGAGCGTGACCCCGCTGCGCTCGCAGATCGGCTCGGGCTCGCTGCCGGTCGACCGCCTGCCCTCGGCCGGGCTGGCCATCCGGCCGCAGGGCCGGCGCGCGGGCATTCTGCATCGCATCGAGGCCGGCCTGCGCGCCCTGCCGCAGCCCGTGATCGGGCGGATCGAGGACGATGCGCTGCTGCTCGACCTGCGCTGCCTCGAACCG
>NZ_JBKGYT010000125.1:0-3411 GCF_046545975.1 Guyparkeria sp. | reverse complement strand
ATCGAGTCGCCGAAACGCTCCGGCCGGTGCATGCGCAGAAACGAGGTGCCGTCGTTCAGGCTGACGTGGATCTGGCGGACGTGTAGTGGCCTGAGATCTTCATAGACGGGGTGAAGCGTGCGATAGAGCAGTCCACGGGCACGGTCCCGCGCCGCGCCTTCGTCATCGCCCCGTTCCTCTCCCTGAGCCGCCACGGCCCGCTCGAGCAGCTGCCCCAGCCGCCCCTGGTCCTGCAGCTGCTCGAATACCAGGCCGCTGATGCGACGCGTGCCCTCCACGGTCGCCCCGTACGCTGCCTGCACCTCGGCCTGGTTGATGTCCAGACGCTGCTGGGACAGTTCGCTGTAGCGGGCGTGGATCACCGCCACGAGCAGCAGCTCGAGGACGACGAACACAACCAGGTAGCGGGCGACCCGGTTCATCGGTCGATCCCCGGGATCCCCGAGGGCAGTTGCCGGTCGAGTTCACGAACGCCCTGATAGGCCGAGTCTTCCGCCGGAACGGCGCCGAAGCGAATGGGGGCACCCCAGTGCGACAGGCGCTCGCGGTCGGCCTCGCTACCGGCCGGGTCGAGACCGACGAGCGCCTCGCGGATGGCCGCCCGCTGCGCATCGGTGGTTGTTCGCGGGTTGGCCACCAGCAGGAACCCGGGCAGGGGGTCGGACTCGGCGAGAACGGTCACGTCCAGATGGGCGAACTTCCTCGCGATCGAGGTACGCGCCCCCGCGATCGCGTGCGTGCCGCGCACCACGCTCAGGATCGCTTCCGAGTGGCTGCCCGTGTAATCGAAGTCGTTCGCCGCCAGGCTCGCCCCCTCCCGTCGAAGCAACGCCTCGGTGACCAGGTAGCCACAGGTGGAGTACGGCTGGGTCAGCGCGACGCGCCGCCCCTCCAGGTCCTCGAGATCGATCCGGTCGCCCCCGAAGGCCAGCAGCGCGCAGGTGTACGTCGTCTTTCCGCCCTCGTTGAGAAACTGCACCAGCGGCACGAAGTCCTCGTCCTTCGCGGTCAGGCGCACGTAGGGAAGCGGCCCCAGGTAGGCCACGTCCACCTCGTCGTCGTGCAGGGCCTGGAGGATGCGGCCGTAATCGTCGTAGAAGCGAAAGCGGTAGGCGTCACCGGTGGTCTCGCCGAGGTAGGCGAGCAGCGGGGCGTACTGGGACAGGAGGATCTTTCGATCCTCCATGGGCAGGGGCGCAAAGCGCAGGGTGTCGGCCGACGTCGTCTGCCAGCCGGTCGTCGCGACGAGTGACAGCAGGAGCGCAAGGACCGCCACCCCGCGGCCTGCATGCCCCGACCGGCCACGCCGTCGAGATCCACCCGAGCCGTGTTCAACTGCCGTCACTCTCACCTCCTTGCCGTCCGCCATGCCGTCGTCGGGGGCGGGCCTTCCGTTCCCTGTCGTGGTCGCCGGGAAAATCCGGGCCCGAGACAGACGGTCTCGGTCGATTCAAGCGGGCCGGATACCGTTGTAGAACAATACCCGTTCGATTTCCGAACCGCTCAGAACGAGACCATGGGCTGCTTCCAGCCGCTGCCGGGCCGCTTCGACCGAGGTGGGACACGGGTCCATCTCGCGCAGGAACTGGCCGGCATCCTCGACCACCGCCCAGGGATAAAGCAGCCAGCGCCACTCCTCGACGAAGCCGGAGTGGAAGTCGGCCCGATGCGCGGTGTTCGCCTTTTCGTGCAGCACGGCGGTGCGCAACTCGGCCGGTCGGAAATCTTTCAGGTAAGGCAGTGCGGCGGCGAGCGTGTCACCACTGTCGTTGACATCGTCCACCAGCAGCACCCGGCGACCGGCGATCTCGCCGGAAAGCGGCTCACTGACTTCGGCACGGCTTTCGGCACGCCCGCCGGAGCGGTAGTGACGCAGCTGCAGGCTAAGCAGACGCGACACGTCGAGAAAGTCACACAGGAACCGCGCCGGGGCAAAGCCGCCTCGCGCGACGGCCACGACCGTGTCGGGACGAAACCCGCTCTCGGCAACCTGCCTCGCCACCCGGTCGCAATGGGCGACCACCTCGTCGAGCGTGATCCGCTGGACGGGCATCTCCTGTCGAACGGTCATGTCTCGAATCTCCGTCGGCTCTCGTGATCAGGCCTTCTTGACGAACTCGGACTTGAGCTTCATCGGCCCGAAGCCCTCGATCTTGCAGTCGATGTCGTGGTCACCCTCGACGATGCGGATGTTCTTGACCTTGGTGCCCACCTTCACGGTCCCGGAGCCCCCCTTGAGCCGAAGATCCTTGATCACGGTCACCGTGTCACCGTCGGCCAGCGGGTTGCCGTTGGCATCGCGCGCGGCAGGCTCGGCCTCCTCGCCCGCGGCGTTCCCATCGCCGGACCACTCGTGCCCGCACTCGGGGCAGACGTACAGCGTGCCGTCGTGATAGGTGAAGGTCGAGCCGCACTCGGGGCAATGGGGCATATCGCTCATGAAATATCCGCTATCTGGTGTGAAACGCGGCCATCTTAACGCATTCCACCCCTTTTCCGCGGCGAGACAGGTCGCGGCGATCAGCCCTTCCCGCCGACACGCCCGCGCACCGGTGCGGACAGGAACCGTCGCCGGACCATGCCGGCCGTCAGGGGTTCATCGCGGTTCCAGGGAAACAGCGAGACCAGGCGGGCCATCGCGCAGTAACCGACCAGCACCTGCGCCCAGGTACCGATCGCGGGAATCCAGAACAACCAGTGCATGGCCTCGGGCAACGCCACCAGCAACAGGAGCAGGTAGAAGAACCGCACCTGCACCGGGAACGCGGTCAGGCGGTCGGCCCGCAGGGCAAAATGAGCCAGGTTGATCACGGTGAAACCGACTGCCAGTAGCAGCCCCATCGGGTCGATCAGCAGCCCGTAGCTGAGCAGCATGGCCGTCACCAGCCAGTACCACCATCCGACGTCCTTCACTTCCAGCATCAGCATCGTCACCCTCCTTGTCGTGGTTGCCTTCCCGGCGATAGATGGTAGCCGGCGTTTCATTAGTCTTCTACACATCAGGCCGAGCCGTCGACTACCGGATTGATCTACGCTTGGTCGGTAGAGAACAGCAGGGGAGGATATGCCGGTGGAATCCGACTGGATCAAGCGAACGTATTTCAGTGATGAGCAGTTGCAGGCCGCCGACGACTACCTGCGGGAAACGGGTGCCGACCTGTCGCTGGACCGACGCACGAATGCCGGGCAGGCCGGTGATTTCCGGCTGTTCGTCAACAACGACAGCCACGACATACACGGCTACCTGGGGCATACCGAGGATGGCGACATCGCGATCATCGTGCCCGAGGCTTCGGTCACCCTGAAACAAGCCCCGCTGATTCCCGGCGATCAGGTCATCCTGGACGCCGGTGAAGAGCGGTTCATCGGCCGACTGCGACAGACATTTCACGGCCGACGCACCGAGGACCC
>NZ_JBKGYT010000124.1:0-3473 GCF_046545975.1 Guyparkeria sp. | reverse complement strand
ATGAGCTTCGTCCACCTGCACGTGCACAGCGAGTACTCGCTGATCGACGGCACCCTGCGCGTCAAGGACGCCGTCAAGCATGCCAAGGAACGCGGTATGCCCGCCATCGCACTGACCGACCAGGGCAACCTGTTTGCGATGGTGAAGTTCTACAAGGCGGCACTCGGCGCGGGCATCAAGCCGATCTTCGGCGCGGACTGCTTCGTCTACGAGAACGCCCAGACCCCGCCGTCGCGCGTGGTGCTGCTCGCGCAGAACGACACCGGCTTTCTGCACCTGACCGAACTGCTCTCGCAGGCCTACTGCGAGGGCCAGCACGACGACCGGCCCTGCCTGAACCGCGACTGGCTCACGCCTGAGAAGTCCGAGGGGCTGATCGCCCTGATCGGCGTGGACAGCGACCTGGGCCGCGGGCTGGTCCACGGGCTGGATCACATCGTCGACGAGGCGCTGGCCTTCTGGACCGAGCGCTTTCCCGACCGGCTGTACCTCGAGCTCACGCGCACCAACCGCGTCAACGAGGGCGCGTTCATCGAGTCGGCGGTGGATCTCGCCATCGCCCGGAGCCTTCCGGTCGTCGCCAGCAACGACGTGCGCTTTCTCGACCAGACCGACTTCGAGGCCCACGAGGTGCGGGTGTGCATCAACCAAGGCCGCACGCTCGAGGACCCGCGTCGCCCGCGTGACTACGCCGACCGCCAGTACCTGCGCAGTGCCGCCGAGATGCGCGAGCTATTCAGTGATCTTCCCGAGGCGCTCGACAACAGCCTCGCCATCGCCGAGCGTTGCAACGTCACCCTCAAGCTGGGCGAGAACTTCCTGCCCAACTTCCCCACCCCGGCAGGGCAGACCGAATCCGACTACCTGCGCGAGCTCTCCGCCCAGGGGCTGGAAGAACGCCTCAAGCGCGTCCCGGAAGAAGATCACCAGACCTACCGCGAGCGGCTGGAACGCGAGCTGGACGTCATCATCCAGATGGGCTTTCCCGGCTACTTCCTGATCGTCGCGGACTTCATCCAGTGGGCCAAGCGCCAGGACATCCCCGTCGGGCCGGGGCGGGGCTCGGGTGCCGGCTCGATCGTCGCCTGGGCGCTGCTGATCACCGACATCGACCCGATGGCCTACGACCTGCTGTTCGAGCGGTTCCTCAACCCCGAGCGGGTCTCGATGCCCGACTTCGATATCGACTTCTGCATGGAAGGCCGCGACCGGGTGATCGACTACGTCGCCGAGCAGTACGGCCGCGACGCCGTCTCGCAGATCGCCACCCACGGCACCATGGCCGCCAAGGCGGTGGTCCGCGACGTCGGCCGGGTGCTGGGCTACCCCTACGGCTTCGTCGACCGCATCGCCAAGCTGATCCCGTTCAAGCCCGGGATGGACGTCTCGCTCGACGACGCCCTCGGGCGCACCGAGAAGAGCCAGAAGGAGCCCGAGCGCTACTCCGCCGACCTGAAGGACTTCTACGATCGCGACGAGGAAGTGCAGGCCATCATCGACATGGGTCGGGCGCTGCAGGGCCTGCCGCGCTCGGTGGGCAAGCACGCCGGTGGGGTGCTGATCGCGCCCTCCAAGCTCACCGACTTCACGCCGATGTTCTGCGAGGCGAACCACGCCTCGCCGGCCTCGCAGCTCGACAAGGACGACGTCGAGGCCGTGGGGCTGGTCAAGTTCGACTTCCTCGGCCTGCGCAACCTCACCATCATCGACTGGGCGCTCAAGGCCATCAACGCCACGCGCGAGAAGGCGGGCCTCGAGCCGATCGACATCTCGGCCATCCCGATGGACGACGCCAAGAGCTTCGAATTGCTCAAGCGCTGCGAGACCACCGCGGTGTTCCAGCTCGAGTCCAAGGGCATGAAGGGCCTGATCAAGAAGCTCCAGCCGGACAACTTCGAGGAAATCATCGCCCTGGTGGCCCTGTTCCGCCCGGGCCCGCTCGACTCGGGCATGGTCGACGACTTCATCCTCCGCAAGAAGGGCGAGCAGCAGGTCGAGTACCTCCATCCCTGGCTGGAGGACGTGCTCAAGCCCACCTACGGGGTGATCGTCTACCAGGAGCAGGTCATGCAGATCGCGCAGATCCTGGCCGGCTACACCCTGGGCGGCGCGGACCTCTTGCGCCGGGCGATGGGCAAGAAGAAGCCCGAGGAGATGGCCAAGCAGCGCCAGATCTTCCTCGACGGCGCCAAAGAGAAGGGCGTGGACGTCGACGAGGCCGGCCGCATCTTCGATCTCGTCGAGAAGTTCGCCGGCTACGGCTTCAACAAGTCGCACTCGGCCGCCTACGCGCTGGTCGCCTACCAGACCGCCTGGCTCAAGGCCCACTACCCGGCGTACTTCATGGCCGCCGTGCTCTCCGCGGACATGGACAACACCGACAAGGTCGTCGGCCTGATCGAGGAATGCCGCCGCATGGAGCTCGACGTGGTGCCGCCGTCCGTGCAGCGCTGCGCCTACCGCTTCACCGCCGGCGGCGAACGCGAGATCGTCTACGGCCTGGGCGCGATCCGCGGGGTGGGCGAGGGCGTCATCCAGCGCATCGTCGACGAGCGCGCCGAGAACGGCCCGTTCCGCGACATGAACGACTTCTGCCAGCGCGTCGGCGCGCAGGCGCTCAACAAGCGCGTGCTCGAGGCCATGGTCTGCGCCGGCGCGCTGGACGAGCTCGGCCCCTCGCGCGCCGCGCTGCACGCCCACATCCCCGAGGCCATGAAGGCGGCCAGCCAGGTCGCCGCCGCCGCCGAGGCCGGCATGGGCGATCTCTTCGGCGGCATGGACGAGCCGGAGACGGCGGTGGCCAGCCCGATCAAGCCGTTGCCCGAGTGGTCGGACGACGAGCGCCTGCGCCTCGAGAAGAACATGCTCGGGCTGTACCTGACCGGCCACCCGATCAACCAGTACATCGACGAGATCCAGTGCTTCATCACCGGACGGCTCGACGAGCTGACCGACAAGGCCGAGGCCGCCGCGGCCGCTGCCGGTGGCGGTTTCGTCCGCGGCACGCCGGCGGTGGTGGCGGGGCTGTGCGTCGCCGAGCGCACCATGCGCACGCAGAGCGGCGACAAGCAGCTGTTCGTCACCCTGGATGACGGCCACGGCCGCGGCGAGATGCGGCTGGTGGGCGACGACATCGAGACCCTCGCCGACCGCGTCGGCCGCGACCAGCTGGTGATCGTCGAGGGCGACGTCTCCTTCGATTCCTTCAACGGCAACCTGCGGATTCGGCACAAGCGGCTCTACACGCTGGGCGAGGCGCGGGCGCGGTTCGCACAGTGCGTCACCATCGCACTCACCCCCGACTGCGGCGTCGAGGCGACCGAGCGGATGCTCGACATCATCGAGCCGTTCCGCGAGGGGGAGGGGTTGCCGGTGATTGTCGAGGTGCAGAGTGAGTTGGGGCGGGGGGCGTTTCGTCTGGCCGACGAGTGGCGGGTGGCGCCGGAGGCTACGTTGATGGGGCGGTTGGAGGA
>NZ_JBKGYT010000123.1:0-3620 GCF_046545975.1 Guyparkeria sp. | reverse complement strand
TAATGGCTCAGCCGAATTCCATGCTCCGGGTGTTGCCGCCCAGTGCGCGCAGGGTCTTCTTCACCTGCTGGGTGAAGGCCGGCGGGCCGCAGACGTAGAACTCCTCGTCGAGATCGCGGATGTGCTCGCGGATGAAGTCCTCGTCGACGTGGCCGAAGTGGCTGCACAGCGGCGAGCTCTCCCGGGTGCAGACGAAGTGGGCGTTCTCGCCGAAGGCGGCCTTGAGCTCGCGCTGCTGGATGATGTCGTCGCCGGTCTTGTTGGAGTAGATCAGCTTCTGCTGCCCCAGCTCGTCACGGTCGGCGAGGTCGCGGATGATGGCCAGAAACGGCGTGATGCCGGCCCCCGCGGCGATGAACCAGCCCGGTCCCTCGTAATTGAAGCTGTCGAACGGTTTGGACACCAGCAGCTTCGTGCCGGGCTTCGCCCGGGCGAGATGCTGGGTGACGCCGTCGTGGCTGCCGTAGCTCTTGATCATCAGTTCCAGCACGCGGTCGTCGACGCGGTTGGTCAGCGAGAACGGCCGGGCCTGGGTGCGCCATTCCGGCTCGTCGATGGCCAGTTCCAGCGCCTGGCCGGGCGTGAAGGTGTAACCCTCGGGCTTGGCGAGGATGTAGCGTTGCACGTCGTGGGTGACGAATTCGCGAAGCAGCAGTTCGGTAGCAAACATGGGCACGGGGTCCCGCGGGTTGAAAATGTCGCCGGATTCTAGCCGATTTGTCCGGCGTTCGCCGACCGGGGCGGCCAGCCGGGCGGATCGGCCGGCAGGGATGCCCGCTGCCGTCGCCTTAAAAAAAGCCGCGAATTCCGGTACATTGGCGGGCAGTATCCTGCGCCTTCCCTGTCCCGCCATCGCGCGCGATGTGCGGTCCGGGGGAGGCGCTGGCCAGAATCTACCGATATCCGAGGAGCCTTCCCGATGAGCGACTACATCATTGCCCCGAGCATCCTGTCCGCCGACTTCGCCCGCCTGGGCGAGGAAGTGGACAACGTCCTGAAGTCCGGCGCCGACTGGGTGCACTTCGACGTGATGGACAACCACTACGTGCCCAACCTGACCATCGGCCCGCTGGTCTGCGACGCGCTGCGCAAGCACGGTGTGACCGCGCCGATCGACGTGCACCTGATGGTCAAGCCGGTCGACCGCATCATCCCGGACTTCGCCAAGGCCGGCGCCACCTCGATCACCTTCCACCCGGAGGCCTCCGAGCACGTCGACCGCAGCCTGCAGCTGATCCGCGACGAGGGCTGCCAGTCGGGCCTGGTGTTCAACCCGGCCACCCCGCTGGACGTGCTGGAATGGGTGATCGACAAGGTCGACATCGTCCTGCTGATGTCCGTCAACCCGGGCTTCGGCGGCCAGAAGTTCATCCCGGCGACCCTCGAGAAGGCCCGCCAGGCGCGCGAGATCATCGACCGCTCCGGCCGTGACATCCGCCTGGAAATCGACGGCGGCGTCAACCCGGACAACATCGCCGAGATCGCCGAGGCCGGCGTCGACACCTTCGTCTCCGGCTCCGCGCTGTTCGGCAAGGGCCAGGATTCCGACCCGAACCGCTACGACACCATCGTCAAGGCGATGCGTGACGAGCTGGCCAAGGTCAAGCGCTGATGTCCCAGGCCACACCCCGGTTCACCCCGCGCATGGTGCTGTTCGACCTGGACGGCACCCTGGTCGACTCGGTGCCCGACCTGCTGGTGGCGACCAACGCCATGCAGCGCGAGCTGGGCAACCCCGAGCGGGCGGAAGAGGACGTGCGCAACTGGGTGGGCAACGGCGTCGAGCGGCTGGTCGAGCGCGCGCTGACCAACGACCTCGACGGCCACCCCGACCCGGCCGAGTTCGAGCGCGCCCTGCCGGTGTTCAAGAAGCACTACCTGCAAAGCAACGGCCAGCACTCGCGGGTCTTCGACGGCGTGGTCGAGGGGCTGGACTTCGTCAGGTCGCTGGGCCTGTCGATGGGTTGCGTCACCAACAAGGCCGAGGCCTTCACCCTGCCGCTGCTCGAGCAGGCGGGCCTCCGGGACTACTTCGAGGTGGTCATCAGCGGCGATGTCCTGCCGCGGAAGAAGCCCGACCCGGCCCCGCTGATCTACTCGGCCGGCTGGTTCCACATCCACCCGGAAGAGGCGCTGATGGTCGGGGATTCCATCTCCGACGTGAAGGCCGCGCGCGCCGCGGGCTTCTCCATCGTCTGCATGAGCTACGGCTACAACCACGGCCGTGACATCCGCGACTTCGACCCGGACGCGGTGATCGACTCGATGACCGAGCTTCCCGGGCTGGTGGGGAGATAGCGCCATGGCGGGCAGGGCAACGCTCCGATGGCGATGGCGAGGATGAAGCGACCTTCACCGACGCCATAGCCCTTCGTTCTCAAGGAGAGTTTGACCATGCCCGCCGCCTTCAGCCCGTTTCACCCTACCCACCACGACCTCGACCGCCTCGCGGGCGAGGGCTACAACCGTGTCCCCGTCACCCGGCGCGTGCTGGGTGACTACGACACCCCCCTTTCCGTCTACGCCAAGCTGGTCGAAGGGCCCTTCGGCTACCTGCTCGAATCCGTCACCGGCGGCGAGCGCTGGGGCCGCTACTCCATCATCGGCCTGCCGTCCCCCACCGTCCTGACCGTCCACGGCCACCGCGTGGTGGTGAAAAAGAACGGCCAGGTCGTCGAGGACGAGACCGTCGACGACCCGCTGGCATGGATCGAGGGCTTCAAGGCCCGCTACCGCGTCTTCGAGCCGCTCGACATGCCGCGCTTCCACGGCGGGCTGGTGGGCTACTTCGGCTTCGAGACCGTCGGCTACATCGAGCCGCGCCTGGCCAACTTCGACGCCGACGATCCGCTGGGCGTGCCCGACATCCTGTTGATGGCCAGCGAAGAGGTGGTCGTGGTCGACAACCTCTCCAGCGAACTGCTGCTGGTCACCCTGGTCGACCCGTCGGAGACCGGTGCGCTGGACCGCGCCCACGCCCGCCTCGACACGCTGGCCGCCCGCCTGCGCGAGCCGGTGGCCCACTACGGCTCGAGCGCCCCGGGCCGTGACATCGACGAGAACGACTTCACCGCCACCTTCACCCGCGAGGGCTACGAGAACGCCGTGCGCGCCATCCGCGAGTACATCGCGGCCGGCGACGTCATGCAGGTGGTGCCCAGCCAGCGGATGAGCATCGAGTTCGGCGCCGCGCCGATCGACCTCTACCGCGCGCTGCGCAGCATCAACCCCTCGCCGTACATGTACTTCATCGATGCCGGCGACTTCACCGTGGTCGGCTCCAGCCCCGAGATCCTCGCCCGGCTGGAGGACGGCACGGTCACCGTCCGCCCCATCGCCGGCACCCGCCCGCGCGGGGCCACCGAGGCCGAGGACAAGGCCCTCGAGCAGGATCTCCTGAGCGATCCCAAGGAGATCGCCGAGCACGTCATGCTGATCGACCTGGGGCGCAACGACACCGGCCGCGTCGCCAAGGTGGGCAGTGTGAAGCTCGAGGAGCGCATGATCATCGAGCGCTACTCGCACGTCATGCACATCGTCTCGCAGGTCACCGGCCAGCTCGACGAGGGCCTGAACGCCATGGACGTCCTGCGCGCGACCTTCCCCGCCGGCACCGTCTC
>NZ_JBKGYT010000122.1:0-3671 GCF_046545975.1 Guyparkeria sp. | reverse complement strand
GAGGTCCGGCCAGGTGACGATGTCATCCTCGGTGAAGCGGAACTCCGGATGGGTGAGATGGGGCGAGATGTTGTCGAGCGACCCGGTGCTCAGTTGTCGACGACATGCACCCGGTCCCCCTTGCGCAGATGATGATCGACCAGATGTGACCCGATGAAACCGGCGCCACCGGTAATCAGAACATGCACGTTACACGCCTCCCTTGACGAACATCCCGGACACCGGGCCTCCGCTCGGCATTAATGCGGAGTTTCCTGTCAGACAAGTGCAGGGGTGGTTGCGCGACCCCGGTGCCCGCCCGCGACCGGAATGCTATGTTCCTGTCAGAGCCTGGCAGGAACAGGCGCCCGGAAATGACCCGATCACACTCAGGAGTCGATGCCATGCCGGAACCGAACGTCGATCGTCGCGCCCTGACCTTCTGGATGACCGTCAGTCTCGTTGTGGCGGTCCTGCTGCTCTGGCTGGGAGTCGACATCCACCCGCCGGGTACCGCGGGGGCCCGCACCCTGCCTGCCTCGCCCGTGTCTGGCGCGATGGGCTTCACCTTCCTGCTCGCCTGGGCCGCATTCGCCTACGCCGCCGCCATCACGACACCGAGACCGGGCAGCGAGACCGGCATGCTGGCACTGATCCTCGCCCTGCCCCTGGCCGTCGTGCTGCTGCTCGGCGCGGGTTATTCCCTTCTCGCGCTCCTGGTGGCCGCCGCCTGGCTGGTAGTGCTGATCTGGACCGCCTGGCGGATGGCGCGTCGGCAGGCACTGGCCGGCCTGATGATGCTGCCGCTGGTCGGTGCCGCGATCGCGAGCCTTCTGCTGTCTCTGACCCTCTGGGCCATTCCCTGACGCACTCCGAGCTGGCGAACCTGGCCAATAAGAAGGGCCGCCTCGATGAGACGGCCCTTCACGCATGGCTGCCGGCGTTCAGTCTTCCCGCCAGTGCAGGTCCAGCCAGCAGCGCGGCAGGGGCTCGCCGGACGGAAACTCCAGGTCCGCCTTCTCGAAGTCTTCCTCATCCTGCATTTCCTCGCCCGCATGCTGGCGACCCACCACCGTCGGCTGCGCCGGGTCCGCCAGTGACTCGGCGTCCAGGATCTCGATCATGTCGTCGTTGTCTTTGCGTTTCAGGAACATCCTGATCTCCCTGTTGACGTTGGCTTGACTACGAAATAGGGCTTCAGAGCCTTTCCGGCAGTGCCGACCGGATATCCTGCGGCGTCTGCATGGACAGGTCCCGCGCCTTTTCCGCCACCACGATCTCCCTCAGCCCCTTGTCCATCTCGTCGCGCAGGACGCCCAGGAAATCCGGGGCGGACAACAGGTAAAAGCGATCCAGCTTGCCCTCGTTGCGCAGGTTGTCGAGTCGCTTGACGATCTCCCGGGCAAACCGCCGTGCCTCCACGTCGCGGACGCTGTTGGGCGGCTCGTAGGCATGCATCGCGTCGCCCTTCCGGTCCGTCGTGGCCCCGGGCCTGTCGGTCTCCAGGTCCTGGTCCGACAGCCTCGCGGCATGGTTCGAAAGCGTCTCCATCTCCTCGAGCGCGCCCTTGGGGGCAGGCTGGCTGGAAGGAAACGCCTGGCTCCCGAGATAGGCATCGGGATTGTCTCGGGCGATCAAGAACCGAGCTCGCGCCGCATCGGCCACCAGTACCCAGGTATTCATCGGTCGAACCTCCTTGGCTGACTCTCTTGGACCTGTCCTGAGTGTATACGGTGACCGACCCGCTTGCCGGACGGAAATCTCCGGCCGGGGGCGATCCGCCGAACACGAAAAAACCCGCCACTCGGGCGGGGTCCGTCTTCGGTCGGTCGGGCCGGATCGCTTGGCCCGAGCCGGATCAGTACACCTTGGCGGGGTTGGCCGACTCGGCCCCCTCAGCGGCATACATGCCGTACTCCTTCATCGAGCCGTCGTACAGCTTGACGCTGTCGTTGCCGAGGATCTCGCTGGCCACGAACCAGAGCCCGGCAGCCAGGTTGCCGGAGTTGCAGTAGGTGATCATCGGCTCGTCGGTATCGATGTCCTTGAACTCCATGACCGACTCGTAGCTGGAGGCCGGCAGGAAGTTGGCAGCCGCGCCATCGGCACGCACGAGCAGCTCCGGCGGGATATTGCTGGCACCCGGCAGGTGACCCGGCACTTCCTTGGACTTGCTGAACACGCCCATGTACTGGTTGTGCGGGCGAGCGTCGAGCAGCTCGACGCTCCCGGGATTGTCGGCCGCCTCGCGCACCTCGGCGTAGGTAGCCATGATTTCCTCGCGCTCGTCGGAAGCCGACCAGTCGCCCTCGACCGCCTCGGGCTTGCCCGTCTCGGCATCGAAGCCCGCCGCCAGCCAGTTGGCCAGACCACCGTCGAGCAGCGCCATGTTGTCGTGGCCGTAGTACTTCATCTGCCAGTACAGGCGAGCGGCCTTGGTGAAGTCCGAATCGCTCAGGCCGGCCGGCACGATAACGACGGCCTCGCCCTCGTCGACGCCGAGCGCACGGACGAACGTCTCGAACGCCTCCTTGGTCGGGATCATCTTGCCGACCTTCTTGCCGTCCATGTCGCGATCGACACGAACGGCGCTCCAGTCGACGTACTGCGCCCCGGGCACGTGACCGGCCACCACGGACACGACCTTCTTGCCCTTGACCGTCTCGTACTTCGGCGCCATCTGGAAGGCCTTTTCGCCACCGGCGATCTGCAGGACGGCGACCTCATCAAGGTTGTCGTTCAGCCACGCGGGATCAACGACCGATCCGGGCACGTCCAGTGCCCAGGCTCCCTGGGCGGCGGCCAGCACGGCCGCCGAGGCGGGAACGACAATAAACCGTTTCGGATTCATACGACTCAACTCCTTCTTCGTACAACAAGATCGGCGTCACTAACTGGCGCCTGAAAAGCCCACCCCAAGCGGGTGAGAAAAAATCACGCCGTCAGCCCGGTTCAAGACCCTCGGCATATCGCCCCCAGGCGGTGATTACCTCCGGCATGTCCAGTTCGCATTCGCTCAGCACGTGGCGGGTCCTGTCGGCCACCACGGCCGGGGCCGGCCACGCACCGTCTGCCTCGGTCAGTGCCTCGTCACGGGCGAGCAGCAGCGCCTCGACCTGCGGCATCACCAGGGCCACCAGCGCGGTCAGCCATCGACCGACCAGCCAGGAGGGGCGGGCCCGGTTGATCTCGAAGCCCGCGGGCAGACGCTCGAGCAACGCCGCGGCAGGGACGACCTGCTCCCCCGTCACCCACTCGTTGGTGGTGAACAGGCGCTGCGGCCGACCATCCGGTGTCATGGAAACGGCGATCACATGCGCGAACCCGGCCTCGTTTGACGCGGGTAGAAACAGGTGAAAGTGCCCATGTTCCCGGTGCTCCCACTCGGCCGGATCATGCGCGTGGTAGTAGAACCGCGCTCCAGTGCGAGGGTCGTATGCGTCATCGGCCGGAAAGTGCTCCCAGTAGCCGAAGCCGCTTTCCCGGTGATCCCGGAACAGTTCCGTCAGCACGTTCTGGTCGTCGCCGGCCAGCGCCTGATGGATGGCCACCCATTCGTCCAGGGCCGCCAGCCCGGCATCGACCCGGTCGACGGGCATCTCTCCGGCCACGACCCTGTCGAGCATGGTTTCCGCGTCGAACATGCGCCCCCTCAGGCGACCCTATCGATCGGTCGGGGCGCAGGGGTTGCC
>NZ_JBKGYT010000121.1:0-3757 GCF_046545975.1 Guyparkeria sp. | reverse complement strand
AACTCCTTCGTGGTTCCTGCCGGCCGGTGGTGTCACCGGCCCCTGCGAGCGCAAAGGGACACTATAAAGCATCCGGGAACGCCTGACCCAATCGCGACACCACACCGGGCCGGAGCCGCGATGCGCTCACCGGGAAGACGGCCCCGGGCAACGAGATCGGAGCCCTTTCGACTACACTACCCGGTTCCCCGCCGGCAGGCGGACACACTCAAACGAGCGAAGCATCCCTGCACCATGGCCGATCCGTTCATCCGTATCCGCGGCGCACGCACGCACAACCTCAAGAACATCGACGTCGACCTGCCCCGCGAGAAGCTGATCGTCTTCACGGGCCTGTCGGGCTCGGGCAAGTCGTCGCTCGCCTTCGACACGATCTTCGCCGAGGGCCAGCGCCGCTACGTCGAGTCGCTGTCGGCCTACGCGCGCCAGTTCCTGTCGATGATGGACAAGCCGGACGTCGACACCATCGAAGGGCTCTCCCCGGCGATCTCGATCGAACAGAAGACCACCTCGCACAACCCGCGCTCGACGGTGGGCACGGTCACCGAGATCTACGACTATCTGCGCCTGCTGTACGCGCGCGCCGGCATCCCGCGCTGCCCGGACCACGACATCGACCTGACCGCGCAGACCGTCTCGCAGATGGTCGACCACGTCATGGACCTGCCGGAGGGCTCCAAGTGGCTGCTGCTCGCGCCGGTGATCGAGAACCGCAAGGGCGAGCACCACAAGCTTTTCCAGGAATGGCAGTCGCAGGGCTTCCTGCGGGTGCGCATCAACGGCACGGTCTACGAGATCGACGAGATCCCGACCCTTGATCCCAAGACCAAGAACACCATCGAGGTGGTGGTCGACCGCTTCAAGGTGCGCGACGACCTGCAGTTGCGGCTGGCCGAATCCTTCGAGACCGCGCTGCGCCTGGCCGACGGGCAGGCGATGGTGGTCTCCATGGATTCCGACGAAGAACACGTCTTCTCCTCCAAGCATGCCTGCCCGAAGTGCGGCTACTCGCTGGGCGAGCTCGAGCCGCGGCTGTTCTCGTTCAACAACCCGGTCGGCGCCTGCCCGAGCTGCGACGGGCTGGGCGTGAAGCAGTTCTTCGACCCGCAGAAGGTGATCATCAACCCCGAGCTGTCGCTGGCCGCCGGCGCGGTACGCGGCTGGGACCGGCGCAATGCCTACTACCACGCGCTGCTCTCCTCGTTGGCGCGTCACTACGAGTTCGACCTGGAGACCCCGTGGGAGGACCTGCCCGAGAACCTGCGCGAGATCATCCTGCAAGGGTCCGGGAAGGAGACGATCGCGTTTACCTACATCGGCCCGCGCGGCCGGGCGAAGGAGCGCACCCACCCCTGGGAGGGCGTGCTGCCCAACATGGAGCGGCGCTACCGCGAGACCGAGTCGCAGGCGGTGCGCGAGGAACTGGCGCGCTACATCTCCGAGCAGGCCTGCCCGAGCTGTCACGGCACCCGCCTGAACCGCGCCGCGCGGCACGTGTTCATCGAGGGACACAACCTGCCGACGGTCACGCGCTGGTCGATCGGCCACTCGGCGGCGTTCTTCGCCGAGCTGGAACTCGAGGGCGCCCGCGGCGAGATCGCCACGCCGATCGTGCGCGAGATCCGCTCAAGGCTGAAGTTCCTGAATGACGTCGGCCTGAACTACCTGTCGCTGGACCGCAGCGCCGAGACGCTCTCGGGTGGCGAGGCCCAGCGCATCCGGCTGGCCAGCCAGATCGGCTCGGGGCTGGTGGGCGTGTCCTACATCCTCGACGAGCCGTCGATCGGCCTGCACCAGCGCGACAACGACCGCCTGCTGGGCACGCTCACCCACCTGCGGGATCTCGGCAACACGGTGATCGTGGTCGAGCACGACGAGGACGCCATCCGCTCGGCCGACTTCGTCCTCGACATCGGCCCCGGCGCGGGCGCACACGGCGGGCAGGTGGTCGCCCAGGGCACGCCGAAAGAGATCGAGGCCAACCAGGACTCGCTGACCGGGCAGTACCTCTCCGGCAAGCGCGAGATCGCGATCCCCGAACGCCACCGGGCCAACCCCGAGAAGATGCTGACGCTGGAGGGCGCGAGCGGGCACAACCTCCAGGGCGACACCCTGCGCATCCCGCTGGGGCTGTTCACCTGCATCACCGGCGTGTCCGGCTCGGGCAAGTCGACGCTGATCAACGACACCCTCTACAAGATCTGCGCCCACCAGCTCAATCGCGCCAGCGCGACGGCCGCGCCGTACAGGACCATCCACGGGCTCGAGCAGCTCGACAAGGTGATCGACATCGACCAGTCGCCGATCGGGCGCACGCCGCGCTCGAACCCGGCGACCTACACCGGGCTGTTCACCACCATCCGCGAGCTGTTCGCCGGCACCCAGGAGGCGCGCTCGCGCGGCTACACGCCGGGGCGCTTCTCCTTCAACGTCAAGGGCGGACGCTGCGAGGCCTGCCAGGGCGACGGCGTGATCAAGGTGGAGATGCACTTCCTGCCGGACGTGTACGTGCCCTGCGACGTCTGCGGCGGGGCGCGCTACAACCGCGAGACGCTCGACATCCGCTACAAGGGCAAGACCATCGCCGACGTGCTGGAGATGACCATCGAGGAGGCGGCCGCCTTCTTCGAGGCGGTGCCCAGCCTGCACCGCAAGCTGACCACCCTGATGGACGTCGGGCTGGGTTACGTCAAGCTCGGGCAGAACGCCACCACGCTCTCCGGCGGCGAGGCGCAACGGGTCAAGCTCTCGCGCGAGCTGGCCAAGCGCGACACCGGGCACACGCTCTACATCCTCGACGAGCCGACCACCGGCCTGCACTTCGAGGACGTCGCGCAACTGCTCCGTGTGCTCTATCGCCTGCGCGACCACGGCAATACCGTGATCGTGATCGAGCACAACCTCGACGTGATCAAGACCGCCGACTGGATCGTCGACCTCGGCCCGGAAGGCGGCTCGGGCGGCGGGCGGATCATCGCCTCCGGCACCCCCGAGCAGGTCGCCACGGTGGAGGGTTCGTACACCGGGCATTACCTCGAGCGGATGCTGGCGCCGGCGAAGGCGTGACCGACCACCTCCCCATTGTGGGAGCGAGCCCAGCTCGCGAAACGCGCCGTTGGCGCGTGCCCCGGTCCGGGTCGAATCGCGGGCATCCCGTTTGCCGGCACAGCCGCTGACGCGGCTTTCGCGAGCGAGGCTCGCTCCCAAGGGGATTACTTGGGGGATTACTCGAGCGTGCGCTGCAGGCTCTCGAGCACGTCGCGGGTCTTTTCCTTGGTCTTGTCGATGACGTCGGAGGTGGTGTCCTTGGTCGCCCGCCAGGCGCTGGAGGCGCCCGACTTGGTGTTCGACCAGATGTCGGCGGCGGCTGCCTTGGTCTCGGCCCACCAGTCGTTGTCGACACGCGGGTAGTCGCGCACCTGGTCGAGCTCGTCGTTCAGGAACACGGCATAGGAAACCCGGTCGAGCCGGTCGCTCGAGCGGGTCGCCACCGAGAACTGCTGCACCTCGACGAAGCGGTAGTCGTCATCGCCCACGCCGTCGATGTCATCGTCCAGTTCAATCACCAGGCCATGGACCTTCATGTTCTCGGCGACCAGCACGTCCTCGACCTCGCCCACCTCGCGGTTCTCGTCGGTAGCGAGAAAGACCGCCGCCCCGATCAGGGCGTCCATGGAATAGAGCCCCTCGGGCGCGTCTTCCGCCAGCGCGGGCTGGGCCAAGGTCACGGCCATGGCACCGGCCAGCAGGGTGTTCA
>NZ_JBKGYT010000120.1:0-3910 GCF_046545975.1 Guyparkeria sp. | reverse complement strand
CGTCCCAGTTGCTCGACGTGCTGGTGGGCATCGCCCAGAAGACGCTGAGCAACTACACCAACCATTTGGCGGACACGCCGGTGGACGAACCGATGCGGGGCAATGCGTGGACGCCGCCGTCGGCGTGAACTAACCCTGTTCTGGTAACCGGACGAACGAACGGAGTGATGCCATGAATCCCAAGACGATGTTTGCGTGCCTGCGCTCGATGCCGGCGGTGCCGTTGGCCCTCGCCCTGACCCTGCCGGCCACCGTTCTCGCTGATGACGGGCTGGCGGTCGTGGAAAGCCGCTACGACGTGGCCGAGACCGAAGCGCGACTGGTCGAGGTGGTGGAGGGCAAGGGGCTGAAGGTCATGGCGCAGGTGGATCACCAGGCGAACGCCGAAACAGTGGACATGGAGATGCCGGCGACGCGACTGGTGATCTTCGGCAACCCCAAGGCCGGTACTGCGCTGATGAAGTGCGCGCCGACGGTCGCGATCGACCTGCCGATGAAGATGCTGATCTGGCAAGACGGGGATGCCGTGAAGGTGGCCTACAACACGGCCGATTACCTGGTCGAGCGCCACGGGATCGGTGACTGTGCCAAGCCGGTGCAGGAGAAGGTGCGCAAGGCACTCGACGGGTTCGCCCGTCAGGCTGCCGGCGCCGACTGAACGTTCGACGTTCCCGGTCACGGCGGGATGCCGCCGGGAGAGCGCCCAACCCCTGTCGGCGGATGGCGTCCGGCAAACGCCCTTGACCCGAAAGGAGCCAAGCAATGAAAGCGATGCGGTTCCAGCTTTTGCCCACCCCGGTGGTGGCGGTCGCCCCCGGCCCGCTGGCGGGAGGGGGCGGTCGCGTCCCTGAATGGCGAGCGCTGCGGGAGGGTTAGGCATGCGACGAGCCTTTCTGCTGGTCTCGTCCCTGGTCACGGCGGCGATCGCCTTGTTCGCCTTCCTGTGGCCGACGCTCCTGTGGGCCTACCTGATCGTGCTGCCACTGGTCGCCGTCGGCCTCTACGACATGCGGCAGCATCGGCATACCCTGCTTCGCAATTACCCGCTTGTCGGGCGTGGACGCTGGCTGGCGGAGAAGCTGCGTCCATTCATCCGCCAGTACCTGCTGGAATCCGACACCGACGGCGCGCCGATCAGTCGCATGTTTCGGTCGGTGGTCTACCAGCGTGCCAAACGGGAGAACGAAACCGTTCCCTACGGCACGCGGGTGGACACCTATCGGCTGGGTTACGAATGGATCGGCCAGTCACTCGCGGCCCTCGCCGTCGAGGAACTGGATCCCCACCTGCGCGTGACGGTCGGTGGCCCGCAATGCCGGCAGCCCTATTCGGCCAGCGTGCTCAACATCTCGGCGATGAGCTTCGGCGCCCTGAGTCGCAACGCGATCCTCGCCCTCAACCGGGGCGCCCGGGAGGGCGGTTTCTATCACAACACCGGCGAAGGCGGCCTGACGCCGTTCCACCTGGAGCCGGGCGGCGATCTCGTCTGGCAGATCGGCACGGCCTATTTCGGCTGCCGCGACGATCATGGGAATTTCTGCCCCGACACTTTCCGTGACAAGGCCTGCCTGCCGAACGTGAAGATGATCGAGATCAAGCTTTCGCAGGGAGCCAAGCCGGGGCATGGCGGCATCCTGCCGGCCGAGAAGAACACGCCGGAGATTGCCGCGATACGTGACGTGCCCCCGGGGACAGCGATCATCTCCCCACCGGCGCACACCGCCTTCGACTCGCCGCTGGGGCTGATCGACTTTGTCGACCGGTTGCGCGAGTTGTCTGACGGAAAACCGGTCGGCTTCAAACTGGCCATCGGGCGCAAGAGCGAGTTCGTCGCCATCTGCAAGGCCATGGTCGAGCGCGGCCGCTACCCGGACTTCATTACCGTCGATGGCGGCGAAGGCGGCACGGGCGCGGCCCCCATCGAATACAGCAACTCCGTGGGCATGCCGCTGCGCGAGGCGGTCGCCTTCGTCGATGACTGCCTCACCGGCTTCGGCCTGCGCGAGCACGTCCGGGTGATCGCCTCGGGGAAGATCCTGACCGGTTTCCACCTGGTCAAGAATCTCGCGCTCGGGGCGGACATCTGCAACAGCGCCCGCGGGATGATGCTCGCGCTCGGTTGCGTCCAGTCCCTGACCTGCAATACCAACCGCTGCCCGACCGGCGTGGCGACGCAGGACCCCCGTCGCTATGCGGGGTTGGTGGTCCCCGACAAGGCCACGCGGGTGGCACAGTTCCATCGCGGCACGGTGCATGCCACCGCCGAGTTGATCGCCTCGGCCGGGATCCGCCACCCGCACGAACTCAACCGGACCCACATCTACCGGCGGATCAGCCCGGAGGCTGTGCGCCGCTACGACCAGATCTTCCCGTACCTGCGCCCGGGCGACCTGCTCGACGGCCAGCCGTCGGAGGACTGGCAGCTCATGCTCGACGAGGCGCACGCCGACAGCTTCCGTCCGCGGGACTGCCTGACCCGCATCGATCGCGAATGCTGCTCGGTGGCATCGGCACGAGGGCGTGTCGTGGCCGGGGAGGCGCGGGGATGAACGCCCCGGGGTGGCTCTCGCGTCTGTCCCGGCGCGGTGTCGCGTCGAATGCCGTCGAGAGGGAGGCCTGGCGTCGCCTGGATGCCTCGATTGTCCGCTACCGGGGCGAGCCGGTCGGCACCATCGCCTCCGGCGACGGGGACGCTCCCGCGCAGAACTACGATCACGTCTTCACCCGGGACTTCTTCGTCTCGGCGGTGGCCTTCCTGTTGCGCGGCGAGCACGAGATCGTGCGCAACTTCCTGCGGGTGGCGCTGGACCTGCAGAGCGCCGACCACCACATGGACTGCTTCCGTCCGGGGCAGGGGATGATGCCGGCGAGCTTCCGGGTCGCGGGGACGGGAGCCGAGGAACGCCTGGAGCCGGATTTCGGCGAACATGCCATCGCCCGGGTCACACCGATCGACTCCGGCTTCTGGTGGCTCTACCTGCTGCATGCCTACACCCGGGCCAGCGGGGACGAGTCACTGGCGAAATCCGATGCCATGCAGCGCGGCATCCGGCTGATCCTGGAGCTCTGCCTGCCCCCGCGCCACGAGATGCTGCCGACACTGCTGGTGCCGGACGGTGCCTTCATGATCGACCGCCGGCTCGGCGTATACGGCCACCCGCTGGACATCCAGGTCCTGTTCCACCTGGCCCTGCGGGCGGCTGATGGTCTGCTCGACGTCCCGGTCGACGACCCCCTTCGGCGGGCGGTCGCCGAGCGCGAGTCGCATCTCGCTCATCACCTGCGCCACTACTACTGGCTCGACATGGCGACACTCAACCGCATCTATCGCTACCAGGTCGAGGAGCTGGGCGCGGATGCCGTCAACCCGTTCAATATCCGCCCCGACACCATTCCCGAGTGGCTGTTCGAGTGGATGCCCCGCGACGGTGGCTACTTCGCCGGCAACCTGGGGCCGGCGCGGCTCGACGTGCGCCTGTTCTCGCAGGGCAACCTGCTGGCCGTGCTCTCGGGCCTGGCCGACCGGGAGCAGGCGCAGGCGATTCTCAACCTGTTCGAATCCCGCCGGGAGGACCTGCTGGGCGAAACCCCGGTCAAGCTCGTCTTCCCGGCCCTGGAGGGGCGCGACTGGCAACTCCTCACGGGGGGCGACCCCAAGAACGCGCCCTGGTCGTATCACAACGGCGGCAACTGGCCGTTCCTGCTGTGGTTGTTCACCGCCGCGGCGATACGCGCCGGACGACGCGAGTTCGCCACCGAGGCGCTCGATGCCGTGGAGGAACGCCTGGCGGCCGAGCAGTGGGCCGAATACTACGACGGCCGGGGCGGTCGCCTGGTGGGCAAGGAGGCCCGGCTCGACCAGACATGGAGCGTCGCGGGGTACCTGGCCGCCCGGCGCATGCTGGCGAAT
>NZ_JBKGYT010000119.1:0-4222 GCF_046545975.1 Guyparkeria sp. | reverse complement strand
TAGCGAGCGCACTATCCCGCCAATCGAGCTTCCCGCAGCAGATGCGCGGGCAAGGGGTATTCCAGTTCCCACACAATGCTCATCGGCTGGCTGCCTTCGTGTCGACGGTAGCGCAGCGGCCCGCAGAAATGGAATGGCGCGGTCAGGCCATTGGCCAGCGAACGCCGGGTCCGCATGAACAGCATCGGCTGGTAGCCGCGCTCGACATGGTGGATATAGCGTTGCCCGGTGGGTGATTCCGGCGTGGTGCGCGACTGGCTCTGCCAGTGGAACAGCCGGTCGGTGATGGCGTAGTCCTCGTACATGGTCGTGGGGCTGAAATCGCCTTCTGCCTTGTCGATGGTGACAAAGAAGGCATCCACGCGACGTTCGGCGATATGGACCACGCCTTCCCTCGAGGTATGCGGCGCATCCAGCGTGCCCTTGCCGAATGCCAGCAGCACCTGCTCGCGGGTGTAGCCGGCATGCAGTTCCAGCGGCCCGGTGGCTTCGAGGCGGATGCCACTGGCGGGCAGCAGTGAATCTCGACGATGCCGGACGATATCCAGCAAGTCGTGGTGGAGCGCCACGTTTTCCTGGATGAAGCGCTCGATGGCGTTGCGGCTGCCGTCTCCGGGGCGGTTGTTCGGCCAGAGTAGTGCGTAGGCAAGTGTCAGCACTCCTGTGTCTGCCGATCCGTTTCCTTCCAGATGCGTGGTCAGCGTTTCCAGCAACTGCACGTCGTCGCACCGGGCCAGCTGCCGGAGTCCGCGCGTGAGGGGTTTGCGGTATCGCTCGATCGTTTCGAGGGACTGCCCGCGTGCCTCGGCGCGCAACAGGCAGGGTGGACCGTGACGCAGCAGTTCGTCGGGCTCATCGAGGTGAAGCCGGTCCAGTATCGCTTTGTAAGTCGGCGTGACCCCCTCGCGCACCATCTGTTGCAACTGATGAACAAGCTGAGGCCGTCGCATGCCCAGTTGCTGGCGGATGTTGTCCAGCACATGCTCGCGGGCCACCCGGTCCAAGTCGACCAGGCAACCGCTGGGCAACCACGGGAAGCCGTGTTCAACCTGCTGGTCGACGCGCTGGCGCCGGTTGCTGCTCAAGGCACGGAAGCGGTCGGCGTAGCGGAATTGCCGGTGCTGTGGTGCAACGAAATCCAGCACCGTCAGATGGGGCTTGTCGTCATGTAGGCGCAGGCCTCTCCCGAGTTGTTGCAGGTAGATGGTCAAGCTCTCGGTGGGCCGCAGGAGCAGAACCGTGTCGACCTCCGGGATGTCGACGCCTTCGTTGTACAGATCGACGGTAAAGATGAGACGGATACGGCGATCGATCAGGTCACGCTGGACGCGTTGACGTTCGTCTCGGGGGCTGTCCCCGGTCAGGGCGACCGACGGCAGGCCCCAGGCGGTGAAGCACCGGGCCATGAAACGGGCGTGTTGCCGGCTTACGCAGAAGCCCAGCCCGCGGATCTGTTCGACATCGGTCACGGTCTCGGTCAGCTTTTCGGCGACCCATCTGGCCCGGGCGTCGTTGCCGCTGAATACCGAATCGAGATCCGCCGTGGCGTAGCGACCACTACGCCAGTCGAGATTGCTCAGGTCGATATCGGGATGGTCGCCGATGCCGAAATAATGGAATGGGGCGAGCAGGCGACGCTCGATGGCATCGGGTAGGCGGATCTCGTGCGTGAATCGCTTGCCGAAATCATCACGGATATCACGGCCATCCGTCCGCTCCGGCGTGGCAGTCAACCCGAGCAGGGTTTTGGGTTGCAGGTGCGCGAGCAGGGCCTGGTAGCTGTCAGCTGATGCATGGTGGGCCTCGTCGAGCACCACGTAATCGAAATGTGCCGGGTCCAGATCGCACAGATGGCGGCTGTGCCAGCTGGCCACCGAGCAGAACAGGTGCCGGTTCTGCGTCGGCGTGCTGTCGCCGACCAGCAGGTCACCGTAGTCGGCATCTCGCAGCACATGCCGGAAGGTGTCCCGGGCCTGTTGCAGGATTTCCTTTCGGTGAGCGACGAACAGCAGGCTCGGGCGGGAACCGTCGCCTCGTTGGCGGACGAGTCGCTGGTAGTCGAAGGCCGCGATCATGGTCTTGCCCGTGCCGGTGGCGGCGATCACCAGGTGTCGCGACAATCCCGCCTGCCGTTCGCGCGTGATGTCGTCGAGGATTTCCTGCTGAAATCCGTAGGGTTTCAGTTCGAAGAAGGTGGCTGCTGGGGCGGGGTTTCCCGAGCTCGTTTTCTGTTCGGCGGCCAGTGCATCGCGTAGACGGGTCAGATCATCGGCACGCACGGGCTCGAATTCCGCCGGGTCCTCCCAGTGGGTGTCGAAGGCAGCCGTGATTTCGCGCCACAGATGCGGCAACTCATGCTGGCTGACCTTGGCCGTCCATTCCAGTCCCTCGTCCAGTGCCACTCGAGAGACATTGGCCGAGCCGACGTAGGCACTGCCGAATCCCGTCTGCCGATGAAAGGTGTAGGCCTTGGCGTGCAGGCGGGTACGGTGGGTGTCGAAGGACGCGCGCACCTCGGTATGTGGCAGTCCCGCCAGGAACTCGATGGCCTTGATATCGGTGGCGCCCATGTAGGACGTGGTCGCCACCCGCAGGCGCGGCCCACCATCGGGGGCCGGGGTCTGGGTGAACCGTGTCAGCACTTCGCGCAGTGGACGAATGCCGCTCCACTTGATGAAGGACACCAGCCAGTCGGCCCGGTCGGCCGACAGCAGTTCCTTGCGGATCTGGCTGACCAGGCTGGGCGTGCGGGCCGACCCTGTCAGCAGGGCCGAGATATCAAGAGGGGAGTCCGGACGTTCGCTGCGGGATTGACCGACCGTGGCGGCGCTTTCCGGCAGGACTTCCAGCAATTGTCGAAAGGGTGGAGTCGGGATGTCATCGACCAGCGGGGCGAGGGGATGGCCGGCGGCGTCAAGTGCGGCACGCAACTCCTCGAGGCGGCGATGCCAGGTGGGCTGATCGCTCTCCCGCAGTGCCAGTATCAGTTCCGCTAGCTGGCGGGCCAGGTGGCTGCCGACGGCGGGCGCTGCCTCGTCGCCGGTCAGGCCGGCGTGCCAGCGGGCGAGATCCGTGAGCCCCAACCGTTCCAGTTCCTCGCGCAGTCGGGGTGTTTCCAGCCGTGCGTGCAGGCCGATCCAGCGGTTCGCTGTCGAGTCCATGGGTGTCCTGTCCGTCAGTTTCTTTGGGAAACTCTGCCCGGCTCAAAATTCGCAGAGCGGTATGGCAGTCGTGCAGAGTTTCCCTAACCGCACCAGGTTACCAGGCCTCGAGCGTTGGACTGGACGGTGAACGGATCACCCGTTCTCGAAAACACCCTCCAGGAGGGTGTCGACGATCTCGTGCACGTGGAGCTGCCCGTCGGGCATCCGGGCGTAGACGCGCAGCCCGAAGATGCCCGTCATCAGCAGGCGTGCCAGGCGTTCCGGGGGGGCAGTCGCTCGGATCGAACCGTCGGCCTGTCCTTCCCTTAGCACCTCGGCGAAACGACCCTCCACGTATCCCAGCGCCTCGCCAGCGCGTCGGCGCAGTTCCGGCTCGTCGGCCGGTGCCTCGATCAGGGTGTTGATCAGCAGGCAGCCCCGGCTGTCACGATTGCTGTCCGCGTCACGCCGGTCCCCGTCGAGCAGGTTGTCGAAGAACCGGCGGATTCGTGCCGCCGCGTTCCCGTTGCCGCCGAAGACGGCTTCGGCTTCCCGCCGCAGCGCCCGGCTGTAGAACTCGACCGACTCCAGGAACAGGCCCTGCTTGTTGCCGAAGGCCGCGTAGAGGCTGCCCGGGTTGAGCCGGGTCGCGTGGGTGAGGTCGCGCATCGAGGTGCGGTTGTAGCCCTGCGACCAGAAGACCGTCATGGCCTCGGCCAATACCTCGTCGCGTTCGAATGCCGGCGTTCTTGGCATGGTGACTATCAATCCCGAGGGGTCCTGCCCCGCTGTTTGTTTGAACGATCGTTCATTCTGGACTACGTTACCAGTGTGTTGAACGCTCGATCAATTATAGGCCGTCAAGGAGTCCCGCCAATGTCCGACCGCTATCCCGTCCATACCGCCGACACCGCGCCACCGGAGGCCGCCGACACGATCGAGAAGGCCACGGCGGCGTTCGGCTTCCTGCCCAACCTCATCGGCATCATGGCCGAGTCCCCGGCGCTGGCCGAGGCCTACCTGTCGCTTTCCGACATCTTTCAGACGAAGACCGGTCTCGATGCGGCCGAGCAGCATGT
>NZ_JBKGYT010000118.1:0-4332 GCF_046545975.1 Guyparkeria sp. | reverse complement strand
CTGTCGCGCCCGTGGGGGCGCGGAATGAGCCGTTCGATCAGAAGTCGAACTGCGCCCCGACCATGACGGTGCGCGGCTTGCCGACGCGGAAGCCGGCCGGGCGGATGCCGGCGACGTAGGTCTCGTCGGTGAGGTTTTCCACCTCGGCGAACAGCTTGGCGTTCTTGGTCAGGCGGTAGTTGGCCGACAGGTCGAAGACGGTGCGGGAGTCCACCTTCTCGTCGGCGGAAATCGAGCCGCTGCCGGCCACGGCGCGGGTCTCGCCGACGTAGTTGGCCGTGGCATGCACGCCGAAGCGCTCACCGACCACGCCCGCGGACAGCGACAGCTGATGCTCGGGGGTGTTGGGCAACTCGTCGCCTTGCTGCACGTCGCCCCAGGCGCCGTAGTTCGAGTCGAAACTGGTCTGGAACTCGGTGTCGGTCCAGGTGTAGGCCGCGCGGACCGGCACGTTGACGGCCCAGTCGCGACCGGCGGACAGGTCGTAGAGCGCGACGGCCTCGATGCCGCGGACCTCGACCTCGCCGCCGTCGAAGCTGTCGCCGACGTTGCAGTCGCCGCCGGTCGAGGCGGTGCACACGCCCACCAGGTTCTCGTAGTCGTTGAGGAAACCGATCACCTCGGACTGGAACGCGCCGTTCTGGTAGCGCACGCCGGCCTCCCAGTTGACGGCTTCTTCCTCGTCGGCACCGCCAACGCCGGTCGGCGCGAAGCCCTTGTAGACGCCGCCGAGCAGCTGCCAGTTCTCGGTGACGTCGTAGGTCGCGCCCAGGCCCGGGATGAGCACGTCGAAGCTGGCCGATTCGTCGTCGCGGGCGACGGTGCTGCGATCGGGGTCGGCGTAGCGGGTGCGGTCGATGTCGATCGACTCGTAGCGCAGGCCCGGCGTGACGGCGAGACGGCCGAAGTCCATGCGATCCTGGACGAAGGCCGCGATGGTCTTCGCCTCGGTCACCTGGTTGCCCGCGTCCGGGTCGCCCGGCGTACCGGCATCGGTCAGCACCAGCGAGCCGTCGACCATGTCGTACTCGTCGACCCACTGGAAGCGATCGATCTCGTCCTCGTGGTAGCGCAGGCCGAATTTCAGGTGGTGGTCGATGTCGCCGGTGGTCAGGTGCCAGTTGGCGCGCGACTCGATGCCCTGCGAGACGTACTCGCGGTTGTTGGCCTTGATGTCGCCGCGCAGGTCATCGTTGTTGGCGCCGGTGATCCAGCTCATCTCGCCCGCGTTGGCGTCCGGGTCGGCGAGGATGTCCGAGATGCCGGTACCGTCGACGCTGGCGAGCTTGTACCAGTTGCGGTGGAACTCGTTGCGATACAGCGTGGTGGTGACGTCGAGATCGGGGTTGACCTCGATGAAGTGACGCAGCTGGTACTGGGTGTGCTCGGTGTTCATCTGGTCGTTGCCCGAACCGGCGTAGCGACGGAACGGGTCGGCCTCGTAGTCCTCGCGGGTCAGACCGAGATAGGTCTCGTCGATGGTCTTGTCGTCGCGGGCCAGCTTGAGTTCCAGTTCCTGGTAACGCTCGGCGCTGGCCGGGGTGTTGATGCGGAACTTGCCGAGGTAGTTCTGGATCTCGTAGCCGGGGTTCTCATGGCCGTTCTGCGGCGTGTCCAGGTCGCGGAAGCCGTCGGCGTGGTCCTGGTAGGTCTCGAGCAGGTAGCCGAAGGTCTCCTCGCTGTCGCCGTACCAGGCGTGCAGGCGCCTGCCGTCGCGCTCGCCGGCCGACACGCGCACGCGGCCCTGCGCCTCGCCCGGGATCGGGGTGGAAGTCATGTTCATGGCGCCGCCGATGGTGTAGGGGCCGTACTCGATCGAGGACGAACCCTTGCGCACCTCGACCGAGTCCATGCGGGCGATGTTGGGGAAGTAGTACCCGGCCGGCGCGGCGTAGGGGGCCGGGGCGATCATCACGCCGTCCTCCATCACCGTGATGCGGGTGTTGCGGTCCTGGTTCGCGCCGCGGATGGAGATGTTCGGGAACAGGCCGTGGCCTTCCTCCTCGGTGACGTAGACGCCGGGCACCTGGCGCAGCACCTTCATCGGGTCGTTGCCCGGGATGGTCTCCAGCGTCTGTTGGTCGAGCACCTGGGCCGAGCCGGCCACGTCGCGGATGGCGTCGGCCCCGCCGACGATCGAGATGCGATCGAGTACCGGGCTGGCCGAGCTCGGGGTGGGGACGGTGGCGGTTTCCTGGGCAAATGCCGGGGTGGCCAGGGCGGTGGCGATGGCAGCAGCCAGTGCCCCGCGTTGCGTGGGTCGGAAGGTCATGTCAGCTCTCCTGTCGTTTCGTTTTTATGCCGGTGGAACCGGCCGATTGGCAGTGCTGGCTGGCTTGACCTTGCGCCCCCGCTCGGCGAGGGGCTCGGTCTGGCTGGCTTGCGGTTATTTGGTAAGAATCAGCTTGTTGGCGGCGGTTACGCGCAACTGGTAGCGCTGACCGTCATGGCAGATCCAGCATTGACCGTCGCGTGACATCAGCTCGCGGCTTTCAATGCAGTGGCCTTGCCCGTCGCCTCGGGTTTCGCCGGGAGCATGAGGCCGCTCGTGTTTGCGGGGCTCGTTCATGGCGTTTCGGGCTCCGAGACGAAACCGAGGCGTTCGATGCCGGCGGTCTTGACGGTCGCCATGGCGCGGGCGACCTTCCGGTAGGGCACGGATTCGTCGGCGCGCAGGTAGACCACCAGGTCGTCGTTGTCCCGCCGCGCCTGGGTCAGCACGCTCTCCAGCCGACTTTCGGAGAGCGGCTTGTCGTCCAGGTACAGCTGTCCCTTGTTGTCGAGCGAGAGGGTCACGGACTCGGGGTCCTCGTCCTGGCGTTCGCTGCTGGCCTTGGGCAGGTCGAGCGTGACCGAATGCGTGATCACCGGGGCGGCGACGATGAAGACCACCAGCAGCACCAGCATCACGTCCACCAGCGGGATGACGTTCATCTCCGCCATCGGCTCGTCGTGATCGTCGAGTCGACCGAATGCCATGGTCAGGCCTCCACGGGGCGGGTGGTCGGCCGGGGATCGTCGCTCGGGTCGGTCCGGCGCTGCCCGGCGCGCGCCCAGTCCGGCAGGGTCGAATCGTGCATCAGCAGGGAGTGGACGTCATGGGCCGCCGCGTCGAGCGTCTGGCGGTACAGGCGGTGGCTGCGGTTGAACAGGTTGAAGAACAGCACCGCCGGAATCGCGGCGGCGAGCCCCGCGGCGGTGGCGACCAGCGCCTCGCCCAGCGGCCCGGCGACCAGCCCCATCGAGACGCTTTCTGCGGAGGACAGGTCGATCAGCGCGCCGTAGATGCCCCAGACCGTGCCGAACAGGCCGACGAACGGCGCGAGCGAGCCGACCGTGGCGAACAGCAACTGGCCGGCCTGCAGGCGGGTTTCCTGCCGATCGAGCGCCTGGCGGATGCCGCGGATCAGGGCCTCGTCCAGCCGCTGGCGGGCCTCGGCGTCGCCTTCCAGGGGACCCCGGTAGTCGCGCACCGCGCGCAGCCCGGCCTGCGCGAGGGCGGCGGTCGGGTCATCGCGGTCGGCCAGCTGGGTCTCGAGCTCGCTCGCGCGGTGGCAGCGGGCAATGGCGTCCATGCTGTGGCGAGTCGCCCGGCGGCGCTCGATCAGGGCGAACAGCTTGGTGGCCGCCACCGCCCAGGTCGCCACCGACATGATCAGCAGGGTGATGAACACCCCGACAAGAACGCCGTCGCCGTGGTCGAAGACAAGAAAGAGATCCATCGGGCAAGCCCCCGGTCGGTTCGGTTGGTTGGTTTGATCGCCGGAACGCAGCCGGCATGATAATCAATACAAAGCGAAATGCAAACGGTTCGCATTGAGGGAAATGGTTACCGCAATTTGAACTGCATCGGCACGATCACTTCGCCCTCGACGGCCTTGCCATTGCGTTTGGCGGGCTCGAATCGCCACTCGGCCACGGCCTTCTTCGCCGCGCGGTCCAGTCTCTCGTGGCCACTCGAACGCTCGATCGACCACTCCACCGGCTTGCCGTCGGCATCTACCTTGACCCGGAGCCGTACCTCTCCTTCCTGACGCAAGCGTTGGGCGGCGCGAGGGTAGTCGGGTGGCGGGTTGTCGAGGTAACCGGCCGAAAATCCCGGATCGGTTGCGGATTCGTCGTCCGCGCCTTTGTTGGCCTGCTCATCGGCCTCGGAATCATCCTCTTGCCGGTCCGATGACGACTCGCGATCGTCGTCGGCCGACCTGTCCTCGGCGTCCCGCTTGTCCTTGTCGCTTTCTTTCTTCTCGGACTCGGGCTCCGGTTCCGGCTCGGGCTCCGGCTCGGGCTCGGGTTCCGGCTCGGGCTCGGGTTCCGGCTCGGGCTCGGGTT
>NZ_JBKGYT010000117.1:0-4417 GCF_046545975.1 Guyparkeria sp. | reverse complement strand
CCTTTCTTTTTGCCTGACTACCCGGTTTCGACGACATCCGTCGTGGTTTTCCGCCCGTCCGGACGTTGCGGGGAGGGCGAAGACGGGGTGACAGACGGGCAGGCAATGGGTGAGGCCGCCAAGCCTGCTATCATGCCGGGCGTTTACCGCCGTGGGCACGCGCACGGTCGGACCGACCAGGGGACACGGCTGGTCCCGCACTGAAAGACAGACCCGCACGGGGAGTGAAGAAGACATGTTGATGGATATCCGCGAAAAGATTCGCGGCTGGCTCGCTTATGTGATCGTTGGTTTGATCAGCATCCCGTTCATGCTCTGGGGTGTTGGCGAGTACATGGGCGGCGGCAGCGATCCCACGGTGGCCGAGGTCGAGGGCGACAAGATCACCTCGCGCGAGCTTGACCGTGCCTTTGCCGAGCGCCGCGCCCAGATGATTGCCGAAAGCGACGAGCAGCTGACCGCGGAGATGTTCGAGGAGATGGGGCTCAAGCGCCAGGTGCTCGACGAGATGATCAACGAGCGCCTGCTGGTCAATTTCATCCGCGAGCAGGGTTACGTCGTGCCCGACGAGCGCGTGGCCCAGGTGATCCGCGGGATCTCCGCGTTTCATGCGGATGGCGACTTCGACCGGGAAACCTACGAGCGGCGTCTGGCCCAGCAGGGCATGAGCGTCGATCAGTTCGAGAACGACGTCCGTCGGGACCAGCTGTTCAACACGCTCGACCGGGCCCTGATCGGCAGCGCGTTCGTCACCGATCCCGAGGTGCGTCAGCTCGTCGCCCTGCGTGACCAGTCGCGCGAGATCGGCCTGATCCGTATCGACCGCGAGCGGGTGGCGCAGTCGCTGCCCGAGCCCGACGAGGACGAACTGCGCGCCTACTACGAAGAGCGCGCCGAGGCATTCGCTCGCCCCGAGCAGGTGCGGCTCTCCTATATCGAGATCACGCCCGAGCGTCTTGCCGGCTCGCAGGAGATTTCGGAGGAGGCCCTCGCGAGTGCCTACGAAGACTACAAGGCGCGCAAGGAAGGGGAAGAGGTCAAGCGGGTCCGGCACATCCTGGTCCAGGTGGGCGACGATGCGGACGCCCCCGAGGTCGACGCAGCCCGGGAGGCCGTCGAGGAGGCCCGTGACGCTATCGCTTCGGGCGAGGCGAGTTTTGACGAGATGGCCGCGGAACTGTCGGACGACAGCAGTTCCCGGGACGAGGGCGGCGATCTGGGTCGTGTCCGGGAGGGCGATATCGCCGAGTCGTTCGACCGGGCGCTGGCGTCCCTTGAGGTTGGCGAACTCAGCGAGCCGGTGCGCACGCGTTTCGGCTGGCACCTGATCGAGGTGTACGACATGGACAAAGCCGAAGTGCCGCCGCTCGAGGAGGCCCGGGACGAATTGCTCGATCGTCTGCGCCAGGATGCCGCGGAGCGAGCCTATTACGACGCGGCCGAGGAACTGGCGAGCGTGAGCTACGAGCAGCCCGACAGCCTGGTTCCCGCCTCGGAGGCCGTCGACCTGGAGGTCGAGCAGAGCGACTGGATCAGCCCGGACGAAGGCGAGGGCATCGGTGAGCATGAGGCCGTACGCGCGGCGGCATTCGACGAGGATGTGCTCGAGGAGCGTTTCAACAGCCAGCTGATCGAGCTCGGATCCAGCCATGCCGCCGTGGTGCGGGTGGAGGAATACCGCGAGGCATCACCGTTGCCGTACGAGGAGGTCGAGTCCGAGGTGCGTGAGCAGTGGCAGCGAGACGCGATCGACGCGGAACTGGACGAGTTGACCGAATCGATGCGCGCGGCGCTCGACGACGGTGGCGACCCGGCGGAGATCGCCGCCGCAGAGCCGTCGGCCGACTGGGTCGAGCCGGCCTGGTACCAGCGCGGGCAGGAGAGCGAACGGATGCCTGCCGAGGTCTTGCAGGCCGCGTTCGGCATGGCGCCTCCGGGATCCGACGACGTGGCGACCGGGGCCAGCACCCTGCCGAACGGCGATCGTGTCGTGCTGCGGCTGTCGGGCTACCGCCCCGGGGAACCCGGTGAGCTGGATGCCGAAACCCGCCGGATGATGGCCTCGCAACTCGAGTCCAATCAGGCGGACCGGCTGATCGCCGCGTTCATGCGCTCGTTGCGCGACGAAGCGGACGTTGAAATCCGCGAACGGGCGATCGACGAGTAACGGCTGGTGTCACCGCAGGAAGGATGACGATCGGGGAGTAGTGGCATGGCCTTGCACTGGCAGATCCTGGGCGCGCTGGTGGCGGCATTCTTCGTCGGTAGCGTCTTCGGCACCGAGGCGGCGGGCATTCCGCTGGGCAACATCTATGGCTTCGTGGGCGGGCTCTTCCTCGATGCCTTGAAAATGCTGATCGTCCCGCTGATCACGGCCTCGATCATCACGGGCGTGGCCAGCATGGGCACTGCCGGCGGAGTGGGCGTGATGGCCGGTCGGACGATGCTCTACTACCTGTTCTCGACCACCCTGGCGGTGACCACCGCGCTGCTGGTGATGAACCTGTACCAGCCGGGCGTTTCCGACGGCCAGCCCCTGTCCCAGAGCGTGGAACTGCCGCCGATCGGCGATGAGGTCTCCGGACGGCTCGAGGGGCAGGAACTGAGCGGGTTCTTCAACATCCTGCGCGAGATGGTGCCGGCCAACATCGTCGAGGCAGGGGCCGATGCCCAGATGCTCGGCCTGATCTTCTTCTCGGTCCTGTTCGGCATCGCGCTCACCCGGGTGACCTCGCCGGGCCAGCAGGTGGTCAAGGATTTCTGGGCGGGCGTGCAGGACGTGATGATCCAGATCACCCACTGGGTCATGCGGGTGGCGCCCATCGGGGTGTTCGCGCTGGTGGCCGGGGTGATCGCCGAGAGCGGCCTATCGGTACTCCTGCCCATGCTGGACTTCTTCGTCGCCGTGGTGCTGGGGCTGGCCATTCACGCGCTGGTGGTGCTGCCCCTGGTACTGTGGTTCGTGGCGAGGCGCTCGCCGATCACGTTCATCCGCGCGATCTGGCCGGCGTTGCTGGTGGCCTTCTCGACCAGCTCCTCGGCCGGGACCCTGCCGGTCACCCTCAACGCGCTCACCCAGCGGGCGGGGGTCTCTCGTGAGACCGCCTCGTTCGTCCTGCCGCTGGGGGCTACGATCAACATGGACGGCACGGCGCTGTACGAATGCGCGGCCGTGCTGTTCATCGCCCAGGCCTATGGCGTGGACCTGTCCCTGTCGATGCAGGTGCTGATCGTCGTGCTGGCGCTGGTGACTTCCATCGGGGTGGCGGCGGTACCCTCGGCGAGTCTGGTGGCGATCGCCCTGATCCTGGGGGTGCTGGGCCTCCCGGCGGAGGCGATGGGGCTGCTGCTGGTGGTCGACCGGCTGCTGGACATGGTCCGGACATCGGTCAACGTCTACAGCGATGCCACGGGGGCGGTGGTGGTCGCCCGCCTGCGCGGCGAGGACAGGGTCCTGATGGACACGCGGTTCGACGAGACGGAGACAGGTGAACTGACCAGCGAGCGGACCTGAGCGTCGAGGCGGTGTCCATGGTGCACCACACCCAAAGAAGAAGCCCGCCGTTCCGGCGGGCTTTCTCGTGAGCGGCTGTGGGTGGTGACCGGGGTCAGTACGAGAGACTGTCCAGATCGATGGAGTCGAAGTTGGAGTCGTCGACCTCGACATTGTCCTGGATGTTCCAGAGGTTGTATTCCGGAATGGCCCACAACATACCGAGGAAGGCGACCACCAGGATTACCTGCCACCACTTGACCCGCTGGATCGGTTCGACCTGCTTGACCTTGCAGGCACCGCCGGGGCAGAGCTCTGCCTTCTGGCCGGTGAGCAGGTTGTAGGCCGTGCAGCCCAGGCAGATGCCGAAGGCCGACTCGAAGGCGAGGAACAGCAGGCAGGCGGAACAGCCGACAAGGTTCATCAGGCCGGTGTTCGCCTCGACGAACACCACCCAGACCATGATCGCCGCAATGATCAGCCCGATGGCCCAGGCCACCCGCTTCTGTGGCGCACCGACGTACTCGACTTCCTGGTTGCGGGTGATCAGTCGGCCCATGATCATGAACGGCGCATACTGCGGGTTGACCAGCACGCGGATGCCGAACTCGATCGAGAACGCGACGATCATCAGGCGTTCCCACATGAAATCCCCGGTGAGGAACCCCTGGGCGAAGGCGAAGCCCGCGAACAGCGCGAGCAGCCCGGCTGCCGCGCGGGCCTCTCTCTCGTTGATCACCCGGACCGGATAGCCCTCGACTTCCTCGCCGAAATGGAAAACGTTGCGCAGGCTGGCAGTCGTCATCAATCTCCTCCAGTAAATGCTGTTGTTCTGATATTCCCGGTGTTCAACATGTTGGACCGGAAACATGTCGCCATCCAATCAAAGTTTTTCGTCACCCACCCGTCGTTGTTTATAAAAAT
>NZ_JBKGYT010000116.1:0-4418 GCF_046545975.1 Guyparkeria sp. | reverse complement strand
TTCCTGCTGCAGGTGTTCTTCGTCGGCGCCCTGGTCGGCATGACCCGCACGGTGCTGCCGGTGCTCTCCGAATCGGACTTCGGTCTGGCCGCCGGGGCGTTCACCCTGCTTGCGAGCTTCGTGGTGATCTTCGGCGTGATCAAGGCCACGCTCAACCTGCTTGCCGGGCGCTTTTCCGACCGTTACGGGCGAAAACGCGTGCTCGTCGCCGGCTGGCTGTTCGCTATCCCGGTGCCGTTTTTGCTGCTGATCGCGGATTCCTGGGGCTGGGTATTGCTGGCGACGGTCTTTCTGGGCATCAACCAGGGGCTGGCCTGGTCGATGGCGCTCAACAGCAAGCTGGATCTCACCCACGCCCACCAGCGCGGGCTGGTCAACGGGGCCAACGAGTTCGCCGGCTACGGCGGCGTGGCGGTGGCCGGCTACCTCGCGGCGATCGTCGCCGAGCAGCTCGGGGCACGCGAAGGCCTGTTCTGGTTCGGTCTTGCCGTGATCGGGCTGGCCCTGGCACTGGCAATCTGGATGGCCCGCGACACCCTGCCCTGGGCCCATGCCCAGCAGAAAGCCAGTGGCAACGGCAAGGTCCCGGCCCTCCGCTCCGGTCTGGGCTTTTTCCTGCACGCCACCTGGGGCAATCGCAGCCTGCTGGCGATCAACCAGGCCGGGCTGGTGGAGAAGTTCACCGATACCATCATCTGGCTGTTCGTGCCCATCCTGCTGGTCGCGCGCGGCGCGGACCTGGTCACCGCGGGTTTCCTGGTGGGCATTTACGGCATGGTCTGGGGTGCCGGGCAACTGGTCACCGGCCCGGCCTCCGACCGGCTGGGCCGGCGCGGGCTGATCGTCGGCGGCATGTGGCTGTGCGGGGTGGGCATCATGGCCGTGGTGCTCAGCCACTCGACATGGATCTGGGGTGTCGCGATGGCGGTCACCGGCGTGGGCATGGCAATGCTCTATCCGACGCTGGGCGCGGCGGTCGCCGACCACTGCGAGCCGGTCGAGCGCGCCGGCATCCTCGGCGTGTACCGGTTCTGGCGCGATTTCGGCTACGCCGTCGGCGCGCTGGCGCTGGGGCTGGTGGCCACACTCACCGGCGGCATCGAGGCCGGGTTCTGGTTCGTCGGCATCGCCATGCTGCTCTCCGGCCTCTGGGTGGCCCTGGGGCTCGAGTCGCGCGCGAAAGGCGACTGACAGGTCGCCCATCATCCGGACCGGCGCCAAAACTGGCACCATGATTGCAGTAACTCCCAGTGACACAAGAGAAACACGGATCAACCGTGACGTGATGTCAACAGTTGACCACCGGGCGCGCCCCGATGGTCATGATATGGACACTGGGAGAGACTCATGCACATGCGCCACCGACAGGCACTCGCCGGCGTCATTGCCATCATCCTGCCACTGCTCGCGACCCAGGCGGCCAACGCCGCCACCTATCGCTGGGTCGACGCCGATGGTCAGCTTCAGTTCAGCGACACCCTGCCGTCCGCGGCGGCGGCCAACGGCTACAAGGTGATCGATTCAGGCACGGGGCAGGTCATCCGCGAGGTGGCCCCGCGCAAGACCGACGAGGAAAAGGCGCGCGAGGAAGCGCAGCGCCAGGCCGAGGAGGATGCCCGCCTGGCCGAAGACGCCGAGCGCAAGCACAACCAGGTGCTAATGGCCCTCTACAGCAGCGTCGAGGACATCGAGCAGGCCCGCGATTCGCGTCTCGCCCGTCTCGATGCCCGCATTCGTCAACTCGAATCATCGACGGCACGCATGGAAGAGAAGGCCCGGAACAGTCCCAACGACGGCAGCTACGCCCGCGACCTGAAAAACCTGAAGGCCTCGCTGGAGGACGCTCGATCCGAGCGAAATGAAGTCGAACAGCGTTTCGAACAGGACATCCAGCGCTTCCGGGACCTGAAGGCCAACGGCTGATGCCGGGGATCAGCCCCGGATCAGCGTGCCGACCCCCTGGTCGGTGAGCAGCTCGAGCAGCACCGCGTGCGGCACCCGGCCGTCGATGATCTGGACGGTCTTGACCCCCCCGCGCACGGCATCCAGGGCGAAGTTGATCTTCGGCAGCATCCCGCCATGGATGGTGCCATCCTCGATCAGCGCCTCCACGTCATCGGCGGTCAGCCCCGTCAGGAGCTTGCCCTCGCGGTCCAGCACGCCGGCGATGTTGGTCAGCAGCAGCAGTTTTTCCGCCTCGAGCACCTGGGCGACCTTGCTCGCCACCACGTCGGCATTGATGTTGTAGGCCTCGCCGTCCTCGCCCACGCCGATCGGCGCGATCACAGGGATCACGTCGGAGGCGTCCAGGGTGCGCAGGATGCCCGCGTCGATGGAGGCCACCTCGCCGACGTGGCCGATGTCGATGATCTCCGGTTCGTCGAATTCGGGGTTCTTGCGGGTGACCTTGAGCTTGCGCGCGCGCACCAGCCCGGCATCACGCCCGGTCAGGCCCACGGCACGGCCGCCGTGACGGTTGATCAGCGCGACGATGTCCTTGTTGACCAGCCCGCCGAGGACCATCTGCACCACGTCCATGGTCTCGCGGTCGGTAACCCGCATGCCCTCGACGAACTCGCCCTGCTTGCCCAGCTTTTCCAGCACCTGGTTGATCTGCGGCCCGCCGCCGTGGACGATCACCGGGTTCAGGCCCACCTGCTTCAACAGCACGATGTTGCGGGCGAAGGCGTCCTTGAGATCCTCGTCGACCATGGCGTTGCCGCCAAACTTGATCACCACGGTCTTGTCGAACAGGCGCTGGATGTAGGGCAGCGCCTCCATCAATACGTCGGCGGTCAGGGCGGGGTCGAATCGGGACATGTTCTCGTGTTCTCTGGTTGTTTGTCAGTCGCTCAATCGCGCCCGGTGTGACCAAAACCGCCGGTGCCACGCGCACTCTCGCCGAACTCGTCGACGGCCTCGAAGGCTACCTGCACCACGGGCACGACCACCAGCTGGGCGATGCGCTCGCCGACATCGACGGTGAACGGGCTGTCGCCGCGATTCCACATCGAGACGAACAGCTGGCCCTGGTAGTCGGAGTCGATCAGGCCGACCAGGTTGCCCAGCACGATGCCGTGCTTGTGGCCCAGCCCCGAGCGCGGCAGGATCATCGCCGCCAGCCCCGGGTCGTCGAGGTGGATGGCCATGCCGGTGGGCACCAGCTCGGTCTGGCCGGGCGCGAGGGTGAGCGCCTCGTCCAGGCAGGCGCGCAGGTCCAGGCCCGCCGAGCCGTCGGTGGCGTAGTCCGGGCGCGGGATCTCGCGGCCCAGCCGGGGGTCGAGCCATTTGACCTCAACTCGATGCATCGTCGGAAACCTGTGTGATCTGGTGATAGGTGTCGAAAATCCGGGTTGCCAGCCGCTCCTTGCCCGCCTGCGCCAGCACGCGCTCGCCACCGTCCCACAACAGCAGCAGCGCATTGTCCGGCCGGTCGAAGCCCTTGCCCGCGCCGACCTCGTTGGCACAGATCAGGTCCATGCCCTTGGCGACACGCTTGGCCGCGGCATGTTCGCGCAGGTGGTCGGTCTCGGCGGCAAAACCGATGACGAACGGCCGCTCGGCACGTGCCGCCACGCCGGCGATGATGTCGGGGTTGGGCACCAGCTCCAGGCGCAGGGGCTCGCCGTCCTTCTTGAGCTTGCTCGCCGCGGGCTCGGCCACGCGGTAATCGGCCACCGCCGCCGCCCCGATGAAGATATCCATCGACTCGATCGACTCGACCGCCGCCTGCATCTCGGCCGCGGTCTCCACGTCGATGCGTGTCACGCCACCCGGCGTGGACAAGGAGGAGGGGCCGGCGACCAGCGTCACGTCCGCGCCGCGCCGGGCCGCCTCGGCGGCGATGGCGAAGCCCATGCGCCCGGAGGAACGGTTGGCGATGAAGCGCACCGGGTCAATCGGCTCGCGCGTGCCGCCGGCCGTGACGACGACATGCCGCCCGGCCAGGTCCGGCGCGCCACCGGCAAGCAAGGCCTCGGCGATCGCCTCGGCCTCGAGCATGCGCCCCTCGCCGGTCTCGCCGCAGGCCTGGGCGCCGGCCGCCGGCCCGTGCATGACCACGCCGCGTTCGACCAGCAACGCCTGGTTAGCCTGCGTGGCCGGGTGGGCCCACATCTGCCGGTTCATCGCCGGGGCCAGGTGAACCGGCGCCTCGGTGGCGAGACAAAGGGTGGTCAGCAGGTCGTCCGCCATGCCGGCGGCCAGGCGCGCCATCAGGTCCGCGCTGGCCGGGGCGATCACCACGGCATCGGCCCAGCGGGCCAACGCGATATGATCCATGCCCGATTCGGCCTCGGCATCCAGCAGGGTAGTGCGCACCGGCTGGCCGCTGACCGCCTGGAAAGAGAGCGGGGTGACGAAGCGGGTCGCCGCCTCGGTCATCACCACGCGCACCTCGCAGCCGGCCTCGACCAGGC
>NZ_JBKGYT010000115.1:0-4434 GCF_046545975.1 Guyparkeria sp. | reverse complement strand
ACGGGTTGATCTCGGCACGGCGCTCGAAGGCCGATTCGATGATGTCGCGAATGGAGGAAGTGTCCATCGGATGCTCCTGAAATGTTTTGAAAAACGATCGGCCGACCTGCTTGGGTCGGCCGTTGGAATGCGATGCGTTGGTTGCGGTTATTGTAACAACAGATGCTTGAGGGCGTTTGTCTTGCGGGATGAGGGTTGTCTATAGAGAAACCGTCAGGATTTCGCACGCCGGTTTCGCGGACGAATTCTTGGCAAGTCCGGGTGCCGGGCGTGCGAGTCGATTTTCTTGCTTGTCCAAGAAAACCGACGAAAAGAAGACACCCCGGTGTGTAGTGGTCAAGCGATCTTGGACAGTTCGTTGAGTGATTTCTCGGTTTCCGCCGGCGTTTTGCCATACAGATACTGGTGCGGGCGGATCGAGTCGTAATAGCCCATCAGGTACGCTCCGGCGTCACGGCGGATCTCGGTGATTGAGTCATAGCCACCGCGTGGCGTCCATTCGCTCTTGAAGCTGCGAAACAGGCGTTCCATCGGCGCGTTATCCCAGCAGTTGCCTCGTCGGCTCATGCTCGGTTCGATGCCACACCGTGACAGAGCCATCGCAAAGGAGGCCGCGCTGTACTGCACGCCCTGGTCGGAGTGGAACATCACTCCGGCAGGTCGCCCACGTTGCTCCCAGGCATGCATCAAGGCACTCTCGGCTAGCCGGGCATCCGGCGAGTTGGAGACCGCCCACCCCACCACGCGGCGGGCAAACAGGTCCATCACCACGGCGAGATAACACCAGCGGCCATCCGTCCAGAGATAGGTGATGTCGCCACACCAAACCTCGTCGGGGCGTTCGACCGTGAACTCGCGGTTCAATCGATTCGGCACCTCGGGCTTCTCCTGCCGAGCGCGCTTGTACGGGGCGCGGCGAGACTGCCGGCTGACGAGGTTGGCCTCCTGCATCAGCCGCCGGGCCTTGAACCGGCCCACCGACACGCCGTCGGCGGCGAATCGCGCTCGCAGTGTCCGACTGCCGGCTGATCCCCGGCTCTCGTTAAAGTACCGGCTCGCTTGGGCTCGGAGCCCGAGCCGCTCGATGTCCACATCACGTTGTTTCTGTTCGCGGTAGTGGTAATAACTCGATCGGGCGACGCCCAGTGTCTTGCAGGCGAGCGCCACGTTGACAGGCTCTCTCAGTCGGTCGATCACCGCGAATGTCGCGTCTCGTCCTCGACGAAGAGAGCCGTCGCTTTTTTTAAGATCGCTTTCTCCTGCTCGAGGCGCTTGACCTTGGCTTCCAGCTCGGCGATCCGGCGGTGCTCAGCGGTCAGAGGGGCATGGCCGGTCGGGGCCGTGCCCTCCCGCTCGGCGCGGGCCTGCTTGACCCAGCGACGCAGGGCCGTGTCGCCCACATTGAGCGAGGCACATGCCTCGGGCACGGTATAGCCCTGATCCAGCACCAGGCTCGCGGCCTCGAGCTTGAACTCTTCCGAAAAATGACGTCTTCCCATCGTCGGCACACCTCGTGGTCATGGTGGCAAATTACCACCTATCGCGGTGTCCAAGATCAGTGAACCACTTCAGCCGGTATGGATAGCAGGCGTGCGAAAACTCAACGGCCCTCGATCAGGGGTTCACTGACGAGGCGAGATTCGCTTTTCAGGAAAGCATCGCCCGAATCCGCTCCGCCGCCTCGACACAATCATCGATCTCGGCGACCAGCGCCATGCGCACGAATCCCGCCCCGGGGTTCACGCCATTCGTCTCGCGGGAGAGAAAACGCCCCGGCAGGACGGTGACGTTCTGCTCGGCGTACAGGCGGCGGGCGAAGTCGCGCTCGTCGCCCTCGACGCCCGCCCACAGGTAGAAACCGGCATCCGGGCGGCGCACGTCGATGTCGGCCACCGGCTCGAGGATTTCGAGCACGGCATCGAACTTCTCGCGGTAGAAGCCGCGGTTGGCGCGCACGTGGGCCTCGTCGTTCCAGGCGGTGATCGAGGCCAGTTGGGTGGGCAGCGGCAGGGCGCAGCCCTGGTAGGTGCGATAGCGCAGAAAGCGCTTGAGGATCGAGGCGTCGCCGGCGACCAGCCCCGAGCGCAGTCCCGGCAGGTTGGAGCGCTTGGAGAGGCTGTGGAAGACGATCACGTTCTCGAACGGCGAGTCGCCACCGACCTCGTTGGCCACTTCAAGCAGCCCGATCGGCGGCTGCGCCTCGTCGACGTAGATCTCGGAGTAGCACTCGTCGGCGGCGATCACGACATCGTGGCGGCGGGCACGGGCGAGCAGGTTGCGATAGCGCTCGGCATCGATCACCGCGCCGCTGGGATTGCCTGGCGAGCAGACGTAGAGCAGCTGCGCCCGCTGCCAGATCGACTCGGGGATCGCGTCGAAGTCCGGCAGGAAACCGTTCTCGGCCAAGGTCGGGTAGTAGTAGGGCTCGGCCCCGGCCAGCAGCGCCGCGCCCTCGTAGATCTGGTAGAAGGGGTTGGGCATCAGGACCACCGGCGGCTCGTTGCCGGTGTCCCGGTCGACCACGGCCTGGGCGATGGCGAACAGCGCCTCGCGGGTACCGGCGACCGGCAGCACGTTCGCCTCGGGGTCGAGCCGTCCCGCAGGCAGGCCGAACCGGCGGGTCAGCCACCCGGCCATGGCCTCGCGCAGGGCCGGCTCGCCGCGGGTCGCCGGGTAGCGGGCGATCTCGCCGAGCGACTCGCGCAGGGTGTCGAGCACGATCCCGGGGGGCGCGTGTCGTGGTTCGCCGATCGACAGCGGGATGTGGGCCCGGTCGGCCGGCGGCTCGGCGCCCGCCTTGAGTTCGGCGAGCTTCTCGAAGGGGTAGGGGTGGAGTCGATCCAGGTTGGGGTTCATGCCGGAAGTCGTGCGGTTGCCTACAATGGCCGCGGATTATACGTCATCGAAGCAGGCCGGCCGGATGCCGGCGCAAGGAGAAGACCCATGTCGTCAGTCGCGGTCCACGGGATCGATCACGTCAGCATCCTGGTGGCCAATGCCACCCGTGCCGAGGCCTTCTACCGCGAGGTGCTGGGGCTCTCGCCCTTGCCCCGCCCGGACCTGGGCTTCCCGGGAGCCTGGCTGGATCTGGGCGCCGGCATGACGCTCCACCTGCTGGAGTTGCCCAACCCGGACCCGGTCGATGACCGGCCGGCCCACGGCGGTCGCGATCGCCACTTCGCCCTGCGGGTCGAGGCGACCGGGCCCTTTGTTGAGCGACTCGAGCGGCTGGGCGTCGATTTCACCCGCTCGCGCTCGGGCCGCGATGCCCTGTTCTTCCGTGATCCGGACGGCAACGCGGTGGAGTTGCTGGGTGCCGGCGACTGACGGGACGCTACCCGGTCCGCCGGGCGCACTGGCGAATCCGTTCGACCAGGTCGACGAACGCCTCGTCGTGGGGACGTTCCCGGCCGAGCAGCCAGGCCTGCAGGTCCTGGTCGGACGAGCTCAGGAGACGCTCGAAGGCGTCGAGTTCGTCGGCGGCGAGAAGGGGCAGTTGCCGCTCGGCGAACGGGGCGAGCAGCAGGTCGATCTCGCGCATGCCGCGCCGGCAGCGCCAGTGAAGGCGGGCGCGACGTGCCCCGTCAGACATGCCGACCGAGCATGCGTCGCCGGATCCGACCGATCGCCTCGGTGGGGTTGAGCCCCTTCGGGCAGACCTCGGCGCAGTTCATGATCGTGTGGCAGCGGAACAGCTTGTAGGCGTCGTCGAGCTGTTCGAGTCGCGTGTCGGTGGCCGTGTCGCGGCTGTCCTCGATGAAGCGGGCGGCCTGCAGCAGCGCGGCGGGGCCGAGAAAGCGCTCCGGGTTCCACCAGTACGAGGGGCAGGCGGCCGAGCAGCAGCCACAGAGGATGCATTCGGTCAGGCCATCGAGGCGTTCGCGCGCTTCGGGTGCCTGTTCCCGCTCGCGGTCCGGTGGCGGGGGCTCGGCCTTGAGCCAGGGCTCGACCCGTCGGTACTGGCGGTGGAAGTTGTCCATGTCGACGATCAGGTCGCGGATCACCGGCATGCCCGGCAGCGGGCGGATGACCACCGGGTCGGCCAGGGTGCCCAGCCGGGTGATGCAGGCCAGCCCGTTGCGCCCGTTGATGTTCATGGCGTCCGAGCCGCAGACCCCCTCGCCGCAGGAACGGCGGAACCCCAGCGTCTCGTCGATCTCGCGCAGGCGCAGCAGGGCGTCGAGCAGCATCTCGTCGGGAGAGAGGTCGTCGAGGACGTATTCCTGCTGGCGGGGCGCCTCGCCGCTTTCCGGATCGAAACGGTAGATCGAGAAGCGCATCCGCCCGTCGCGGGGGCCGGGACGTTGCATGAATCGCACGGGAAGCCATTCGCCCATTAGTAGACCCTCGGTTTCGGCGGGAAGGTATCCACGGTCAACGGTCGGGTCCGCACCGGCTTGTAGTGCATGCCGCGCTCGAGCGAGAACAGGCTGT
>NZ_JBKGYT010000114.1:0-4447 GCF_046545975.1 Guyparkeria sp. | reverse complement strand
AACGGCGGCGACTCCGTCACCCGCTGGACCTGCCCGATGCATCCGCAGATCGTCGAGGAAGAGCCCGGCTCCTGCCCGATCTGCGGCATGGACCTGGTCGAGAAGGAATACCCCGCCGAGGAGGTCGAGGAAGACGGGCAAGGGGGCGGCGGCGATCAGCCCGACCGTTACCCCAGCGTATCCGTCGACCCGCTGACGGTGCAGCACATGAACGTGGTCGTCACCGAGGCGGCCGAACGGCAGTTGGCCGGCGAGATCCGCACGGTGGGCACCGTGGGTTACGACGAGGACCGGCTCGCCCATGTCCATCCGCGCGCCGAGGGCTGGGTGGAACGGCTGCACGTCGGCTCGATCGGCGCGAACGTGGAGAAGGGCGACGTGCTGCTGGAGGTCTATTCCCCCGACATCGTCTCCGCGCAGCAGGACTACCTCGTGGCCCTGCGCCGCGGCATGGATGACCTGATCGAATCCACCCGCGCCCGGCTGGAATTGCTGAACGTGCCCGAGTCGACCATCGAGCGCATTCGTCAGGACCGCAAGGTGCAGCGCCGCATCCCCCTGCGCGCCCCGCAGGACGGCTACGTCGCCGAGCTCGACCTGCGCGAGGGGATGTACATCCGCCCCGACATGGAGCTCTACACCATCGCCCGCCGCGACCGGGTCTGGGTGAACGTCGACGTGCTCGAACGACGCATCCAGGCCGTGGGCGAGGGCCAGACCGCGCGCATGCGCGTCGACGGCATCCCCGGTCGCGAGTTTGAGGGCGAGGTGGACTTCGTCTACCCCGAGCTCGACCCGCAGTCGCGGACCCTGCGCGTGCGGCTGGCCTTCGACAACGAGGACGGCCTGCTGCGCCCCAACCAGTTCGCCGAGGTCACCCTGAGCCCGGCGAACGCCCCCGAGGTGCTGGCCGTGCCATCGACCGCGATCATCCCGGCACCCGGCGGCGCTCGCGTGGTGGTGCGCACCGGCGAGGGCCGCTTCCGGCCGGTGGCCGTGGAGACCGGCGTCGAGGCCGGCGGCCACACCGAGATCGTCTCGGGGCTGGAGGCCGGCGACCAGGTGGTCGCCTCCGGCCAGTTCCTGATCGACTCCGAATCCAACGTCCAGGCCGCCTTCTCGCGCCTGTCCGGCTCGAGCGGAAACGACAAGTCGTCCGACGACTCGTCCGGTCACCAGCACTAAGGGGAGGCAGACATGATCGAAAAACTCATCCACGCCTGCATCCGCCTGCGCGTGCTGGTCGTCCTGCTCGCCGCCCTGCTGGCCGTGGCCGGCTGGGCGAGCTGGAAGGCCACCCCGCTGGACGCCATTCCGGATCTCTCCGACACGCAGGTGATCGTCAAGACCAGCTACCCCGGCCAGTCGCCGCAGGTGGTGCAGGACCAGGTCACCTACCCGCTGACCACCCGCCTGCTGGCCGTGCCCGGCTCGACGGCCGTGCGCGGCTACTCGTTCTTCGGCGACTCCTACACCTACGTCACCTTCGAGGAAGGCACCGACCTCTACTGGGCCCGCTCGCGGGTGCTGGAATACCTCAACCAGGCCAGCGAGGACCTGCCCGAGGGCGTCACCCCCAGTCTGGGGCCGGATGCCACCGGCGTGGGCTGGGTGTTCCAGTACGCACTGAACGATCCCACCGGCCAGCATGACCTCTCCGAGCTGACGACGCTGCAGAACTGGTTCCTGAAGTTCCAGCTCGAATCGGTCGAGGGGGTCTCGGAGGTGGCCACCGTCGGCGGCATGGTGCGCGAGTACCAGATCACGGTCGATCCGCAGCGACTGCGGACCTTCGGGATTTCCATCGACCGGGTCCGTGACGCGATCGCCGAGGCCAACCGCGAGGTCGGCGGCGGCGTCATGGAGCGCGGCGGCGCCGAGTACATGATCACCAGCCGCGGCTACCTCTCCTCGGTGGACGACATCGCCCAAATCCCGGTGGGCGTCTCGGATTCCGGCACGCCGATCACGGTGCGTGATCTGGGCCGAGTCGAGGTCGGGCCGGCCGAACGGCGCGGCATCGCGGACCTCGACGGCAAGGGCGAGGTGGTCGGCGGCATCGTGGTCATGCGCCACGGCGAGAACGCCCGCGAGGTGATCGCCGCGGTCAAGGACAAGCTCGAGGACGTGAAGTCCGGCCTGCCCGAGGGCGTCGAGGTGCTGACCACCTACGACCGCAGCGGCGTGATCGAGCGGTCGGTGGCCTTCCTGGAGAAGAAGCTGGTCCAGGAACTGATCGTGGTGGCCCTGGTGAGCCTGATCTTCCTGTTCCACCTGCGCTCGGCGTTCGTCGCCATCGTCAGCCTGCCGCTCGGCATCCTCGCGGCGTTCATCGTCATGCACTGGCAAGGCATCAACGCCAACATCATGTCGCTGGGCGGGATCGCGATCGCCATCGGCGCGATGGTGGATGCCGCGATCGTGATGATCGAGAACGCCCACAAGCACCTCGCCCGCTACCGGCGCGACCACGGCGAGGCGCCCAAGGGCGAGGAACACTGGCAGCTGATCGGCCGGGCGGCCGGCGAGGTGGGCCCGGCGCTGTTCTTCTCGCTCTTGATCATCACCCTGTCGTTCCTGCCGGTGTTCGCCCTCGAGGCGCAGGAGGGACGCCTGTTCGCCCCGCTGGCCTACACCAAGACCTACGCCATGGCCGCGGCCGCGGGCCTGGCCGTGACGCTGGTGCCGGTGCTGATGGGCTACTTCATCCGCGGCCGGATTCCGGCGGAGAAGAGCAACCCGCTCAACCGCTTTCTGATCTGGGGCTACCGGCCCATCCTGGCCGCCGCGTTGCGCTTCCCGAGGAGCGTGCTGGTCGGCGCGCTGCTGCTGTTGCTCACCGCCGTGCTGCCGTTCGCCGGCATCTCGGGCTATATCGCCCCGCTCAAGTGGGCCGGGGACACCGACTGGCAGGCGCAGGTCAGCGAGTGGCAGGGCGATCTCGAGCAACGATGGCAGGGGCTTTTCGAGGGGGCGCCCCGGCTCGAGTCGCTGGGCAGCGGCATGGGCAGCGAGTTCATGCCGCGGCTCGACGAGGGCGACCTGTTGTACATGCCCACCACCCTGCCCGGTCTGTCGGTCGGCGAGGCCCGCCAGCTGATGCAGCAGGTGGACAAGCTGATCAGCGAGGAACCGGAGGTCGAGCGGGTATTCGGCAAGATCGGCCGGGCGAACACGGCCACCGACCCCGCCCCGCTGACCATGATCGAGACCAGCATCACGCTCAAGCCGCGCGAGGAATGGGACGAGGGCGTGACGCTCGACGACCTGATCGACCGGCTCGACGAGAAGGTCGACTTCCCCAGCCTGAACAACTCGTGGGTGATGCCGATCAAGACCCGCATCGACATGCAGACCACCGGCATCCAGACGCCCATCGGCGTCAAGATCACCGGGCCGGAGCTCGACCGGATCGAGACGATCGGCGAGGAAGTCGAGGGGGCGCTCAAGGGCCTGCCCGGCACGCGCAGCGCGATGGCCGATCGCACCTCGGACGGGCGCTACGTGGTGATCACCCCGGACCGCGCCAAGGCCGCGCGCGTGGGGCTGAACATCGGCGAGATCCAGCGCGTGATCAGTCTGGCCGTCGGCGGGGTCAAGGTCACCGACACGGTCGAGGGTCTGGAGCGCTTCCCGGTGAGCCTGCGCTACCCGCAGGCCGACCGCGACTCGGTGGAGAAACTGCGCGACCTGCCGATCGTCACGCCCACCGGGGCGACCGTGGCGCTGGGCCAGGTGGCCTCCGTCGAGGTGGAGTCCGGGCCGCCGGTGATCAAGTCGGAGAACAGCCGGCCGGCTTCGTGTTCGTCAACACGCGCGGCGTGGACCTGGGCGGCTACGTCCAACGGGCCAGGGAGGAACTGCGCGACAAGGTCGACCTGCCGCCCGGGTACGCCATCGAGTGGTCCGGCCAGTACCAGTACATGGAACGCGCCACCGAGCGTCTCAAGCAGGTGGTGCCGCTGACCCTGGCGATCATCTTCATCCTGCTGTATCTCGCCTTCCGCCACGGCGGCAAGGCGGTGATGATCATGGGCAGCCTGCCATTCGCGGTGATCGGCAGCTTCTGGCTGCTGTGGGCGCTGGAGTACAACCTCTCGATCGCCGTGGCGGTGGGGCTGATCGCCCTGGCCGGCGTGGCCGCCGAGTTCGGCGTGGTGATGCTGATCTACCTCGACCAGGCCATCAAGCGCCACCAGGAGGAAGGGCGCCTCAACACGCGCGCCGATTTGAAGGGCGCCCTGATGGAGGGCGCGGTGCTGCGGGTCCGCCCCAAGGCGATGACCGTCGCCGTGATCCTCGCCGGCCTGATGCCGATCATGATCGGCGTGGGCACCGGCTCCGAGGTGATGTCGCGCATCGCCGCGCCCATGGTCGGCGGCATGATCACCGCCCCGATCCTGTCGATGATCGTCCTGCCGGTGATCTACTGGCTGTGGCAGCGGCG
>NZ_JBKGYT010000113.1:0-4566 GCF_046545975.1 Guyparkeria sp. | reverse complement strand
GCCGAGGACATCCGCGAACTGCAGTCGGCACTCGCCGAGCACGGCCTGTCCTCGCTCGGCCGCAGCGAATCCCGGGTCATGGCCACGCTCGACGCCATCCTCGACCTGCTCGACCGGGCCTGCGGCGCGCCCGCCAGCCAGCCGCGGGGCTCGGAAGACGCCTTCCATGCGGGCTCGCGACTCCTCGCTCGCCACACCGAGCGACTGTTCGGTGGGAATGACGGCGGCGCCCGCGGCATACGCATCATGGTCACCCTCCCCAGCGAGGCCGCCGACGACGCGGAGCTTCTGCAGGGGTTGCTCGCCGCGGGCATGAACTGCGCCCGCATCAACTGCGCCCACGACGGGCCGCGGGAATGGGCACGCATGATCGAACACCTCAAGGCGGCGAGACGGCGGACCGGGCGCGACTGCCGCGTGCTGATGGACCTGGCGGGCCACAAGGTACGCACCGGTCCGATCGTGCCCCGGGAGACGGTCCTGCAAATGGAGCCGGAGAACGGGCGCGCCCCGGCGATCGAGATCAGCGACGGCTTCCCGCGCTCGGAGGGGGTCGGCAAGGGGAGAAAACGTGTCTGGCACCTGTCCGTCGACCCCGAGCATGTGGAATCGCTGCGTGACGGCCAGGTGCTGCACTTCGTCGACCGGGTGGGCCGTCGGCGACAGCTACGCATCACGGCGACCGGCACGGCCCGCTTCTTTCGCGGCTCGCTCGACGGCCCGGCCCAGGTGGACGCGGCCACCAGCTTTCACGACATGGAGCGCGACGAACGATTCACCGCCCGCGGCTTCGACCAGCAGCCACAGAAGCTGAGGGTGTTCGAAGGCGACCCGCTGTACCTGATGGCAGACGGCACACCCGGGCGGCCCGCTCGTGTCGACGATCTCGGCAACGTGCTGGAGCCGGCCCGAATCGCCTGCGAAGAGCCCCGCATATTCAACCGGCTTTCCGTGGGCGACCCGGTCTGGATCGACGACGGCAAGATCGGCGCCCGGGTCGAGTCGGTCGAGCCCAACGGGGCACTGCTGCGGGTCGAGCACGCCGGCCCCCAAGGCAAGACCGTCAAGCCCGACAAGGGCCTGAACTTCCCCGACACGCCACTCGACCTGCCCGCCCTGAGCGCGAAGGACCGAGCCGGACTGGACTTCGTCGTCCGGCACGCCGACATGGTGGGCTTCTCCTTCGTCGAGTCGGGCGACGACATGCGCAGCCTGATCGAGGAACTCGACGCGCGCGGGGCCGTCGACATGCCGATCGTGGCCAAGATCGAGACACGCCGCGCGGTGGCCGCGCTGCCGGAGATCCTGCTCGCCGCCATGGGAAACCGGCCACTGGGCGTCATGATCGCCCGCGGCGATCTCGCGGTGGAGCTGGGTCCGGAGTGCATGATCGAGGCCCAGGAAACCCTGCTCTGCCTGACCGAGGCGGCGCACGTGCCGGTGATCTGGGCGACCCAGGTCCTGGAGACGCTGGCGAAGAAGGGAGCCATCTCCCGGCCCGAACTGACCGATGCGGCCATGGCCGAGCGGGCCGAGTGCGTAATGCTGAACAAGGGGCCCTACATCCAGCGGGCGGTACGGACCCTGTCGGAGATCCTCGAGCGCACGCAGCGCTACCAGCACAAGAAGACCGCGTGGATGTCGCCACTGCAGTGGCCGGAGCCGGCTCGCCCGGGCCGATGAGACCGTGTCGGACGAAACGTGACACGCCCCGGTTCAACCCGGGTTCCCATCAACTGGTAGACTCGTCGTCCCCGCAAAGCGAATCGACATCGACACCATGAGCAAGGCATCCCTGCAGGAGCAGTTACTCAAGGCCGGCCTGGCGAAGAAGGGCGGCACGCAGCCGAAGAAGAAGTCGGCCTGGGGGCGCGTCAACCGACACGACCAGCAGGCGAACACCAAGCCGCCGGCGGAGATCGAGGCGGCCAAGAAAGCCGCCGCCGAGAAGCGTGCCCGCGAGCAGGCGAAGAACCGCGAGGCGGGCCAGCGCCAGCGCGAGGCCGAGGAACGCCGGGCCCGTCGGGCGGAGATCCGGCAACTGATCCTCGACCACGCCGAGAAGCTGCCATCGAAGGGAGAGCCCTTCCACTTCGCCGACAGCGGCAGGGTACTGAGCATTCCGGTCAACCCGCGCCTGCGCCGGCAGCTGGCCAATCGGCAGATGCGACTGGCGACCTGGGAAAAGCGCTACTACGTGATCCCCGCCCAGACCGCGGAGAAGATCGGCCAGCGTGATCCCGCCTACCTCGTGGCGCTGCCCAGCGGCGGCGAGATCCAGGACCCCGCCTACCGGGACTTCCCGGTGCCGGAGGATATGGTCTGGTAACGAAGCTGGACGCTGATAGCTCGAAGAGATCAGAAGTCAGATTTCAGGGAGCAGAGAGACTCCGATTCCGCTGTCCCCTGTGCAAGGTTGTCTTGCAAACGAAACGCGCCAACAGGCGCATATCCCCCGCACGATTCAGCCCAGAAGCGATGCTGAAGCCGGGACAGCCGCCCCCGGCGGCCTTCGCGGGCAAGGCCCGCTCGCACAGGGGCGACCGGCCTGACTTCTGAAATCCGACTCTTCCCGTTGCCAACCTCATTCCGATTCGGGCAGGAGATCGCTGTTCTTCAGCGCCCGTTCGGTCGCCTCGCGGCCGATCCGGATACTTTCCTCGGCGCGCTCGAACTCCAGCAGCCCGATGTGGGCGAGCTTCGGCGAGATCAGCAGTTCGGGGGGATCGCCCGCCATGCGGCTGCGCGTGATCCGGTCCTGCATGATGTTGATCGCCCCGGCCATCACGTCGAGCATCCCCGGCGGGTGCTCGCCGTTGTGGCGCTTCTCCAGCCACTTGCCCAGCCGGCCGGAAAGCCACCTCTCGTCGACGCCCTCGATCCATTCGGGCAGGCCCCCATCGCCGTCGATGCCGTGGTGAGCCGCCCCCCGCAGGTTGCGCACGTGCCGACCGACCAGGTCGCTGTTGAGGTTGACGGCGATCACCACGTCGGCCCCCATCGCGCGGCAAAGGGACACGGGTACCGGATCGGTCAGCCCGCCGTCGACCAGCCAGCGCTCCTCGTGCCTGACCGGTGCCATCAGGCCGGGTACGGCGATCGATGCCCGCACGGCGTCCAGCAGGCTGCCCTCGCGCAGCCACACCTCGCGGCCGGCCTCAAGGTCCGTGGCCACGGCAGCGAAGGGCAACGCCAGATCGTCCATGTCGACCTTGCCGAAGGTCTTCGCCAGCGAGCGCATGAGACTGTCCCCCTCGATCAGGCCACCGCCCAGGCGCACGTCCAGCAGGCGCATGACTTCCCAGGTGCGGATCTTCCGCGCCCAGTCCTCCAGCTCGTCGAAGGAATCGCTGACATAGCCCCCGCCCACGAGCGCGCCGATGGAACAGCCGGCGACCACGTCGGGCCGGATGCCGGCCTCCTCCAGCGCGCGGATCACGCCGATGTGAGCCCAGCCGCGGGCCGCCCCGCTGCCCAGTGCCAGTCCTACCTTGAGTCGTCTGCCGGCCATCGTTGTCTCCATCTTGCTGCGGCACCATCAGGAAACCCGCCTCGCGGGCGGGCTGGTTCACCGAGTCGCCGGGCGGGGTATCAATCGTACACCGGCACCAGGGCGTAGCCGTTGTTCTGGTAGCCCATCAGGGAGATGAACCCGCTGCGCACCGGCTCGATGCCCGGCAGCAATGTGTCGTTGTCCACGTCGAAGGCGCGGGTGGCCCCGTTGCAGGCCTCCATGCGCACGCCGAGGTCCTGCAGGGTCTTGACGCTCGCGGCGATGCTTTCCAGCTCGCTGCCGTAGTCGGCCTCGGTCTCCAGTGCCGGCGCGGTGTTGATGAACTTCACCGAGTGCGAGATGAAGACCATCACCAGGTCGGCCTCCACGCCCTCCTTCTCGAGGTTTTCGACGTTGGTGATGATGGCCTTGAGATACATGTCCAGCGCCCGGGGATCGGACTTGCGCACGTCGTAGACGGCCTTGATGTCATCCAGCTCGCCAATCGCCGCCCGGTTGTCGAGGGATTCGGCAAAAACGCCCGGCGCAAGCAGCAGCGAGGCCATGGCAAGACCCAGCACCTTCAGGAAACGCGACCATTGGTGTGTCATGTGACTCCTCCTTGGAACAGGCCGGCTGACGAAAGCCAAGCCGACGAATGATTCGTTCACCTACCATCCTTGCGCGAGCGGTCGGGCAGATCAACAGGCGCGCAATCGAATTTTCTGATTCCATAGCGGTCCGGTGATATGAAGCCAATGGCGTTCGGACCGGTCACCGGCCGATGCAGTCGTCCGGGTTCTCCGCGATCTCGGCGCGCCGCATGGGCATGCGGTCGATCAGCAACCAGATCGTGTCCAGCGAATCGGGACGGCCTCGATACTTTTCCTGCCCGTCCAGCCCGAACAGTACAAGCCGCGGCTCGTCCCCGGACGACCAGCCCACTCGTTCACGGACGGTCGCCGCGGCCTGCTCGTCCAGGCGTGTCGTCTCGAATCCGGCGGTGTCGGAACCATCGAATCGACGGACGACCGTGCCGTCCTCGCGGACCTCCAGCCAGTGGATGCCCGCTT
>NZ_JBKGYT010000112.1:0-4621 GCF_046545975.1 Guyparkeria sp. | reverse complement strand
CGGGCGACGCGATGGCGGTTGGTTGGATGGCCGGCTCAGGATAAACTGTCGCGTTCTTTCCGTCTCCAAGCCGCCAATTCAGGCGCCATTCAAGCGCAAGGGGTTTCACTGCTCGTGAAGGCCGTAATCGAAGAACGTCTCCAGGCAATCTGCAGCCAGCTCGCGGTCGAGGGCGAGCTGCCCGAGGACATCTCCGTCAAGCCGGTGCTGACCGTGCCCAAGGACCCGGCGCACGGCGATTTCGCCAGCAATCTGGCCATGCAGCTGGCCAAGCCGATGCGCCGCGCGCCGCGCGCGGTCGCCGAGCTGATCATCGAGCGGCTGGCGGACACGGATGGCCTGGAGAGAGTCGAGATCGCCGGGCCCGGCTTCATGAACTTCTTCGTCGAGGCCGGGGCCGCCTTCGCCCTGATCGACTCCATTCTCGAGGCCGGCGAGCGCTTCGGCCGCTCCGAGGCCGGTCGCGGGCAGAAGGTGCAGGTCGAGTTCGTCTCGGCCAACCCCACCGGCCCGCTGCACGTCGGCCACGGTCGGGGGGCGGCCTACGGCTCGGTCGTGGCCAACCTGCTCGAGGCCATCGGCGCCGACGTCCAGCGCGAGTACTACGTCAACGACGCCGGCCGGCAGATGCACATCCTGGCCGCGAGTGTCTGGCTGCGCTACCTCGAGCACCACGGCGTGGCCGGCCACTTTCCGACGGCCGCGTACCAGTCGCAGGGTTACATCGTCGACATCGCCCGCGGGCTGGAGGCGGAGCACGGGGCTCGCATGCTGGCGCCGGCCGACCGGGTCTTCGCCGACCTGCCGCCCGACGCGCCCGACGGCGACAAGGAGCAGCACATCGATGCCCTGATCGCGCGGATGCACGAGGAACTGGGCGAGGAGAACTATCGGCTGGTCTTCCGCGCCGCGCTGGACTCGATCCTCGACGACATCCGGGCGGATCTCGCCGAGTTCGGGGTCGAGTACGACAACTGGTACTCCGAGCAGAGCCTGGCGGATCGTGGCCTCGTCGACGGGGCGATCGAGCGGCTCCGCGAGGCCGGCCACATCTACGAGCGCGGTGGCGCCCTGTGGTTCCGCTCCACCGACTTCGGCGACGACAAGGACCGCGTGGTCCGCCGCGAGAACGGGCAGACCACCTACTTCGCCTCCGATATCGCCTATCACCTCGACAAGTTCGATCGCGGCTTCAATCGCGTGATCGACATCTGGGGGGCGGACCATCACGGCTACGTCCCGCGCGTACGTGCGGCATTGACCGCCATGGGACGGCCGGCCGACAGCCTGACCGTCTCGCTGGTGCAGTTCGCCATTCTCTATCGCGGCGGCGAGCGGGTGCCGATGTCGACCCGTTCGGGCAGTTTCGTCACCCTGCGCGAGTTGCGCGAGGAAGTCGGCAGTGATGCCGCCCGCTTCTTCTACGTGATGCGGGCGGCCAACCAGCACCTGGACTTCGACCTGGACCTGGCCAAGAGCCAGAGCAACGAGAACCCGCTCTACTACATCCAGTACGCCCATGCGCGGGTAGCCTCCGTGTTCCGTCAGCTGCCGCTGCGCGGCTTCGAGCACGAACCCGAGGCTGGTCGCGAGGCCTACGAGCGGCTGACCGAATCGCACGAGCAGGCGCTGTTCAAGCGCCTGGCCCAGTACCCTGCCTTGATCGAACGGGCGGCGACCGCACACGAGCCGCACCAGCTGGTCCACTACCTGCGCGATCTCGCCCAGGACTTCCACAGCTACTACAACGCCCATGCCTTCCTGCTGGGCGAGGATGCCCCGTTGCGTAACGCCCGCCTGAACCTGGTCGCCGCCACTCGCCAGGTGCTGGCGAACGGACTGGGCCTGCTCGGTGTCAATGCGCCGGACGAGATGTAGGCGCCTTGGCGGAACAGGGGAGAGCAGTCAGTGAGCAGCAAACGTCGCAAGGGAGTCAATCGCCCCCGGTCTGCCGGTGGTCAGCGGGCCGCCAAGTGGGTGCTGCTGGTCGCCGTCCTGGCCGCGGTCCTGCTGGTGGTGCTGCTCGCCCGGCTGACGGCGGAAAGGAACAGTCAGCCGCCCCAGCCCGGAGAACCCCGGGAGTCCCGCGTTGACACCCGCAGCGTGGAGAAGCCCCCCGAGAAGACCCCGGTCTCGCCCGAATTCGAGTTCTACACGCTGTTGCCGGAGCAGGGCAACCAGCCGCCCTCCCAGCGTGAAGAAGAGCCGACCGCCGATGCCGAAAAGCCCGCCGAAGCCGAGGCCGACAGGTCGCGGACGTCTGCCGACGGCAGCTACCTGATCCAGGTGGGCTCGTTCCGCTCCGGCCGGGATGCCGAGGCCCGCAAGGCCGAGCTGGCCCTGATGGGCTTCGAAGGCCGGGTCGAGAAGGCCGATGTTCAGGGGACCGCCTACCATCGCGTGTTCGTCGGTCCTCTGCCGGGCGACGAGGTCGAGGAGGCCCAGCAGCGCCTCCAGGAGGTTGGTGTGGACGCCCTTTCGCCCCGGCGGATCGACGGCTAGTCGAGGCCTGCCCATCGTGCCCCCGTCCGGCCGCCGGCCGGGCGGAGTCCACTCCGTTTCCCGCCCTGTTTCCCCCGATAGGCTATCTCCGCCACCTGCCGTGGGGCGTCGCTGTATTCCGATGATGGCTGCGCGACGGCGCGCGTCGTGCAGGTCCATGATTCTCCTGCGGCGTTAACGGCCGAGTGCCATACTCGGTCCTGAAGGCAATCGTTGCCCAAGACAAGAACGGTCCGCCCGGCCCCTCGGGTCGTGGACGGATCGCCGGGAACGCGAGGGAGACACATGGCACGACTGGCAGTGCCAAGGGATACGACCCTCTCCGGGGTCGGCTCCCGGACGGGGAGTGTTCCGCCACGGCGGTCGGGGAACAGGCCTGCCGATGAACGGCGGCATGGCCGGGGTCTGTCTGCCCGCCTGGCCTGGATGCTGTTGCTCTGTGGGTTGCTCCTCGACGTCATGGCAACGGCGGCGTTCGCCTCGGAGCAGCCCCTGCTCTCCCGCGCCGAACTCGCCCTGACCGACGCGCCGCTCTCGCCGCGGGACGCCATGGACCTCGATTTCCAGGCGCTTGATGGCGACTCGCTCAATCTCGGCTCCTTCGACGGCCACATCTGGCTGCGCCTGACGCTCGACGAGACCGACTTGCGCACCCACGGGCGCTGGTTGTTCCTGCGTTGGCCTTATTTCGAGGACATGCGGCTCTACCTGCTCGATCCCTCTACCCCGGGGGATGCGGTCGAGGTGCTTGCCGGGAAGGACGGCACGCACCGGCTCGGTCTGTCCCGCGACCCGGGTCGCGAGTTGCCCGAGTTCACCGGCGAACGGCTACTGCTGGTGGATGTGAAATCCGATGGCCCGGCGGCCCTTGCCCTGAGCCTGGGGACACTGGAGGCCGAGCGGCAGCGCAACCTGATCCGCTACTCCCTGTTCGGGATCTACCTGGGCGCGATGCTGGGCATGGCGGTCTACAGCCTGTTCCTGATGGTGGCGGTGCGGGAACGCACCTATCTCGGGTATGCGGCCTTCCTTGGCAGCACCGTGCTCTACGTCGGGTTGCAGCACAACATCCTCACCCCGTTTCTTCCGGGGTTCCTTCGGGCATTCTCCGCGACCGACCGGGCACAGGTGGCCGTGGTGCTGATGGTGGTGACGGCCATCTGGTTCGTGCGGCGGTTCCTGCGCACCCAGCAAGACGATGAGCGCCTGGATCGCCTGCTGCTGGCGGTGACCGCCGTTGCGCTGTTCGTCGTACCCGTCGCGCTCCTGTGGCACGGGATGCTGCCCTTCGCCGCCGTTGCCGGCAGCGGGGTCGTCGCCATGGGCGCGATCATCTGGGCGTCGATCCGGGCAATACGCCGTGGCTTCGGACCGGCTCGGTTCCTGCTGGCGGGCTGGACGGTATTCTCCCTGGCCGTGCTTTTGCACCTGGGGCTGCTGGCCGGCCTGCTGCCCCTACGTGCCGTGGCTGCTGGCCGTGCTGCCGGTCGGTTCGCTTGCCGAAGCGCTGTTGCTGGCATTCGCCCTGGGGGACCGCATCCGTCACATGCAACGCGAGGAGGCCATGGTCGTCCGTGAGCGGGACCGCTACCGCTCGCTGAGCGAGCAGGATGGCCTGACCGGCTTGTTCAATCGCCGGGCGCTGGACCGGCAACTCGAGAGATCCATCGCCGACGTGCAGAAAACGGGCCGCCCGTTGTCCGTGATCGTGCTGGATGCCGATCACTTCAAGAGCTACAACGACAGCTACGGACACCTCGCCGGCGACGACATCCTGCGGTGCCTGGCGCGGGTCATGAGCAACAACGTGCGTCGCGAGGACCGCTGCTTCCGCTACGGTGGCGAGGAGTTCGTCGTCGTGCTGCCCGGAAAGACCCTCGAGCAGGCCGCTTCCGTGGCCGAGCGCATACGGGAGGTGTTCCGGCGGCACTCCGCCTCCAGCCAGAGGCCGGCCTGCACGGTAAGCGTGGGCGTGGCCCAGTGCTGCGAGGGAGACACTCCGGCCAGCCTGCTGGCGCGCGGGGACGAGGCCCTCTACCGGGCCAAGGACCTGGGGCGTGACCGTGTGGAGCGGGTCACTTGCGTGCCTGCCCGAAACGCGACGACGGTGATAGACTAG
>NZ_JBKGYT010000111.1:0-4661 GCF_046545975.1 Guyparkeria sp. | reverse complement strand
TTGCGGTTCGCCGGGGTATCCGTCAGAGCCGTGTACTCCCGACAGCGGACGCCTTTGTAACGGAAATCAAAGTAAAGACGATTGGTCTCTTCGCGGACTCGAATCTTACCCATGGCACTTCTCCCCGTTGGCCATCGGGATGTTCGGGACAGCGTCCTCGAACATGTCGGCCTCGATGTTTTCCCAGAGATACAGAATCCGGCGCCGACCGAAGGGGCGGATGTAATGCCGCCCTTCGACCAGCACTTCGTGCGTGAGGATGTTGCGCACGTAGCGCGTGGTGTAGTTGAGCTTCTCGGCGAGTTGCTCGGAGGTCATGTACGTCATTGCATTCACCTCATGTGTGAGTGGATAGCCGCTATGCGACTAGATCCAACGTACATGGCTCTCGATATCCCGCTAATTAATTTCCCGCTAGACTCAACGCTCCTTTGTTGGAGCTTTGTCACGCTCACGACCACGCCCTCACATGAGAGAGAAGTGACTCAGATGAAAACCGGACGCACCCACCAGAAACAGGTAAATATCCGCCTGGACGACGAGACCCTGCGGCGGATCGACAATTGCCGATCCGAGCTCTTGAAGATCGAAGGAGAAATACCGCCTAGGGCGGATATCGTTCGAGAGGCGATTGACCGGTATCTCGATGAATTTGAGAAAGGCCAGGTGGGCGGGAAGCCCTGAGCCCAGATGTGTGTGGTGCTCGTTGAGACCGACGGCATGAGTGAGGGACTGTCTCAACATGGGCCCAATATGGGCCCAATTTGGGCCCAGGGGCATTTCGGGCTCCAACGTGGACCGGATTGGATGAGTTGCCAACAGCTGCAGGCCGATGGAGCACTCGCAAAACCGGTCGCCGTAAGATACTGTTTTAATGAGGTTAAAATTGAGTGTTGACAGCGGACCCGGACCCGGTAGAATGCGCATCCGTTCGACGACAGGCGCGTAGCTCAGTTGGTTAGAGCACCACCTTGACATGGTGGGGGTCGTTGGTTCGAATCCAATCGCGCCTACCAACACCAAAAGCCCGGCAGCATCACGCTCGCCGGGCTTTTTCGTGTTCGGTGCCTGGCGAATGCCTGCCGAGGACGCAACGCCCCCTCGGACGGCAATCCCTGTCTGCGCGGTCTAGGCTAGCTGTCGTCTCGACCGTACGTAGCAGGGAGTTGTCATGGCCCGTTCCCGTGAACAGACCTCGGCCTTTCATGCGCGCCTGGCCGGCTACGCCGGGCTGATTCCCTTCCTCGTCCCGCTGCTGGTCGTCTGGGTCGAACCGGTCCATGCCGAGACGGCGATCGCCGTTCAGCACGCCTATGCCGCGCTGATCCTGAGCTTTCTCGGCGGTATCTACTGGGGCGTGGCGCTGGAGCGTCAGTCGGGCCGCGAGATCTGGCTGAGCGTGCTGCCGTCGTTATGGGCGTGGCCGGCGCTGCTGATGCCGCCAGCCGCGGCCGCAGTCATGCTGGCTGCCGGCTTCGCGCTGATGTTCCTGCTGGATCGGGACGCCCGGCATCGGGGCTGGATCCGCAACTGGTTCTACCGACTCCGGCTGACGCTCGGCTCCGTCGCGATCGCCTCCCTGCTGCTCGGACTGGCCGGCTGAGTCGCGGCGACACCGGGGCGCAACCGCTCCACCGCCCTCCCCGGCGGAGGCCCGCCTCTGGTATCATTCCCGCCCTCGAATTCCGTTAGCCGGGTGCGTCTCGACGGTCCATCGCTGTCCGCACCCTTCGACCCACACGGATGCAAACGCGGTCTTTGGTAGGGGCCGCCACTGGCATCCCAAGTGCTTCTCAGGAGGGCACATGCCGACCATCACGCTACCCGACGGCAGTCAGCGTTCTTACGATCACCCGGTCTCGCTCGCCGAGATCGCGTCCGACATCGGCCCGGGCCTGGCCAAGGCGGCCGTTGCCGGCAAGATCGACGGCAAGCTCGTGGATCTTTCCCGCACCGTCGAGAACGACGCCGAGATCGCCATCGTCACGGCGAAGGACCAGGAGGGCGTCGAGATCATCCGCCACTCCACCGCGCACCTGATGGCGCAGGCGGTCAAGCAGCTCTACCCCGAGGCGCAGGTCACCATCGGCCCGGTCATCGACCAGGGTTTCTACTACGACTTCGCCTTCGACCGGCCCTTCAACGACGAGGACCTGGAGAAGATCGAGACCCGCATGCGCGAGCTGGCCGCCGAGGGCGACGAGCTCGAGCGCCGCGTGATCGAGCGCGACGACGCCGTGCGCTTCTTCAAGGACCTGGGCGAGGACTACAAGGTCGAGATCATCAAGGACATCCCCGGCGAGGAGCAGCTCACGCTCTACACCCAGGGCGACTTCACCGATCTCTGCCGCGGCCCGCACGTGCCGCACACCAACAAGCTCAAGGCCTTCAAGCTCCTCAAGGTGGCCGGGGCCTACTGGCGCGGCGACTCGGACAACGAGATGCTCACCCGCGTCTACGGCACCGCGTTCGCCAGCGAGAAGGAATTGAAGCGCTACCTCAAGCAGCGCGAGGAGGCCGAGAAGCGCGACCACCGCCGCCTCGGCAAGCAGCTCGACCTGTTCCACTTCCAGGAAGAGGCGCCGGGCCTCGTGTTCTGGCACCCGCGCGGCTGGGCGATCTGGCAGGTGATCGAGTCCTACATGCGCGACGTGTACAAGCGCTCGGGCTACGCGGAGATCAAGTGCCCGCAGATCCTGGATGTCTCCCTGTGGAAGAAGTCCGGCCACTGGGACAACTACCAGGAGAACATGTTCTTCACCGAGTCGGAGAAGCGCACCTACGCGGTCAAGCCGATGAACTGCCCGGGCCACGTCCAGGTGTTCAACCACGGCCTGCACAGCTACCGCGACCTGCCGATCCGCTACGGCGAGTTCGGCTCCTGCCACCGCAACGAGCCGTCCGGCGCGCTGCACGGCATCCTGCGCGTGCGCGGCTTTACCCAGGACGACGGCCACATCTTCTGCACCGAGAAGCAGATCGAGCCCGAGGTCCGCGCCTTCCACGGCCAGGCGCTGGAGGTCTACGAGACCTTCGGCTTCACCGACGTGCAGGTGAAGATCGCCACCCGCCCGGACAAGCGCATGGGCAGCGACGAGGTCTGGGACGAGGCGGAAGAGGCCCTGCGCAGCGCACTGCGTGCGGCGAACGTCGAGTGGGAGGAGCTGCCGGGCGAAGGCGCCTTCTACGGGCCGAAGATCGAGTACCACCTCTCGGATGCCATCGGCCGGACCTGGCAACTGGGCACCATCCAGGTCGATTTCATGATGCCCGAGCGCCTGGGCGCGACCTACGTCGACGAGCACAGCGAGCGCAAGCACCCGGTCATGCTCCACCGCGCCATCGTCGGCTCGATGGAGCGCTTCATCGGCATCCTGATCGAGCACCATGCCGGCCAGATGCCGACGTGGCTCGCCCCGGTCCAGGCCGTCACCATGGGCATCACCGACCGCCACGCCGACTACGTCGGTCAGGTCGCCGAGCGCCTCAAGGCCGCCGGGCTGCGGGCTGAAGCGGATCTCCGCAACGAGAAGGTGGGCTTCAAGATCCGCGAGCACACCCTCGAGCGCGTGCCCTACCTGCTGGTCGCCGGCGACCGCGAGATCGACGCCGACAGCGTTTCGGTACGCACCCGCTCCGGCGAGGACCTCGGCTCAATCAAGGTCGACGAGCTGATCGAGCGACTGAAGGGCGAGATCGCCGAGCACCGCTGAGAACGGGTGGCAGGCCACCGTTGGCCACCGGCGGCGGTTCTGTGCTAATTTTTCGCAAACATTCCCCCGGGGGCCACCCCTTGGGGTACTATTCCGTTCAAACCTGACTGGAGGGTACGAACATCGCTCAACAACGCGGAAAGGGTCCAGGCAAAAGCGACGACCCCAGGATCAATGATCAAATCAACGTTCGGGAAGTCCGACTGGTCGACGAGAACGGCGAGCAGGTAGGCGTCGTCGACACGGATGAGGCAAAGGATCGCGCTGCCGCAGCCGGCATGGATCTCGTCGAGGTCTCGCCCACAGCCAAGCCGCCGGTCTGCAAGATCATGGACTTCGGCAAGTTCAAGTATCAGCAGAGCAAGAAGGCGGCCGAGGCGCGCAAGAAGCAGAAGCAGATCGAGATCAAGGAAGTGAAGTTCCGTCCCGGGACGGAAGATCACGACTACCAGGTCAAGCTGCGTAACGCGACTCGCTTCCTGCAGGCCGGCGACAAGGTCAAGGTCACCCTGCGTTTCCGCGGTCGAGAGATGGCCCACCGGGACCTTGGCGCCGAACTGCTGGCGCGGATCGCCGAGGATCTGAACGAACTGGCGACCGTGGAGCAGAAGCCGCGCATGGAAGGCCGTCAGGCCACCATGGTGATGGCTCCGCGCGCAGGCAAGTAGAGCGGATCCCCGCCGCCCGGCCCGGGCGGCGACAAAACCCGGAGCCCCGTCGTGACGCGACGGGGCTTTTTTTCGGGACGCCGAGAAAACCTGACACCAGCCCCCCGGCAACAACGTGCCGCGGTCTGGCAGCGCCCGGCACCGGCCGCGGATATCCCGGCCCGAGTCAGCTTGCGAAGGAGGAACCGCGCAGCCATGGAACAGCCACGCATCATCATGACCGAGCTGGACCTGGAGCGCCTGGAAAGACTGCTGGACCAGACGCCGGACGACGCCTTTC
>NZ_JBKGYT010000110.1:0-4698 GCF_046545975.1 Guyparkeria sp. | reverse complement strand
CGACTCACCAGGCCCCGCAGGGCGCGCCTTGAGCCGGGCATCTGCTGCGTTGCCGTCCTTGGAAAGAGAATGACTCTTCCGCGGCGGACGGTCGCCTTGCATCTGCCCGGCTCAAGGTGCGCAGAGCGGTACCGGATTCGTGCAGACCTTCCCTAGTATCGGACAGCATCGTCCGGTTTTCCGTTCACGGGCCGGCGACGGCGAAACCGACGTGCCCCTGCAAGCCGGCGAGTTATCGCCGATCATTGAGGCGTGTGACCGCCGGCAATCGCAGGCGCGCGCTCGCGAGCCATGGCGGACACACGGATCTGTCAGGACAGTCGAAGGAAAGCGAACGAACCGTCGGATTCAGGAGCAGGAACCACTTGACGACGCGACGCACCGGATTTGCATGGATGATGACGGTGGCGGTGCTCGCCGCCTCCCTTGCCGGCTGCGCCCTCCCCTCGCTGGAGGGTCGCCACGTCTCGACGTCCCTCGACCCCGAACAGGCACGCGCCACCCCCCTCGGGCAGGCCGTCACGCCCGTCGTGGCCGCCCATCCCGGGCAGACCGGCAACCGCATCATCCACCAGCCACTGGACGCCTTCGCCACCTGGGCACGGCTGGCCCGGGAAGCCGAGCGCACGCTCGACATGCAGTACTACATCTGGAGCGCCGACATCTCCGGCACCTGGATGTTCGGCGAACTGCTCGACGCGGCCGAACGCGGCGTGCGTGTCCGCCTGCTCCTCGACGACATGGGCGTCACCGGCCTGGACCGCGAACTGGCCGCCCTGGACGACCATCCGAACATCGAGGTGCGACTGTTCAACCCCTTCGTGCTGCGCAACCGGTTCAAGTGGCTCGGCTTTGTCACCGACCTGCCCCGGGTCAACCGGCGGATGCACGACAAGGTGTTCATCGCGGACAACCAGGTGACGATCGTCGGTGGGCGCAACATCAACGACAAGTACTTCGGGGCCGACCCGACGATGCAGTTCGTCGATCTCGATGTGCTCGCCGTGGGCCCGGCGGTGGACCACATCTCGCGGCGCTTCGACCGCTTCTGGGCCAGCCCGTCGGCCTATCCGGTGGACCGCCTCCTGCCCGCGGCGGAACCGGGGGTGGCCGACCGCCTGGCGCTCGCGAACGAGCGCATGAATTCACAACCGCGGGCAGCCGAGTACCGATCGGCGCTGGAACGGACCGACCTGGACACCGCCCTTTTCGGCAGGGACGGCGAACTGGAGTGGACACCAGCCACCGTAGTCGCCGACGAGCCGAGCAAGGGGCTGGGTGTGCCGGCGGATCGCGACGACCTGCTGACCTACCAGCTCCGGGAGATCCTCGAGACGCCCTCCCGTTCCATCGACATCATCTCGTCGTTCTTCGTGCCGACCCCGACCATCACCGAGGCCCTGACGACCCTGGCCGGACGCGGCGTGCGCGTGCGCGTGCTCACCAACTCGCTCGAAACCACCGACATGCCCCCCGTGCACGCCGGCTATGTCCGCTACCGCAAGGCCCTCGTGAAAGGCGGCGTCGAACTCTACGAGATGCACCCGCTGCCCGGAGAGCCCCCGGAATCCATCGACCTGTCGCTTTTCGGCCACTCGGGCACCTCGCTGCATACCAAGGCCGTGATCGTGGACGAAAGGCAGGCATTCCTCGGCTCCTACAACGTTGATCCGCGCTCGGTGAATCTCAATACCGAACTCGGGCTGGTGATCGAAAGCCCCGATCTCGCCAAGCGGATCGGTCGCGCCTTCGACGAGAGCGTTCCCGCGACCGCCTACGAGGTGCGCATCGAGGACGACAAGCTCTACTGGCTCGAACGCACCGTCGACGGCGAGACCATCCGTCACGACGAGGAACCCGGCGCGGGGATCATCAAGCGCGGGGCCGTGCTGCTCTTCTCGCTGATGCCGATCGAGTGGCTGCTGTGACGGAGTCTTGACTCGCCCCAACCCCGCACCACTTGCCTATAGTCGGGGGGAAATACCTCCCGGAGGGAACGAGGCCATGGGCGGCAAACGGTTGAAGCGTTACCGAGAGAAGCGGGATCTTCGCAAGTCGCCCGAGCCCGGCGGCGGTCGGCGATCGTCCAAGGGCGGGCGCCGCTTCGTGATCCAGAAACACGATGCCAGCCGACTGCACTACGACTTCCGCCTAGAGGTCGACGGCGTACTGGTCTCCTGGGCAGTGCCCAAGGGACCGTCGACCGACCCCGGCGAACGCCGCCTCGCGGTACGCACCGAGGACCACCCGCTGGACTACGCGACGTTCGAGGGCGTGATCCCGGAGGGAGAATACGGCGCGGGCGCCGTGATCGTCTGGGACACCGGCCCCTACCGCAACCTGCGCGCCAACAAGGGACCCGACAGCCTGTCCATGCCCCGCTCGATCGACGACGGGCTGGTGGAAGTCTGGCTCGAGGGCGAGAAACTCCGCGGCGGCTATGCCCTCAAGCGCCTGGAGGATCGCGAGTCCGACTGGCTGCTGATCAAGATGGACGACGACCAGGCCGACGCCCGCCGCAACCCGGTGAGCACCGAGCCCGACTCGGTGCTCAGCGGTCGGAGCGTGGAACACATGTATCGGGAGCTGGAGGACGAGGACCATGGGTGACTGGCGGCAGCGGCTGTCCGAGGAGGATCGGGCCAGGCTGAAGAAGGCCGCCATGCCGATCTGGACGCGGCCGATGCTCGCCACCCTCACCGACGAGCGCTTTTCCTCGAAGGAGTGGATCTACGAGCGCAAGCTAGACGGCGAGCGCTGCCTGGTCTTCCGGGACGACAAGGGCGCGACGCTGTACTCCCGCAACCGCAAGCCCCTCGATGCCACCTACCCGGAACTCGTGGACGCGCTGGAGCGGGCCACCGGGAACGACTACGTCGCCGATGGCGAGATCGTGGCCTTTTCCGGCGGACTGACCAGCTTCTCGCGGCTCCAGAAACGCATCGGCATCACCGACGCGGCCGAGGCGCGCCGGAGCGACGTCCGGGTCTGGGTGTACCTGTTCGACCTGCTTTACTACGACGGCTCGGACATCGAGGACCTGCCGCTGCGCACGCGCAAGCGGATCCTGCGCCGGGAAATGACCTTCCATGACGCGCTGCGTTTCACCCCGCACCGCAACGAGACGGGCGAGGCGTTCTTCGAGGAGGCCTGCGACAAGGGCTGGGAAGGCCTGATCGCCAAGCGGGCGGACTCCCCCTACCGTCACAGCCGCTCCCGCGACTGGCTCAAGTTCAAGTGCGTCAACCGGCAGGAGTTCGTCATCGGCGGTTACACCGACCCGCAGGGGAGCCGCAAGGGGTTCGGGGCCCTGCTGCTCGGCTACTACGAGAACGGAAAGCTGCGCTACGCCGGCCGCGTGGGGACCGGCTTCGACGAGGACACCCTCGAGCGGCTGCACGGGAGCCTCGAGTCCCGTGCCCGCAAGCGCCCGGCGTTCGCCGACCCGCCGGCGGATGGCGACGGCAAGGTCCACTGGGTCAGCCCGGCGCTCGTCGCCGAGGTGGGCTTCACCGAGTGGACCGACGACGGATACCTGCGCCATCCGCGCTTTTTCGGCCTGCGCGACGACAAGGCCCCGCGCGACGTTCATCGAGAGGAGGCGACGGGATGACACGCATCGGCGGGCGCGAGATCGACATCGACAACCGGGACAAGACGCTCTTTCCCGGCGACGGCATCACCAAGGGCGACCTGATCGACTACTACCGGGACGTCGCCGAGCACCTCCTGCCGCACATCAGCGACCGCCCGCTGACCCTGCAGCGCTTCCCCGACGGCCTGGGCGAGGACGGCTTCTACCAGCAGCGGGTTCCCGACCACTTCCCGGACTGGCTGGACACCCGCTCGCTACGCCGCGCCGACGGCAGCGAGCGTATCGACCACATCCTGTGCAACGACACCGCCAGCCTGGTGTACCTGGCGAACCTCGCGACGATCAGCATCCATCGCTGGCTCGCCCGGGCGCCCCGCTTTACCCGCCCGGACTGCCTGGTCTTCGACCTCGACCCGGCCGGGGACGACTTCACGCCGGTGCGGGATGCGGCCCGCCACGTCGCGGACCTGATGCAGGCGCTGGACGTGACGCCCTTCGTCATGACGACCGGCTCGCGCGGCCTGCACGTGATCGCCCCCCTCGCCCCGGAACTGGACTTCGACGCGGTGCGCGAGATCGCCGCGGGCATGGCGCGCCACCTTGCCGACCGCCGCCCGGAGACGCTGACCACCGAGCAGCGCAAGGACAAGCGCCGCGGCCGTCTCTACCTGGACGTGATGCGCAACGCCTACGGCCAGACCGCGGTGGCACCCTATTCCCTGCGCGCGCGCCCCGGAGCACCGGTGGCCACGCCGCTGTCGCTCGACGAACTCGACCGGGGCGATCTCGGACCGCAGGACTATCACATCGGCAATATCTTCCACCGCCTGGGACAGACGGGGGACCCCTGGGCGGACATCCGGCGCCATGCGGTCGACCCGCGGAATCTCCCCGAACGACTCGACGCGCTCGGCAACGGGTGATGCCAACCGGCGCTCCGGGGCGGTTCCGCGGCGACGGCCGGTCGGCAAGGCAGCGGATAACCGGCGCAGGGTAGCGAGAACGCGCATTGCATTTCCTGCCGAAGTTCCCTATAGGAGGGAGGATATCGGTTGCCCGGGCTGTCTCGGCGCAAGGGGGCGGTCGATGTCACCACGGCGGTT
>NZ_JBKGYT010000109.1:0-4702 GCF_046545975.1 Guyparkeria sp. | reverse complement strand
AGCCGTACCGTCCCGTGATGTAGTCCTCGGTCTTCTGCTTGTCCGGGGTGGAGAACATGGTCGCGGTGTCGTTGTACTCGATCACCTCGCCGAGGTGGAAGAACGCGGTGTAGTCGGCGATGCGCGCGGCCTGCTGCATGTTGTGGGTGACCACGACGATGGTGTAGTCGCGCTTGAGCTCGTACATCAGCTCCTCGACCGTGGCGGTGGAGATCGGGTCGAGCGCGGAGGTGGGCTCGTCCATCAGGATCACGGAGGGCTGCACCGCAATGGCCCGGGCGATGCACAGGCGCTGCTGCTGGCCACCGGAGAGCGAGGTGCCCGGCTTGTCGAGCTGGTCCTTCACCTCGTCCCACAGGCCGGCGGCGCGCAGCGACTGCTCGACCAGCTCGTCCTGTTCACGCCCCTTGGAGACGATGTCGTGCATCCGCGGCGCGTAGGCGACGTTCTCGTAGATGCTCTTCGGGAACGGGTTGGGCTTCTGGAACACCATGCCCACCTTCTTGCGCAGGGCGACCTCGTCGACCTGCTGCGAGAGCACGTTCTTGCCCTCCATCACCACCTCGCCCTCGGTGCGCACCGAGGGAATGAGGTCGTTCATGCGGTTCAGGCAGCGCAGGAACGTCGACTTGCCGCAGCCCGACGGCCCGATCAGGGCGGTGATGTTGTGCTGGTAGATGTCCAGGTCGATGCCCTTGAGGGCCTGCTTCTCCCCGTACCAGAGCTTGAGATCGCGCACGGTCAGCTCGATCTCGTGGGTGGTTTCCTGGTTGAAGGACACCGGATTGCCGGGGGATGCGAGTTTCGTAGTCATGCTCGCCGTACCTGTCGTTGATGGGCGTTCATTGAGTGGATCCGAGGGAACACGTCAGGGATTACCACTTGTGCTCGAATTTCTTGCGCAGATAGACCGCGGTGGCATTGAGCGCGATCAGTACCGACAGCAGCACCAGGATGCCTGCGGCGGTGCGCTCGACATAGGCAGCCTCGGGCTCACCTGCCCAGGTGAATATCTGCGCCGGCAATACCGTGGCCGCGTCGGTAATGCCGGTCGGGGCGTCCGGGATGTAGGCGATCATGCCGATGATGATCAGCGGCGCGGTCTCGCCCAGCGCCTGGGCCAAGCCGATGATCGAGCCGGTGAAGATGCCGGGCATCGACAGCGGCAGGACATGATCGCGCACCGTCTGCCAACGAGTCGCGCCGACGCCGAAGGCCGCCTGGCGGATCGTGTCGGGCACCGCGCGCAGCGCGGCTCGCGAGGAGATGATGATGATCGGCAGGGTCATCAGGCCCAGCGTCAGACCACCGGCCAGCGCCGAGGATCGCGGCGCGCCGAAGAAATTGATGAAGATCGCCAGGCCCAGCAGACCGAACAGGATCGAGGGAATGGCCGCGAGGTTGTTGATGTTCGTCTCGATGATGCGGGTCAGGCGGTTGTCCGGCGCGAACTCCTCGAGGTAGATCGCCGTCATCACGCCCACCGGGAAGGCGAACGCCAGCGTGACCAGCAGCACCAGTACCGAGCCGACGGCCGCCGAGGCGAGACCCGCCATCTCGGGCAGCTTGGAGTCCCCCCGGGTGAAAAAGACCGTGTTGAAGCGCAGCTCGGCACGACCTTCCTCGACCAACCGGTCGACCACCTCGATCTCCGAGTCGTTCAGGCGCGACTTGCGCCCCTTGAGGTACTGGTCGACGGCGTCGTCGGCCAGCACCCACTCCGTCGGGCTGGTGCCCGCCAACGACTCGTCCTCGGACATCCGCTTCGGAATCACGCGCACGTAACCACGGCTGACCAGTTCGCGGTAGTCGGCCTCGATCGCCGCGAGCGGCAGGTCGGCGGCGCGCTCGTTGTAGTCGACCTCGATCTCGATGTAAGCCTGCTGGAACGCCGGCAGACCCTTGACCACCATGTCGGCCAGAAACAGGAACAGGAAGGCGGCCGCCAGGATCAGCGCGGACATCGACAGCCACTTCATTCGAGCGGACTTGCGATGGCGCTTTTTCAGCTGGCGGGAGATGTCGTCCAGGGACTGAGCCATGACGGGACCTTTCCGGTGAATCGAGTTACAGGTTGTTGACCGCGTACTTCTCGCGGAAGCGGCGGATCATCACGACCGAGACGAAGTTCAGCGCCAGGGTGACCACGAACAGCACCAGGCCGAGGGCGAAGGCCGACAGGGTCGCGGCCGATTCGAACTCGTTGTCGCCGGTCAGGGCCGAGACGATGCTGACCGTCACCGTGGTCATGTCCTCGAGCGGGTTGGCGGTGAGGTTCGGCCGCATGCCCGCGGCCATCACCACGATCATCGTCTCGCCCAGCGCCCGCGAGACGCCCAGCAGGGTCGCCGAGATGATGCCCGGCAAGGCCGCCGGCAGCACCACGAAGCGAATGGTCTCGTTGCGGGTCGTGCCCAGCGCCAGCGACCCTTCCCGCATGGAGGTGGGCACCGAACTGATCACGTCGTCGGAGAGCGAGGAGATGAACGGGATGATCATGATCCCCATGACGATCCCGGGTGCCAGTGCGTTGTTGAACGAGGCATCCAGCCCGACCGAGTCGGCCACCGAGACGATCAGTGGGGCGACCGTGATCGCGGCGAAGAAGCCGTAGACCACGGTCGGGATGCCGGCGAGCACCTCGAGCACCGGCTTGGCGACGTCACGCACGCGATCGGGGGCGTACTCGGCCATGTAGATCGCCGCCGAGACGCCGATCGGCACGGCCACCAGCATGGCGATCGCGGTGATCATGAAGGTGCCGGCGAACAGCGGTACGGCCCCGAAGTTATTGTTGCCCTCGGCGTCGACATCCTCGCCATCCAGTTCGCCGCCCAGGCGCCCGGCCCCTTCGAGGAAGGCATCACCCGGCGCCCAGGTGGTCCCGGTGATGAAGTACCAGAAGCTCTCCATCTGGAAGAAGCGGATCGCCTCGAACACGATCGAGAACAGGATGCCGAAGGTGGCGAGGATCGAGATCGACGCCGCCCCCGCCAGGACCCACTTGACCGACCGTTCCAGCGAATCGCGAGCACGCAGTTCCGGTCGCACCCGATTCAGGCCGACGAACAGGCCGAAGGCACCCAGCCCGAGGGCACCGACGATCGCCAGCCAGCCCGGGAAGGCATTCTCGAACACGCCCAGCACGATCGCGGAGATCATGGCGATCACCACCGCCGGGCCGGCGGCACTGAGCACGGTGAACCAGGCGTACTGGTCCGGCTGCGAATGCATGTGCGTTCCACTGGCACGGACCCGGGCGGCCTTGGAGCGGCCGAGGTAGAAGCCCAGCACCCCGAGGACAAGCACCCCGGCGAAGAACGTCATCAGTATCTGGTCGGTCTGCATGGCAGCGTGTTCCGTCTTGTCGAGGGCCGAACGTTACCGGTCATCCGGTCGGTCGTCGGCGCAGGCGGCGATAGTCAGGCGGCCCATTATTGAGAATGTGGCTCCTGTTGCAAGCATTCGGTCCATCAAACGCCGAATGCTTGCGACAAGAGAAAGCCGGCGGATGACCCACCGGCTTTCCCCTTCCATGGGAGGGCGTCCCTTCCCCCGTCCCTGGGGAAGCGAATCCTTCGCTTACTCGAGGTCGGACTTCTTCAGCTTGACCCGGTCGTCGACGCTCTTGCGCCACTCTTCGAGTTCAGCCTGCGGCAGCGTGATCAGGCCGATGCCCTTGAGGGCGCCGAGATCGCTGGTCATCTTGTCGCTCATGAACAGGTCGACGTAGTCGGCCATGGCCGGAACTTCGTCGGAGTGGCTGTTCTTGATGTAGAACCACAGCGAACGGGCGATCGGGTAGTCACCCTTGCTGATGGCCTCCGGCTCCGGGGCGACACCGTCGATGTCCGAGCCGACCAGCTTGTCGCTGTTCTCGTCAAGGAACGAGTAACCGAAGATGCCGAAGGCGTCGGTGTCCTTCTCGAGCTTCTGCACGATCAGGTTGTCGTTCTCGCCGGCATCGACGTAGGCACCATCCTTGCGCAGGTTGGCGTAACCCTTGTTGCCGTACTCTTTCATTTCCTTGGTCACGGCCTCGAGGACCAGCTCCTCGAAGGCGTCACGGGTGCCGGAGGTGGTCGGCGGGCCGTAGACGCGGATTTCGCGGTCCGGCAGCGAGGAGTCGATGTCGCTCCACTTCTTGTGCGGGTTCTTGACCAGCTCACCGTCGACCGGAACCTCCTCGAGCAGCGCCATGGCGATCTGCTTGCGGGTGAAGCCGACGCTGTCGTTCTCGTTGCTCTGGGCGAAGGCGATGCCATCGGAGCCGACCTTGGCCTCGGTGATGTCGGTGACGCCATTGTCCGCGCAACGATCGAACTCGGACGGCTTCATGCGGCGCGAGGCGTTGGTGATGTCCGGCGAGTCCATGTCGTTGGTCTCGCAGAACAGTTTCAGGCCACCGCCGGAACCGGTCGACTCGATGACCGGGGTCGGCCAGTCGGTCGTCTCGCCCAGCTCTTCGGCGACGTAGCTGGAAAACGGGTAGACGGTGGACGAGCCGACGATGCGGATCTGGTCACGGGCGTGGGCCGTGCTGATGGATGCGGCCATGACGGCGGCCAGACCAATGCTGGTTACGGCAATCGGTTTCATAACGGTGATACCTCAGTTGAAATGCAACACAACGCGAGTGCGGGATGCATCCTGATGGCAGTGGATGACAGGAATATGACTGTGTGACAACGGTTCGATGACA
>NZ_JBKGYT010000108.1:0-4713 GCF_046545975.1 Guyparkeria sp. | reverse complement strand
CGCGATGGCGCGCGTCCTTGCGCGCCACCCTTCGGGCCTTTCCGGCTTCCGCTGCGGTACTCGGCGAGACATACGGGAAGGCCAAGTGCTGGTGGGCTTTTCGAGCAGGATGGCCGCTGGCGCGTCCTTCGCGGGCGAGACCCGCTCCCACGCGACGGTGGGGCAGTGCCGGGGACTGTCGAGTGGTTCCTCGGTGGGAGCTTGCCTTGCAAGCGAATCACCCCGTTCAGCGCGAGTTCCCGTAACGACATGTCTCCTGTCGGAACCGATTGCTGCCGCCGCGACGGCCGAGGATGGCCGTAGGAGCGGCTTTAGCCGCGAAGGGGCCTGGTGCGCGGGCCATCGTCCGGCCGCTGCGCGTCCGAATACAGACAGGCATTCGCGCCTGAAGGCGCTCCTGCGAGTCGGGTCGCACGTTGGAGACATTTGTGACGCCGGTGAGGAGGCGGGCTCGTGAGCATCTGGAAGAGCAGCGCGGCGTTCGGCGGGATGACGATGATCTCGCGGGTGCTCGGATTCGTCCGCGACGTGCTGCTGGCGCGTGTGTTCGGCGCCAGCGAGGCGACCGACGCCTTCTTCGTCGTCTTCAAGATTCCCAACTTCCTGCGCCGGCTGTTCGCCGAAGGCGCCTTCCAGCAGGCCTTCGTGCCGGTGCTCTCGGAGTACCGCGAGACGAGCACGCGCGAGGAACTCCAGCGTTACGTCGACCACATGTTCGGCACGCTCTCCGCGGTGCTGGTGGTGGTGGTCTCGCTGGGGCTGGCGGGTGCGCCGCTGCTGATCATGCTGTTCGCGCCGGGCTTCACCGACGACCCGGAGCAGCGCGCGCTCGCCGAGACGATGCTGCTGATCACCTTCCCCTACCTGCTGTTCATCTCGCTGACCGCCTTCGCCGCGAGCACGCTCAATGCCTTCGGTCGCTTCGCCATGCCGGCGCTGGCGCCCATCTGGCTGAACATCAGCCTGATTGCCGCCACGCTGGTCGCTGCGCCCTTCTTCGACGAGCCGGTGATGGCCCTGGCCTGGGGCGTGTTCGTCGCCGGTATCCTCCAGCTGTTCTTCCTGCTGCCGTTCCTCGCGCGGCTAGGGCTGCTGCCGCGACCAAGGCTCGGCCGGCACCCGGGGGTGAAGAAGACCCTGCGGCTGATGCTGCCGGCGATGTTCGGCGCCTCGGTCACCCAGATCAATCTGCTTGTCGACACCATCCTGGCCTCGTTGCTGGTGGCGGGGTCGGTGAGCTGGCTGTACTACTCCGACCGGCTGGTGGAGCTGCCGCTGGGGGTGTTCGGCGTGGCGATCGGCACGGTGATCCTGCCGGCCCTGTCGCGCGCCTTCGCCCGTGGCAGCGACGAGGATTACAATCGCACCGTCAACGGCGCGCTGCGCCTGACCCTGCTGATCGGTGTGCCGGCGATGGCCGGGCTGATCGGGCTGGCGGTGCCGATACTGGCCACGCTGTTCCAGTATGATGCCTTCACCGCCACGGATACCCGGATGGTGGCGCTGGCGATGACCGCCTACGCGCTGGGCCTGCCGGCGTTCCTGCTGATCAAGATCTTCGCGCCGGGGTTCTTCTCCCGGCAGGACACGACCACGCCGGTGCGCATCGCCGTGATCTCGGTGCTGGCCAACCTGGGCTTCAAGGCCGTGCTGGTGCTGCCCTGGGTGTTCCTGCTCGGCGGGCATCTCGCGCATGTCGGGCTGGCGCTGACCACGGTGATGGCCGCCTGGGTGAACGCGCTGCTGCTGGGCTGGACCCTGCGCCAGCGCGGCGCCTGGCGGGTCGAGCCGGGCACGCGGCGCTTCATCGGCCGGATCACGCTGGCCGCGGTCGTGATGGCCGGGGCGCTCCTTTGGATCAGCCCGCCGCTCGAGGTATGGACGGCCTGGGGCGCGGGCATGCGCCTGGCCACGGTGGCCGGATTGATCCTGCTCGGGATGCTGCTCTTCGTCGCCGCGGCGGCCGGTCTCGGCCAGACGCCCCGCCGCCTGTGGGCGGTGGTGACCTTCGATCGTGACGTGCCGCCCGAGCGCGGCTGAACCAGGATACGGAATCTCGCATGCAGCTGACGCGCCTCCACGTCGCCGACGCCCCGCCCGCCGGGGAGATCGCCCCGGGCGGGGCGGTGGTCACCATCGGCAACTTCGATGGCGTGCACCGAGGTCACCAGGCGGTGATCCGCCAGGCGGCCGAACGGGCCCGCGAATTGGGCCTGCCGCTGTTCGTCGTCATCTTCGAGCCATTGCCGCGCGAATACTTCGCCGAATCCCGGGGGGTCGAGCCGGTCGCCCGCCTGACCCGGCTGCGCGAGCGCTTCACCGCCTTCGCCCGGCTGGGCGTGGTCGATCGGCTGGTGCTGCTGCCGTTCAACCGGAGACTGGCTGAACTCCCGGCAGACCAGTTCGTCACCCGCCTGCTGCTCGCGGCATTGGGGGCGCGGCACGTGGTCATCGGCGACGACTTCCGCTTCGGGGCGCAGCGCCGCGGGGACTTCGCCCTGCTCGAGTCGCTGGGCCGGGAGCACGGCTTCGGCGTCGAGCGCGCCCAGACCGTGTCGCTGGACGGCGAGCGCGTCTCCTCGACGCGGGTGCGCGCCGCGCTGGGGACCCGCGACGTGGTCGAGGCCGCGCGGCTGCTGGGTCACCCGTTCTTTCTCTGCGGGCGGGTGATGCACGGCGACAAGCGCGGGCGGCAGCTGGGTTTTCCCACCGCCAACATCGCCCTGCGACGTCGCCTGTCGCCGTTGCGTGGTGTCTTCCTGGTGCGGATGAGCGGCATCGATGGTGGGCCGCGTTACGGCGTGGCCAATATCGGCACCCGCCCGACCGTCGACGGCGTCGAGGCACGCCTGGAGGTCTTCCTGCTCGACTTCGAGGCCGACCTTTACGGCCGACTGGTCGAGGTGGACTTTCTCGCCGCGATCCGCGACGAGCGCCGTTTCGAGTCGCTGGACGCGCTGGTCGAACAGATCGAGCGGGACGTGGCCGAGGCGCGCGCCCTGATCGAGGCGCGTGAACACCGGGGCGGCCCGTGGCCGGTCGACATAAACGAGAGAATGACATGGTGAACGAGCTCAATGCCCTGCTGAACAACCCGGTCGCCTGGGGGCTGATCGCGCTGGTCGTGCTCGCCGCGATCCTGCTGGCCTGGCTGAGCGCGCGCCTGCGCGCCGAGGCGGAGGCGCGCCGTCGACTCGACGAGGAGGTCGCGCGCCTGGAGACCATCCTCGAGGACGAGTCCGGCGCGCTGGCCGAGGCGCGCACGCAGCTGGCCCGGCTGGAAACCGAGCGTGAGCACCTGGTCGAGGCCCGCCGCGGCATCGAGACACACCGCGACGAGCTGGCCGAGCGGCTGGAGCAACAGCGCGCCGAACACGCCCGCCTGCAGTCGGCCAACGCCGAACTCAACGAGCGCCTCGACCAGGAGCGCCGCGCGGCCGAGGAGAAGCTGAAACTGCTCGACGAGGCCCGCGAGAAGCTTTCCGACGCCTTCAAGGGCCTGTCCTCGGATGCGCTGTCGCGCAACAACGAGTCCTTCCTCAAGCTCGCCCGCGAGAACCTCGAGCGCTTCCAGCACCAGGCCAAGGACGATCTCACCGCCCGGCACAAGGCGATCGAGCAGCTCACCGCCCCCATCCGCGAGCGCCTCGAGAAGTTCGACACCAAGCTCGACGGGCTCGAGCAGGCGCGCACCAGCGCCTATTCCGCGCTCAACCAGCAGGTCAACGACCTGCTGCAGACCCACCTGCCCAAGCTGCACCGCGAGACCGCGGATCTCGTCAAGGCGCTGCGCCAGCCGCAGGCGCGCGGGCGCTGGGGCGAGCTGCAGCTCAAGCGCGTGGTCGAGATGGCCGGCATGCTCGAGCACTGCGACTTCGACGAGCAGGTCAGCCAGACCACCGAGTCCGGCCGGCTGCGTCCGGACCTGATCGTCCACCTGCCCGGCGGCCGGCAGGTGGTGGTCGACGCCAAGGCGCCGGTGGATGCCTACCTCCAGGCCGTCGAGGCGACCGACGAGGCCGCCCGCAAGGCCGCGCTGGTCAGCCACGCCCGGCAGGTGCGCAACCACGTCGGTCAACTGGCGAAGAAGAGCTACTTCGACCAGTTCGACCCGTCACCGGAATTCGTGGTGCTGTTCGTCCCCGGCGAGGCGTTCTTCTCCGCGGCACTGGCCGAGGACCCGGGGCTGATCGAGTACGGCGCCGAGAACCGCGTGATCCCCGCCAGCCCCACCACCCTGATCGCGCTGCTGAAGGCCGTCTCCTACGGCTGGCGGCAGGAGGCGATGGCGCAGAACGCCGCCGAGGTCGCCGCGCTGGGCAAGGAACTCTACGAGCGCATCGGTACGCTCGCCGAGCACTGGAACAAGGTCGGCAACCGGCTCAATCAGGCCGTGGATGCCTACAACAGCTCCGTGGGCACCCTCGAGTCCCGCGTGCTGCCCAGCGCGCGCAAGTTCCGCGATCTCAAGACCGTCTCCGCGGAAAAGGAGATCGCCTCGCTCGATCCGGTGACCCAGGAGCCGCGGCCGCTGACGGCCGCCGAACTGACCGAGGGGCTGACGGACTCATCCGCAAGCAGCGAGCCAAAGGACAGTACGTAGTCCGCAGCGCGCGAAACCTGTGCCAAGTGGTGAAGGCTGAGCCCGGCCCCGGGTCTAGCGAGCGCACTATCCCGCCAATCGAGCTTCCCGCAGCAGATGCGCGGGCAAGG
>NZ_JBKGYT010000107.1:0-4810 GCF_046545975.1 Guyparkeria sp. | reverse complement strand
CTTTCGGCGACTCCCCGGCGGGCTTCTGGTCAGCCCCTCGTGCCGGAAAGGAGCGCGAATGATACAGGACCGATTCGCGCTTTCAACCCCTTTCGGAGAAGAATCTGGTGGGTCGTGTAGGATTCGAACCTACGACCAATTGGTTAAAAGCCAACTGCTCTACCAACTGAGCTAACGACCCCGTGTCGAGGACTGCGCATTTTACACAGCTTCGCGGGGCTGACAACCCCCTTGTCGCAATTTCTTGCGGTGGGCCGTTCGCCGGCCCGTTGGAGGTGGCGAATCGCCCCGTCGATCTGCGCTCACGGAGCCCCGTCGGGGCCGGGGCTTCGCGGCTGAAGCCGCTCCTACGGCGGCGAGCGGACCGTCAAGTCGGCCTGGCGAGCGACGTCGGGTTTCATGCCCAGCCCTTGAATGCGACACGGGACGGGCGTGGGGGTCAGGCGTAGCGGGTCGGGTCGGGGATGCCGGCCTCGAGGAAGCCCTGGCGGCGGTAGTGGCAGGAGTCGCACTGGCCGCAGGCGCGCCCCTGCGCGTCCGCGCGGTAGCAGGAGACGGTCAGGCCGTAGTCGACGCCCAGCGCCGTGCCCTTCTCGATGATCTCGGCCTTGGTCAGGTGCAGCAGCGGCGCGTGGATCTCGAAGGGGTGGTCGGCGGCGGTGGCGATGTTGGCCAGCTTCTCGAACTGCTCGATGAAGGCCGGGCGGCAGTCCGGGTAGCCGGAGTAGTCGACCGCGTTGACGCCGATGTAGATGCGCGTCGCCCCCAGCACCTCGGCCCAGCCGAGCGCGAACGACAGGAAGGTGAGGTTGCGCGCCGGCACGTAGGTGCTCGGGATCTCGCCGCTGTCCGGGTCGTAGTCGGGCACGGACCGGCTCATGTCGGTCAGCGAGGAGCCGCCGATCCCGTCCATGTCGATGCGGATGGTGCGATGGTCGGCCGCGCCGACGGCCTCGGCCACCCGGGCGGCGGCGTCCAGCTCGGTGCGGTGGCGCTGGCCGTAGTCGAAGCTCAGGGCGTGCACGGCAAAGCCGTCGGCCCGGGCCTGCCAGGCCAGCGTGGCCGAGTCGAGGCCGCCGGAGACCAGCACCACGGCCGGGCCGCGCTGGTTCGTTCCCCGCTCCGCCATGCTCAGCGTCCCGGCTCGTCGCCCCAGACGAGCTTGTGCAGTTGCATCTGGAAGCGGATCTCGCGGCCGCTGTCCAGGATCCACTCGGCCAGTTCGGTGGGCGTGACCCCGCCGTGGACCGGCGAGAACAGCACGGGGAAGCGACGGTCGAGGCGGTGCTCGTCGACGCGGGCGATCGCCCAGTCGAAGTCCTCGCGGCCGCCGATCACGACCTTGATCTCGTCGGCGGGCTTGAGGCAGTCGAGGTTCTCCCAGCGGTTGCGGTCGACCTCGCCGGAAGCCGGCGTCTTGAGGTCCATGACCACGTGCACGCGCGGGTCGACGGCGGACACGTCCAGCGCGCCGCTGGTCTCCAGGCTGACCACGTGGCCGGCGTCGGCCAACCGGGCGAGCAGCGCCGGGCAGTTCGGCTGGGCCAGCGGCTCGCCGCCGGTGACGCAGACGTGCCGGGTCTGCAGCGCGCGGACCTGCTCGATGATGGTATCGAGCGTCATGCGCTCGCCGCCGGTGAAGGCGTAGGCGGTATCGCAGTAGACGCAGCGCAGCGGGCAGCCGGTCAGGCGGACGAAGACCGTGGGCCAGCCGATGTGGTCGGACTCGCCCTGGATGGAGCGGAAGATCTCCGTGATGCGCAGGGTCTGCCCGCCCGCCGTCTCCACCGAGTCGAGCGGCATGGCCTCGAAGGAACTCATCCGCCGAGCCGGTCGAGCCGCTGCTTGGCCAGGCCGGCGGCCTGGGAATCCGGGTGCTTCTCGATCACGGCGTTGAAGTGGCGCTTCGCCGCGTCGACGTCATCCTTCTCCTGGGCGATGTAGCCGAGCTTGAGCATCGCGTCCGGCACGCGGTTGCTGTCGGGGTAGGTCTCGATCAGCTCGTTGTAGGCCTTGCGGGCGGAATCGTATTCGCGCTGGACGTAGTAGGTCTCGCCCTGCCAGAAGAAGGCGCTCGAGGCCCAGCTCCCGCGGGGGTCGGCGTCGATCACCTTCTGGAAGGCGTCCACCGCCTGGTCGTACTCGCCGCCCTTGAGAATCTCGAAGGCCTCGTTGTAGAGCGCCTGCTGGTCCTCGTTGGTCGCCTCCTGGTCGCCGGACGAGGCGGTCCTTTCCCCTTCGTCCTCGCTCGACGCATCGTCCTCGCTCGACGCATCGTCCTCGCGATCCGTCCCGGCGGCTGCCGCGTCGCCGGCAAGATCATGGCCCGCCGGGCCGGTTTCGCTCAGCATGCCGGCGGCGGGCGCCTGGCGCTGCTCGAGTTCCTTGAGGGCCTGCTCGTGACGGCGCTCCTGGCGCTCGAGGGCCCGTTCATGCTCGGAGACCTGGCCCTGGAGTTCGCGCACCTGGCGCTCCAGGCCGTCCATCCGCTGCATCATCCGCTGCAGCAGGGCCGCCTGGCCGGAGCCGGGATCGATATCCGCCACCGACGCGCCGCTGTCGGCCATCGGCGTGGTGCCCGCGGAGCCGTTCGACGACTCGCCCGAGGACTCGTCGGCATCACGGTTCTCGCTCGACTCGGCGTCGGACGACCCGCCACCCCAGTTGAGCCAGCCGGGCGCGGCGTCCTGGGCCGCCACGGGCCCGGCGAAGGAGACGGCCAGCATGGCGACGGCCAGCGGCCGGAGCGCGAAGTGGGTAGAACGTGCGGTAGAAGGCATGGCGTGAAACCTGTCAGTCAGTGAACGGTCCCCAGTCCGGATCGCGGACCTTGCCCCGATCATAACTGAGGGTCTGCGGTTCGCCGCCGATCACGGGGGAGATCTTGAGCACCGACCCGCTGCCCGACTGCGCGGCGTAGACCACCATGGCGCCGTTCGGGGCATAGCTGGGCCGCTCCTCGGAGCCGCCGCGGCTGAGCAGGCGACGCTCGTCCTCGGCCAGCTCCTGCTCGGCGACGAAGAAGCCGTCGCCGTCGCGGATCACCAGGGAGAGGTTCTCCCCGTCGGGCGAGATCCGCGGACCGGCGGCATACGGCGTGTCGAAGGTGATCCGGCGCGCGCGCTCGTCGGGGCCCGACTTGCGGAACACCTGCGGCTGGCCGAAGCGGTCGGAGGTGAAGGCGATGCTGCGATTGTCCGGGTACCAGGTGGGCTCGGTGTCGATGGCGCCACTGCGGGTGAACTGGGTGCTCCGGCGGGTATCGAGGTCGATCACGTAGATGTCGGGGTTGCCGCCCTTGGACAGGGTGACGGCGATCTTGTCGCCGCGCGGCGACCAGGCCGGTGCGCCGTTGATGCCGGGGAAGTCGGTCAGCTGGGACCGCTCGCCGGTCCCCAGGTCCTGCACCCAGATGGCCGAGCGGTTGCCCTCGAAGGAGACGTAGGCCAGCTGGTCGCCGTCCGGCGACCAGCTCGGGGACATGATCGGGTACGGGGACTCGAGCACCGTGCGCGGGTTGGCGCCGTCCGAGTCGGCGATCTGCAGGGTGTAGGTCTTGTCGTCGTCCCGGCCGCGCTCGGTGACGTAGGCCAGCCGGGTGGAGAAGGCGCCGCGCTCGCCGGTCAGTTCCTCGTAGACCAGGTCGGCGATGCGGTGGGCGATGCTGCGATCGTTGGAGGCACTGCCGGTGATGCGACTGCCGATCAGCCGGCTGCCGTCGCTCACGTCGACGAGGTAGAAGGTGGTGCGCAGGCGGTCGCCCTCGGATTCCACGGACCCCATGACGACGTAGCTCGCCTTGCCCGCACGCCAGTCGTCGACCCGCATGTCGTCGGGAGTCGTCGGCCGGCCGGGCATGGCATCCCGGGAAATGGGCGCGAACAGGCCCGACCGCGCCAGGTCGTCGCCGATGACGCGCGCCAGGTCGTCGGCGCTGCCGGGCTGGTCGAAGGGCACCACCGCGATGGGCACGCCGGACTCGGTGCCGCCGCTGATGTCGATCTCCAGCGCCGCCCGGGCGGGCGTCGACAGGGTGAGGACGATGGCGGCCAGCGCGAGCAGCGGCGCCAGCCGGATGCGGCGTGCGGCGACCGCTTGCCGATCGCGTCGCCACGGGAGATACGCGCCGATCCGACGTTGCCTGTCTGCCAGAGTCTTCATGTCGATCACCTCGGGAGTACCCGGTTATTGCGGCCTGAAATTGAAACGGAGCTCTTCCTGGAAGATCTCCTGCATCTCCGGTTCGGGTAGCGGAGATGCCTCGCGGATGGCCTGTTCGACCGAACGCTCGAACAGACGATCCCCGTCGCAGCGATTGACGGCCACTTCCTGCACCCGTCCGTCGGCATCTTGGCGCACGGTGACCGTGCATTCCCAGCCCACCTTCGCGCCACGCGGGCGCTGCCAGTTGTCACGCACCTTCGCCTGGATGGCGGCCGCCCAGCGTGCCAGGGCGTCCTCGCGCTGCCGTGACTGCCTCTCCGAGGCGAGCTGGTCCTGCAGTGCCTTTTCGCGCGCCTCGCGCTCACGCGCCTCCTGTTCCTCGGCCTCCTTGCGCGCCTTCTCCTCGGCCTCCTTGCGCGCCTTCTCCTCGGCCTCCTTGCGCGCCTTTTCCTCGGCTTCCTTGCGGGCCTTTTCCTCGGCCTCCTTGCGCGCCTTTTCCTCGGCTTCCTTGCGCGCCTGTTCCTCGGCTTCCTTGCGGGCCTGTTCCTCGGCTTCCTTGCGGGCCTTTTCCTCGGCTTCCTTGCGGGCCTGTTCCTCGGCTTCCTTGCGGGCCTGTTCCTCGGCTTCCTTGCGGGCCTTCTCCTCG
>NZ_JBKGYT010000106.1:0-4813 GCF_046545975.1 Guyparkeria sp. | reverse complement strand
CCAGCAGATCCGGCTGCTCAATGCCGACGAGATCCGGCCGCTTGCCTGGGACTGATGTCGCCGGCAGAGGGCATCAGGAGGTCCGGGCTCCTGCCAGCCGCCGGATCCGTTCCTCCAGCGGCGGGTGGGTGTCGAACAGGCGCGCGCCGCCGGCACGGAAGAGGAAGGCGTGGTTCATCTCCGCGGCGGCGTCGGACTGCACGCGCGACGAGGCGCCGCCCTTGAGCTTCTCGAAGGCGCTTTTCAACCCGTCGGGGTAACGGGTGAACTGCACGGCCGAGGCGTCGGCCAGGAACTCGCGCTGGCGGCTGACGGCCGCCTGCAGGATGCGGCCGAAGAACACCGTCAGCAGGCCCACCAGCGCGATGGCCGCCGCGCCGGCCAGCATGGCGATGCGCAGGCGGGCGTCACGGCGGCCGGGCCCGACGCCGACGTGGAACCACCAGCGGGCGACGAAGAACAGGAAGGTAAAGCCGAACACCATCGCCGCCACGCGCACCGACAGCTTGATGTCCCGGTTGGCGATGTGGCCGAACTCGTGGGCGACCACCCCGGCCAGCTCGTCGCGGGACAACTGCTCCAGCGCCCCCTGCGTGACCGCGACCGCGGCATTCTCCGGCCTGGTGCCGGCGGCGAAGGCGTTGATGCCCGGCTCCCGGTCCAGGACGAACACCCGCGGGCGGGGCAGGGCCGAGGCGATGGCCATCTCGTCGACGATGTTGAGGTACTGGCGTTCGGCCGGGCTGAGGTTAGTCTCGCCCGCACCGGTCAGCTCGCGCCCGCCCAGCGACTGGGCCACCTTGGCACCGTCCGAGCGGGTGAACCAGCGAAACAGGGTGACCAGGAGGATGCCGCCGCCGGTCAGCCCCGCGGCCCAGGCGAAAGCCTGCCAGTCGGCCCCATTCGGCAAGGGTGTCCGGTTTGTGCCCGCCCCCTGGGCGGCCTGGGCCTGCTCCCCCAGGATCAGGCCCAGCCAGACGAGTGCGCCCACGGCCGCTGCTGCGGCGATCAGCAAAAGCACGTAGAGCACGACCAGTATCCGGGTCTGACGCCGAGCCAGGTCCTGCTGTTCGCGAAAATCCATGAGCGATCAGATCAGAAGGTGACTTCAGGCGCTTTCTGGATGGCCTCGCTGTCCTCGAACTCGAGCAGCTGGGCATCCTCGCCATGGCCGACGAGCTTGCCGATCACCACCGGCGGGAAGGAGCGGCGGTACTCGTTGTATTTCTGTACCAGGTCGTTGTAGGCCTGGCGCGCGTAGGCGACGCGGTTCTCGGTGGTGGCCAGCTCCTCGGAGAGCTGGCGCATGTTGGCGTCGGCCTTGAGGTCCGGGTAGGCCTCGAAGGTGGCATTCAGCCTGCCCAGTCCGCTGTTGAGCGCCGACTCGGCACGGGAAAGCAGGTCCATGGTTTCCGGGTTGCCCGGCTTGTCGTGGGCGGCCTCCACCGCCTTCTCCGCCGCGGCGCGCGCCTCGGTGACCTCCTTGAGGACCGATGCTTCATGTTCCATGTACCCCTTGGCCGTGTTGACCAGGTTGGGGATCAGGTCATGGCGGCGCTTGAGCTGCGTCTCGATCTGCGCGAAACCGTTCTCGTACTGGGTGCGGTACGAGGTCAGCTTGTTGTACACGTAGATGACGTAGACGACGGCGATCACGACCAGCGCGATCACGATCCAGGTCTCAATTCCCATGGCGGCTTCTCCCTGCTGTGTGCGACCGGTGGTCGCGGGGGGTGTCTGGAACGGTCGATACCCGACGAGTGTACCGTGTCGGCGTTCCCGTCGGCGGCATCGGCCGGAATTGGATGATGGTATGGGGTGAATGTAGTCAGGCCGAGCCGTTCGATCGCCGACGGCTATCCCGCACGAATACCCCGTTGTCGCGGCGCTCGATTTCAAATAGCCCAATGGCATCGAACAGCGAGCTGAGCTTCGTGTAGCCGTAGTTGCGCGGGTCGAAGTCGTTGGCGGTCTTGTTCATGTAGCTGCCGACCGGGCTCAAGTTTGCCCAGCCGTTCTCGTCCGACGTGGCCTCGATCGCTGCTCGTGCCAACCTGACGAGCGCCGTGTCGCTGCGCAGCTCCTTCTTGCCCTGAGGGCTGTGCGCCAGGGTGACGTCCTCTTCCTGAGGTGCCGTGAATACATCGGTGTAGATGAACCGGTCGCAGGCGGAGACGAACGGCTTTGGCGTCTTGCGCTCCCCGATACCGAAGACTTCCTGCCCCGACTCTCGCAGACGCGAGGCCAGCCGGGTGAAATCGCTGTCGCTGGAAACCAGGCAGAACCCCTCGAAGCGACTCGTATAGAGCAGGTCCATCGCGTCGATGATCATGGCGCTGTCGGTGGCGTTCTTGCCCACGGTGTAGCGGAACTGCTGCACCGGCTGGATGGAATGGTGCAGCAGCACCTCTTTCCATTTGCCGAGATGCGGCGTGGTCCAGTCACCGTATATTCGCTTGACGTGCGCCACGCCGATCTTGGCCACCTCGGCCATCAGCCCGTCGACGATGCCGGGATTGGCGTTGTCGGCGTCGATCAGGACGGCAAGAGAGAGATTGGCATTGGTTCCATTGGCCATGTTGACGGCTTCCTTGCTCTGCGATGACTCCCGGCCAGTTTGCCATGCCAGGGAGCCGCAAGGACAGCGCAAGGCTTTCCCCGGCTCGAAGACCTTCCCCTGACCGGCGGAGGGGCTTGACACTGTCCGTGTGGCCAGTCGGGGCGCTTTCTGCGAGTATCGGTCCTTGCCATGTGTGAACTCTTCGCCATCTCCAGTCGGGAGCCGGTGGCCGCGGACTTCGCCTTGGAGCGATTCGCGCGCCGGGGCGGGCGGGACGGCCCGCACCGGGACGGCTGGGGCATTGCCGCCTACGAGGGGCCGGATGTCTTCCGGCTCCGCGAACCGGTGGCCGCGGCGGAAAGCGAGCTGGTCCGCTACGTCGACCGGCACATCCCGCCCAGCCGTCTGATCATCACCCACATCCGGCTGGCCACGCGCGGTGACCGGGCACTGTGGAACACCCAGCCGTTTCAGCGGGAGCTGGGCGGGCGGGTGCATCTGTTTGCCCATAACGGCAACCTTTCCGGCGTCGACCGGCAGGCGTTCCGACCGCGGCGTTTCCGCCCACTGGGTGACACGGATTCCGAGCTGGTCTTCTGTTATCTGCTCGAACGTCTCGCCCCGCTCTGGGACGAGCGCGACGGCGTACCGCCGCTGGCCGATCGGCTCGCCTGCGTCGCCGAGGTCGCCGCCGAGCTGCGTCCCTTTGGCCCGGCGAATTTCTTCTACGCCGACAGCGATGCGTTGTTTGTCCATGCCCACCGTCGCACCCAGGCCGACGGCGAGATCCGCCCGCCGGGGCTGCACATGCTCGACCGCCGCCATTGCGAACTCTCCGAGGCCCTGGCCGACTCCGGCCTCGATCTTCACGGCAGTTGCCAGGAAATGCTGCTGTTCGCCAGCACGCCGCTGACGGAGGGTCCCTGGCAGCCGTTGCCCGAGGGCGCCGTGCTGGCCGTCTCGGCCGGCGAAGTCCTCGATCGCGCGGACTGATTTGGGCGGGACGGCCTGGGCGATGCGCCGGTCATGGGCGGGGGACGAAGCCAGCCGCTACCGCGGCTTTCGCGGGCCTGGCCCGCCCGGAGAACCCGTTGGCATCCGGGGCGAAGGCGGGGGCATGCGGGTCGTAACGCAAAAGGGCCACCCGTCGAGGGTGGCCCTTTTGTTTTGTCGGTTTGGTCGGAGTGGAGGGATTCGAACCCCCGACCACCTGCACCCCATGCAGGTGCGCTACCAGGCTGCGCTACACTCCGAAACAGGGCGCGAAGCATAGCGCATTTTCCGGGCCCGAGAAAGCCCGCGGTCGCTTCAGGCCCGTCGGACCGGCCGTTGGCCGGCCGGATTCACGGGGCGGACGATTTCCGGATGGCCGAAATGGAAGCCCTGCCCCCAGTCGATGCCGATATCCCGCAGGATGTCGGCGGTGCGCTGGTCGCCGATGAACTCGGCGACGGTGGTCAGTCCCAGGTCGCTGGCCATGGCCTGGATGTGTTGCACGATCTTCCGTGCCCGGCTGTTGTCGTGGATGTGTTCGACCAGTGCGCCTTCGATCTTGAGGAAGGTGAACGGCATGTCGAGCAGGTAGCGATAGGAGGAATAGCCGCTGCCGAAATCGTCGAGAGCCAGGCGCAGCCCGAAATCGATCAGCGGGCGAAGCGCATCCAGGGCGTGGCCGGTGTCGTCCAGCACCTCCCGCTCGGTCATCTCGAGGACCAGGGGCTTGACCCCGCCGTTGCTGCCTTCCACGCAGTCACAGGCCGTTCGTACGGTCTGGATGATGTCTTCCATCAGTTCAGGATGCTGCAGGAAGTCGCCGGATATGTTGACGAAGTGGGCCATCGGGCGGTGACCGATGGTGGAGACACAGTTCGAGATCGTCTGGTGGATGATCTGATGATCGATGCGGTGGGCAATCTGCAGTCGCGCTGCCGCCTCGATGAAAAAGTGCGCGGGGATCACCTCGCCGTCAGGGGTGATCATCCGGGCGAGCGCCTCGTCGGCGACCTGTTCACCGCTTTCGAGGTCGACGATCGGCTGGCTGGCAGCCACGATCCGCCCTTCGTGGAGGGCGCGATCCAGCGCACCGCCGGTGATGTAGACCGACGGCTGGCGCAACTGGTCCGCGTCCACCACCCGGTCGCGGCCGTTGCGCTTGGCCTGGTACACCGCGGCGTTGATGGCGCTGAGCGGGTCGCGGCTGGCAAGGCGTGACAGGTCATCGGGATCGACGGCGGCATGCCCCATGCTCAGGGT
>NZ_JBKGYT010000105.1:0-5301 GCF_046545975.1 Guyparkeria sp. | reverse complement strand
ACGATGGAGCGGACATCGCTGGCGAGGATCTCGACGTTCGCGTCTGCACGCAACTCGGAGATCATGTCGTTGACCGCCTGTCGACGGACGTGATCCTCCAGTTCCGAGCGAAGGTCGTCGAAGGAAGGGGCCGGTGTCTGGCGCCTGTCGTCCAGCCGGACCACGTGCCAGCCGAAGCGGGTCTCGACCGGTTCGGCCGCGGTCTCGCCGGGCTCGAGCGACTCGACCATCTCGGCGAAGGGCGCCACCATCTGGTCGAGGTTGAACCAGCCGAGGTCGCCGCCCTCTTCGGCAGAGCCCGAATCGGTGGAGTGTTCGCCGGCCAGTTCCTCGAACGGTGTCCCGTCGTCGAGCTCCGCGAGGATGTCCCGCGCCACGTCCTCGCTTTCCACCAGTATATGACGGGCGCGGTGCTGGATGTCTTCCGCGTATTCCGCCTCGACCTCCGCGTAGGCCTCGCGCAGGTCTTCCTCGCTGATTTCGATATCGGCCACGTAGTGAGTCAGGTAGGCGTTGGCGAGCTGGTTGTCGACGGCGTTCTGGACGCGAGCGCGGGTGCGGGCGTCATTGTCCAGTCCCTGCTCGCGGGCCTTGTCGGCCAGCAGACGCAGTTCCACCATGCGGCTGACCAGCCGCTCCTCGGGAAGCTCGGCGCCGAGGTTTTCCTTCACGACCAGCAGGTTTTCCTCGTAGAGCGGGCTGCCGTTGATGCGGGCGACGATCTCGCCGTCCTCGATGGCGGTGTAGTCGGTATCCGTTGCAGCGGCCTGTTCCTGACCCAGCGGGGTCTTCTGGGCAGACTTGGGTCCTTCCTCGCCGCCGCAGCCCGTCAGCAGGCCCGCGGCAAGCAAGAGGCTGCCGCCCATGGCGGTGACCAGGCGAGTGGGTCGGGTGGCGAATCGCGTGTTTTCCATGCTTGCTTTCCTTTGGTCGCTTGTCTTGGTCGTTTTCTCGTTCTTCTCAGGGTGTCTGGCCAAACACCGGCTTGTAGGGGCGCACGTCCACCGAAGCGTACACGCCCGCCGCCCGGAACGGGTCGGCGTCGGCCCAGGACCGGGCGGCCTCGAGCGTGTCGAAGGCCGCGACGATTAGGCTGCCGGAGAATCCGCTCTCGGGACGCGAGGTGTCGATCGGCAGCGGCCCGGCCGTCAGGAGGCGGCCTTCGGCTTCCAGTGCCTCGATACGTTCGCGGTGTGCCGTTCGGTGCGCCGCCCGGCGGTCACCGCTGTCGGGGACGTCGTTGGCCACGATCATAAACCATTGCATGAGTCGTCCTTCCTCCCGGGAAAGTTCAATCCTTGTCCGCCTCGCGCGCGCCGGGGCGCGCCTCCGGCTCCGTCTCGACCTCGGCGCGCTCGGCATACATGCCCAGGTACAGGCCCTGGAGGATCATGAAGACGAAGGTCATGCCCATCAGGCCGAAGAGCTTGAAGTTGACCCAGATGGCTTCCGAAAACTGGTAGGCCACCACGATGTTTGCCACGCCCGAGAGCAGGAAGAAGCCCACCCAAGCCCAGTTCACCCGGTGCCAGATCTCGCGCGGGACCTGGATGACGTGCTCCATCATCCGCTGGACCAGCGGCTTGCTGCCGATGTAGGCGCTGCCGAGGAAGACCAGGGCGAACAGCCAGTTGAGGATGGTCGGCTTCCACATGATGAACAGCGGGTTGTGCAGGATCAGTGTCATGCCGCCGAACAGCACGATCAGGCCGGCCGAGACCCAGTGCATGCGCTCGACCTTCCGCCACATCAGCCACCCGGCCACGATCTGGATGACCGAGGCGACCATGGCCACGGCCGTCGCCACGTAGATGCCTTCGAGGTGGTACGCCCCGAAAAACAGCAGGATGGGGAAGAAGTCGAACAGGAATTTCATGGGGTGTCGGTATCCGATCAGTGGCCTCGTCTCGAGGGCTATCAATCCGCTTGCAGTACACTAACATGGGCCCGGTAGCGGGTGTGAGACAGACCGGCCGTGACACGTCGCCGCGCCGCCTTTCGGGCATCGGCGCAGGCCGACCATTTCAGTTCAACCAGGGGTCGAAACATGACCAGAACGCTAGACATCCATCCGGAAACGCCGCAACCCCGCCTCGCCGCCCTAGCAGCGAAGGGCATCGCGGCGGGCGAGGTGGTTGTCGTGCCCACCGACTCCGGCTATGCCCTGGCCTGCCGGCTGGAGGACAAGGATGCACTGGAACGGATCGCGCGTATCCGTCGTGACAGCGGGGCGCACCACATGACCCTCTCGGTGCGCGATCTCTCCGAGCTGGGCGTGTACGCGAAGGTCGACAACATCCAGTTCCGCTTTCTCAAGAGTCATACCCCCGGGCCCTACACCTTCATCCTGCCGGCCACGCGCGAGGTGCCGCGACGGCTGCTGCACGAGAAGAAGCGTTCGATCGGCCTGCGGATGCCCGAGCACCGGGTGCTGGCCGCGATCCTCGAACAGCTCGACGCCCCCATTCTGAGTGCCTCCCTGGTCATTCCGGACCTCGATGAGCCACTGGACGACCCGGAGCTGTTCCCGGAGTCGGTCAATCGCCAGGTGGACCTGATCGCCTCGGCGGGCTTCTGCGAACAGCTGCCCTCGACGGTACTCGACCTGACCGGCGAGGACTTCACCGTGGAACGCGAAGGACTCGGCGGCGTGCCGCCGGAACTGGCCGAGTAGCGTGCTGGAACTGTCGCTGCTGCAGAAGATCGCGATCGGCATCGTGCCGATACTGCTCGCGGTCACGGTCCACGAGGCCGCCCATGGCTACGTGGCCAATGCCCTGGGAGACCCGACGGCCAAGCGTGCCGGCCGCCTCACGCTCAATCCCGTCCGTCACGTCGACTGGCTGGGCACCATCGTCGTGCCGTTGGTGATGTACCTGTTCACCCAGTTCGTCTTCGGCTGGGCAAAGCCCGTGCCCATCGATCCCTCGCGCCTGCGCGAGCCGCGCCGCGGCATGTTCCTGGTGGCGGCGGCCGGCCCGGGGGTCAATATACTGATGGCCATCGGCTGGGCCCTGTTGGTCGTGCTCGCGCTCAAGGGGCTGGACGGCGGGATGCGCTTCGCCGAACCGCTCGCCCTGATGGGGCAGGTCGGCATCTTCGTCAACCTGATCCTGGCGGTGTTCAACCTGTTGCCCATCCTGCCGCTGGATGGCGGCCGGATGCTGGCCTCGGTGCTGCCGGTCGCCTGGGAGCAGCGGATGAGCCGCCTGGAGCCCTGGGGGCTGCCGATCGTCGTGGTGTTGCTGGTCAGCGGCGTGCTCTCTTCCATTCTCCTGCCGATCATGGGCACCCTGATCAGCTGGTTCAACGCGTTCATCCATGCACTCCTCTGAACGGAACATCGCGTCCCGGCGCTGGGAGGAGGCCACCCCGCGGGTCTCCGGCCAGCCCATGGAGCAGTTGCCTCTGGACCTGTACATCCCGGCAGACGCGCTGGCCATCTGGCTGGAGCAGTTCGAGGGACCGCTGGATCTGCTGCTGTACCTGATCCGCAAGCACAACATCGATATCCTCGAGATCCCCGTCGCCCGGGTGACCGAGCAGTACCTGGAGTACCTCGAGCTGATGAAGTCGATGGCGATCGAGCTGGCCGCCGAATACCTGCTGATGGCCGCGTGGCTGGCCGAGATCAAGTCGCGCATGCTGCTGCCGCCGGAGCCGCGCGACGACGAGGAGGAGCCGCTCGATCCCCGGGCCGAGCTGGTCGAGCGCCTGCTCGAGTACGAACGGACCACGCGCGCGGCCGGCTGGCTCGACGAGCAGCCCCGGCGCGACCGGGACTGGTTCACGCTGGGCATCGACCCGCCGCCGAGCCTGCCGGCCCCGCCGGTGCCGGCCGACCTCGACGGACTGATCGGCGCGATGAAGCGCCTGTTGCGCGAGGGCAGCGTCAAGCGTGCGCACCACGTGCGGGCCGAACCCCTGAGCATTCGCCAGCGCATGACCACGATCCTCGACGCCCTGCAATCCGGTCGTCCGCGTCCGCTGGCGGATTTTTTCCGTCCGGAGGAGGGGCGCATGGGCATCGCTGTGTGCACCGTGGCCATCCTGGAGCTCACCCGCACCCGCGCGATCGACTGGGAACAGGACGAACCCTACGGGCCGGTCACCCTCTACCGGGTGGAGGCCGGACCGGTCGACATGGAGGAAGACGCATGACCGACGAGCGACAGACCCTGCCAGAACCGCCGGAGGGACTGGTCGAGCTGGTCGAGGCCCTGCTGCTGGCACATCCCGAGCCCCTGTCCCTGGAGGCGCTCGGCGGCATGGTCGGGCAGGAGACCGCCCCGGCCCTGATCGAAGCGGCGCTCGACCGGCTGGCTTCCCGTTACGAGACACACCGCTTCATCGAGCTCGACCGGTTGACCCGGGAGGGGGTCTCCCGCTGGCGGCTCGTCGCCGGCGCCTCGCTCGCCCCCTATCTCAAGGCCGGCGATCCGGCCCGTGCGCCGCGGCTGACCCGGGCGGCACTGGAAACGCTGGCCCTGATCGCCTGGCGCCAGCCGATCACTCGTGGCGAGATCGAGGCTGCCCGCGGGGTGGCCGTCAACCCGCAGATCCTCAAGCAGCTGACCGAGCGGGGCTGGATCCGCAGCCTGGGCTACCGTGACACCCCGGGCCGGCCCGAGATGCTGGGTACCACTTCCGCGTTCCTGCAGGACTTCGGTATCGATTCGCTCGACGAACTGCCCGATTTCGAGCGCCTGGCCGGACAGGACGACATCGACGTCTGAGCCCGGCGGGCCGAGCGCGGCCCTGAGAGAAGGCCGACCACGCGCACCCCCTCCGCCTTTGATTTTCACTCGGGCGGACTGAAGCTCAGTAGCTCAGCACCACGGTGTCCGGATCGTTCAATGCCTCGAAGGTCACGTCCGGACCGCCGTGCTCGATGCCCTCGATGACGTCGTCCATGGACATGCCGGCCTGCTTCATGCACATCGGGCAGATGATCACGCGCCCACCCTTGTCCATGGCCGCCTGCAGCAGTTCCTGCGGCGTGTGCCCCGCGGCGGCGAAGGTGTCCTGCTGGCGCTCGGTCGAGGCCAGGTAGACCGCGCGCACGTTGAGGAACAGCACCACGTCGTGGCCGGCCTCCAGTGCCTTGTTGGCCTGACCGGCGGCCATGCCGGCCGCCCAGGTGTCGTCGGTGGTGATGTTGTAGAAGAACGAGCGCTTGTCCTCGTCGGCCAGGGCCGGAGAGGACAGGCTGGCGGCGAGCACCGCGAAGGCGGCGAGACGTCGGATCATGATGGACATGGGGATCCTCCGATTACTTTGTTGTTGGCTGGATTCAGAACA
>NZ_JBKGYT010000104.1:0-5344 GCF_046545975.1 Guyparkeria sp. | reverse complement strand
TCCATCCGTCGCGTACGCGTCTGGGATCTGCCGATCCGGGTGTTTCACTGGGCGCTGGTGGGGCTGATCGCCGGACTGTACCTGACCGGCGCGGTCTTCGATCGCTACCTGAACTGGCACATGTACCTGGGGGTGACCGTGGGCGGGCTTGTGATCTTTCGTCTGCTGTGGGGTCTCTGGGGCAGCGAGACGGCGCGGTTCGCTCGGTTCGTGCCCGGACCGCGGCGGCTGTGGCGCTACCTGCGCCGGGGCGATCGAGCCCACGCGGGCCCGGGCCACAGCCCGCTGGGGGCGCTTTCGGTGCTCGCGCTGTTGCTGCTGCTCGCCGCGCAGGTGGGTACCGGGCTGTTCGCCCACGACGATGCCTTCAACGAAGGGCCCTTCCACGATCTCGTCAGCTCGGACACGGCCGATGCGCTGACGGCCCTGCACAAGCAACTGTTCTACGTGCTGCTGGGGTTCATCGTCCTGCACGTGATGGGGGTCCTCTTCCACGTGGTCGTCAAGCGCCAGGACCTGTTGCGGGCGATGATTACCGGCTGGATGCGTCTCCCCGAGTCGATGCGCCCGCCCAACGCAAGGCCGCGCTTTGCCGGGCCGCTCGCCTTCGTGGTGGCCGCCGGGATCGCCGCCGCCGTGGCGTGGTGGGTGGCCTTGCAGGTCAGTACGCTGTAAGGGACACGTCGCCGCAAGGGATGTCGCTCCGGCATCCTCCTTCGGCGGCGGCTCAGGGGCGGCGAAGGCCGGCGTAGATCAGTGCGGCCGCGCCAACGAGCTCCGCCCAGCCCAGCCAGGAAAGTCCGTGGATGCCGTGGAGCTCCAGCCCGCGGCCCTGGGTCATGACGAAGACGGCCAGCAGCAGCCCGCCGAGCAGCGTGAGTCGGTTGCGGGTCCGGTCTCGTCGCGCCTCGTCGCGCAGGGTCCTGAGCTCCCGCTGCTGCCCTTCGAGAATATCCGACTGCCGGTGGATCTGCTGGAGGGCCTGGATCGACAGGCGCGGCAGCTCGGAGAGGTGCTGGTTGAGGTAGGGCGCCTCGTCGCGCAGGCGGCGCAGGAAGGCCTTCGGCCCCATCCGGTCGCGCATCCAGCGCTCGATGAAGGGCTTTGCCGTCTCCCAGAGGTCGAGGTCGGGATAGAGCTCCCGGCCCAGTCCCTCGATCGCGAGCAGGGTCTTCTGCAGCAGCACCAGCTGCGGCTGGACCTCCATGCTGAACTGGCGTGCCACCTGGAACAGGCGCAGCAGGAAGTGGCCGAAGGATATCTCCCGCAGCGGCTTCTGGAAGATCGGCTCGCAGACCGTGCGGATGGCCGCCTCGAACTCCTCGATGCGCGTGGTGCGCGGCACCCAGCCGGACTCGACGTGCAGCTCGGCGACCCGCCGGTAGTCGCGGTTGAAGAAGGCGTGGAAGTTCTCGGCCAGGTAGCGCTGGTCCTCGTGGGTCAGCGAGCCGACGATGCCGAAGTCCACCGCCATGTAGCGGGGCTGCCGGGGGGCGCTGGCGTCGACGAAGATGTTGCCCGGGTGCATGTCGGCGTGGAAGAAGTTGTGCTTGAACACCTGGGTGAAGAACACCTCCACGCCGATCTCGGCGAGCCGCTTCATGTCCACGCCGGCGGCATGCAGCAGGTCGGTGCGCGCGACCGGGATGCCGTGGATGCGCTCCTGGACCAGCACGTCGGTGCGGCACCAGTCCCAGTAGACCTGGGGGACGTAGAGCTGTGGCGAGTCGCCGAACTGGCGGCGGATCTCGGCGGCATTGGCCGCCTCGCGCTGCAGGTCGAGCTCGTTCATCAGCGTCTTGTCGAACTCGGTGACCACCTCGACCGGGTGCAGGCGCGGGCCTTCCGACCAGTAGCGCTCGGCCAGGCGGGCGATGGTGTAGAGGATTTCGAGATCGCTGCGGATGCGCCGGTGGATGCCCGGCCGGGTGATCTTGACGATCACCTCCTGGCCATCGTCGAGCGTGGCGGCGTGCACCTGCGCGATCGAGGCCGAGGCGAGCGGTTCGGCCTCGAAGCGGGCGAAGTGGGTCGTGACCGAGTCGCCCAGGGCGGCCTCGATGCGCTGGCGGGCGATGTCGGCCGGGAAGGGCCGCACGCGGTCCTGCAGCGCCGACAGGGCCTCGGCCAGGTCGGGCGGCAGCAGGTCGCGACGCGTGGAGAGCATCTGGCCGAACTTGACGAAGATCGGGCCGAGGTCCTCGAGCGCCGCGACCAGCCGCTCGCCGCGTGTGCGCCGGCGGTTGTCGGAAAGCCAGTACCAGGGCGAAAAGAATTTCAGGAAGCGGATGGGGCGGAAGATGCGCAGCGCCAGCACGATCTCGTCGAGCCCGTGGCGCAGCAGGACGAACTGGATCACCACCAGTCGCCAGATCAGTCTGGGTCGCATTCAGGCCTCCTGCCGTTCGTCGTGATCGCCGGCCCGGGCGGCGCGGGCCTCCACCTCCTGGAGACGGCGTTCGAGCCGGTCGACCGCGGTGCGGACCTCGTCGACCTCGTCGAGAAAGCCCGGCAGGTCCAGGTCGTCGACCACCAGCCGGGCCTCGTGGACCAGGTAATCGTGCTGTTCGATGCGGCGGGTCTCGCGCCACTCGGCGGTCGTGCGCTCAAGGCGGGTCGCCACCTGCTCGACCACCCCGGCGGCCGAGACGCCGATCTTCTCCGCCAGCCAGTCCGCCCAGTCGATGTCCAGTTCGCGCAGGGCGCGAAGGAAGGCGGTGGCCGCCTGCTCGTCCCCCTCGATCTCGATGTCGCCGGCAAACAGCGAGTCCATGTCGTGGCTGCGCTGCAGGGCCGCGAGCAGGGCCGGTCCGCTGGTATGGATGGTCGCGTCCGGCGTCAGGTCGTCGGCCGCCCGCCACATCAGTCCGTCGGTGGTCGGTGTGAGCGTGACTGACAGGGCGGGGTGCTCGACCAGCACGGTGAACACCATCCCTGCCTGGCGCGCGAGGCGATCCCGGGCTGCCGGGTCGCGGCGGATCAGCCGGTTGAGGGTGGTCTCGGCGGTGAATCGCAGGGCGGTGGACAGCATGGGCGGCAGCGCGTTGAGGACGGGTGGATCAGAGCCAGTCGGTCAGGGCGATGCCCACGCCGATCCGGCTGACGGATCGATTGTAATCGATCAGGCTCTCGCCGTAGCCGTTGAAGTACTGGACGTAGCCTTTCACGCGGTTGTTCAGGGGGAAGCTGTAATCGAGCTGGACCGCTCCCTTGTTCTCCGAGAAATCCAGGTTGTTGCGCAACGTGAGCGCCAGGGTCTGCTCCCGCCACTTGTAGGCGAGCAGGAGGTCCCCGTGGCCCATGTAGTCGGTGATGTGGGGGTTTTCGTCCTTGTCGGGCTCGGGCAGGCGGTACCAGCCCCGCAGCTGGCCGGCGAAGTTGCCTCGACCGAAGGCCACGCCGGCCGCGAGGCGGTTCCAGCTGCGGGAGCGATCCCCGCCCTGGCCGTTCGACTCGTGGATGAACGAGAGTCGCGCCCGCCGGAACGTCAGGCCGGCGAGGCTGTAGTCCATGTCGACGGTCAGGCCCGCCTCCGGCTCGTAGTTCGTCTCGCGGAAAGGCGACGAGTAGTCCACTTCCTGGCCGAGCCACTCGGTGTTGTAGGTCTGCCAGAGGGAGAGCTGGGTGTACCCGAAGTACAACGACGTGCCCGGGCCGAGCGGCTCCTTGAACCAGTCGAACTGGAACGAGAGCTGGAACTTGGTCTCGGCATGCTGCGGCTCGAAGTCGTAGACGTCGCGGGACAGGTCCGTCGGCGTGTAGGTCGCCGGCATCATGTAGTTCGGCTTGTAGCTGCGCATGACGAACGGGTTGTGTTCGTCCCTCTGCTCCGATTGCAGACGTTTTTCCAGGGCCACGGGATCCGAGTCCGCGAGCGCGGGCAGGAGGGACTGCCAGCCTTCCTCCTTCGCCTCGTCGCTGCTCGCCACGGGGCTGGACCCAGCCGTGGCCTCGCCGCCTTCCTTGCCGGCGACCGTCGCATCCGCTTTTTCGGGCTGCCCGGCCGGTTGGGGGGCTTCGGCAGACTCGTCGGCGGCCATGGCATCGAAGCAGGCGAGGCGTTCGGAATCGGCCTCGATCCGGGCGCAATCCGCCCAGGACGACGCCGTGGCAGGCGTGATCGGTGCGACCAGCAGCGATCCGCCCAGGGCAAGGGTGAGGGCGGGCAGGGCGGAATGGGGTGGTCGGGCAGGTTGCATGCTGAAGGACTGTCATTGCCGAATACGGATGGGTGGACCATCATAGACTCAACGTGGTTCCACTGACAGCGGGGGCGGCCATGGGAAAGGCCAGAAAGCACGCGAGAAAGCTGGACGCGGACTTCCCGTCCCGACCGGCGGGGGAGGTGGCGGCCACGCTCGTCGGCGCGCAGCAGGCGGTGTTCCGCAGCGCCTGGACGCATTACTGCCAGTCCGCGGACGACGACCCCGAAGCCCTGCACGACCTGCGGGTCGAGCTCAGGCGCCTGCGGGTGTGGATCAAGCTATCGCGGGACGTGATCCGCACGCGCAAGTCCACGCGCAAGCGGCTCAAGGCGCTGGCCCGTGCCAGCAGCCCCGCCCGGGACCGCGAGGTGATGATCGCCCTGCTCGGGCAGCTTGCCGGTGACCCGGAGATCGGCGAGACCGGCGAGCGCCTGGTCCGGCTGGCCGACGAGCATGATCCGCCTTCCCGCCAGCACCTGGCATTCGACCCGAGACCGGGGCTCAAGCCGCGTGCGCGCGGTGACACCCCGCCGTTCGTCGACTGGCTTGCCGAGCAGCTCGAGTGGATGCTCGGCCTGATCCGGCGGGACATGGACGAAGGACGGGCCGGCGCCCACGCGGCCCGGATCCAGGTCAAGTACCTGCGCTACCTGGTCGAGCCCATGAGCGAGCCGTTCGCCGGCGTCGCCCCGCTGCTCAAGGACCTCAAGACGATCCAGGACCGGCTCGGCGACGTCCACGACCTGGTCGTCTTTCGCGGCCATATCCCACGCTGGGCCGGCTGGCTGGTCGAGGATGCGCTCCCCGGGGCGCTGGAGCGTCCGGGCAAGCAGACGCGGGCGGTCACGCAATCCTTTGCCGAGGCCAGGTCGCGGGTCATCGACCTGGCGGGCTGGCAGGACGACCGTCTCGACTCCCTGTGGAAGGACTGGGAGATCGCGCGCCCGGCACTGGAGAAGCGCCTCGTGCGCGGGGTGAACCAGCTGGTCGCGGATCTTCGCAAGGCCGCGTCGGGGGCGGATTGACAAGCCGCTGAAAAACGACAAGAATGCGCGGTCCCGTGCCGGAGTAGCTCAGTTGGTAGAGCAGGGCATTCGTAATGCCAAGGTCGGGGGTTCGACTCCTCTCTCCGGCACCAC
>NZ_JBKGYT010000103.1:0-5437 GCF_046545975.1 Guyparkeria sp. | reverse complement strand
CCTAGAAACGCCGCAGGGCCCAGAGGAAGTAGGTCCCGCCGATCAACGAGGCGACCAGCCCGGCGGGTATTTCCTCCGGGAACAGGATCTGCCGTCCGACCCAGTCGGCCAGGACCATCAGGCCCATGCCGATCAGCGCCGCGCCCAGCAGGTGATCGCGGGCGCGGGCCAGGCCGAGCAGGCGCGCCATGTGCGGCGCAAGCAGGCCGATGAACGACAACGGCCCGATCACCAGGGTGGCGACGGCCGTCATCACCGCGGCAATCACCAGCACCACCAGCCGCCCGCGGGTCACGTTCATCCCCACGGCCCGGCTCACCGCCGCCCCGAGCGGGAAACACTCCAGCCAGCGCGAGAGCAGCAGCACACCGGCAACCGAGGCCACGCCCGCCCCGAATACCAGCCCGGCGGCATCGAGCCTGACGTAGTAGGTCGAGCCCGACAGCCAGGCCACGATCTGCTGGCCCCGCGGATCGCTGCCGGCCAGCACCAGCGCCCGGACCGCCTCGGCGAGCGCCGTGATCGCCACGCCGGTCAGCAGGAGCCGCCCGGGCAGGAAACCGCTGCCACGATTCAGCCAGATCAGCATGGCCAGTGCCGCCAGCGCACCCGCCACGCCCAGCCCGGAGAGCGCCACCATGCCAGCGTCCGGCAACAGAACGATACCGAGCAGCAGGAAGATCGACACACCGCCGCTGATCCCCAGCACCTCGGGGCTCGCCATCGGGTTGCCGCTCAGGCGTTGCAGCAGGGTGCCGGCCACGGCGAGCAGCAATCCCGCGCCGGCGGCCGCCAGCAGACGAGGCAGACGCCACTCCCATACCGTCAGCGCGCCGCTGAACCACGACCAGCCATCCGCCAGGTGGCCGCTGAACATCGATAACGCCACCGCTGCCGGCATCAGCATCACGAGCAGTAGCAGGATACGGCGTGGTGCGTGCGAGCGCGGCCAGCCGGACTCGACGACATCGGGGGGCGTTCCGCCGGTCAGCCGTAGTCGCGGAATCAGCCAGAGCAGCAGTGGCGCGCCCAGGGCCGCGGTCATCGCCCCGGTCGGGATCATGGTGGGCAGCCAGCCTCCAAGGTGCTGCAGGGTCAGGTCCGTGACGGCGAGCAGCAAGGCACCGATCACCATGGACCAGACCACTCGTGCGGCCAGACGCCGGGCGCCCAGCAGGCGCGCGATATTCGGTGCGGCCAGCCCGATGAAACCGATCAGGCCGACCACGCTGACCACCACTGCCGTGATGAACACCGACACCCCCAGCGCGGCCAGCCGCAGAAACGCCAGGTTCACGCCCAGCGCGCGTCCACTGGCATCATCCAGGTCAAGCAGTCGCAGCGGCCGGAGCAGCAACCCGGCGACGACCAGCGCGGCGAGCAGGCGCGGGGCGAGAAACCCGGCGTCCTGCCAGCCATCCTGCGCCAGCGACCCCGCTCCCCAGATCAGCAGCCCCTGCAACGTCTCCTGGTTGAACAACAGCAGCACCATGGCCATGGCGCCGAAATAGAGGTTGACCACCAGACCGGCCAGCACCACCACCAGCGGCGCAAGCGCCCGTCGCCATGCCAGGGTGAATACCAGCCCCATGGCGAGACCGCCACCGGCGAGCGCGACCCATTCGGCACCCCACCCCATCAAGGTCGGGGCGAACAGCGTGGCGGCCATCAGGGCGAGATTGGCCCCGCCGGCCACACCCAGCGTGGTCGGCGAGGCCAGCGGGTTTCGTAGCACCTGCTGCATCAGCACCCCCGCCAGCGCCAGGCCGGCGCCGGCGATCAGGGCCGTGACCAGCCGTGGCCACCAGGTCAGGGCGAGCGTCCAGTCGTTCACGCTCAGCGACTCCCCGCCGAGCTCGGGCCACCAGGCCGAAGGCAGAAAACCACCCGTCTGCTGCCGCAAGTGCCACACGGCCAGTCCGACCAGCACGACCAGCAGCGCGACGCTCACGCCGAGCGGAGAACGGCCCATCGCCCGAGACACGGGCCGGGCCTGCGCGTCAGTTCGCATCCAGCGCCTCCACCAGTCGCTCGGCGAACCGCTCGGCCGAGGGCAGAGCGCCGAAACTCCAGACCGGGTCGAGCTCCAGTGGCTCCTGCCCCGATCGTGCGATCAGGCGCCGATACAACGCGCTGTCGGACAGCGCGCGCTCGACCCCGACCGGATAGGGCTCGACCACCACGATCCGGCCCTCGGCCTCGACCAACTCCTCCAGCCCGACGAGAGAGAACCCCCAGCGATTCGTGTCGCCCGTCCAGCCGTTCTCGATGCCGAGTCGTTCGAGCACCGCGTCATAGAGGCCGTTCTCGCCGAAGACCCGCAGGTGCCGCTCGTCCATGAACTGCACCACGACCACGGTCGGCGGCTTCGCCGGCAGGCGCTCGGCCAGCTCGGCGATGCGTGTCTCGGTATCCGCGATCAGCGCCTCGGCCTCGTCGGGCCGCTCGGCGAATTCACCCAGCTCACGGGTCAGGCGTCGCAACGCGGGCCAGGTGTCGGCGCCGTCGCCGTACAGTTCGAAAACCGTGGTCGGCGCGATGGAAGACAGCCGCCCTTCGTGGTTGGCGAACATCGGCGAGAGGGCAATCCGGTCCGGCGCGAGGGCGGCGACTTGCTCGAGATTCGGCTGGGCGCGCAGACCGAGATCGACCACGTCAGCCGGGACGGCGGGGCTGGCAACCCACGAGTCGTAGCCGTCGATCTGGGCCAGCCCGACCAGCCGGGCGTCGATGCCGATCAGCGTTTCGGCCACCGTCCAGTCGAGAGTGGCGATACGGGGCGCCGGATCCGCTCGCAGCGGCGCGCTCAGGACCGCGATCACCGGCAGGATCAACAGCCGGCATGGCCGGCGGCGACCGGCAAGCCACCGCATGAACGACAGGACAGGCACGGCTCAGTCGACGATCGCGACGGGACGGGTCTGACCCGGCGGAGTCAGCACCTGCATCGAGACGCCGTAGATGGTGCGAAGGGTGGCGGTGTCCATCAGTTGACCGGGCGTACCGCGAACCAGCAGGCGCCCCCCGTGCATCGCGACCAGCTCATCGCAGAAACGCGCCGCCATGTTGATGTCGTGCAGGACGATCACGACACTCAGTCCCAACTCGTGCGAGAGGCGACGAATCAGGTCGAGCACCTCGACCTGGTGGGCGATGTCCAGTGCCGAAAGCGGCTCGTCGAGCAACAGGAAATCGCTTTCCTGCGCCAGCAGCATCGCCAGCCAGACCCGCTGTCGCTCGCCGCCGGAAAGGCTGTCCACCGGTCGATCGGCGAACCCCTCCGTCTGCGTCATCCGCAGGGCCGCGTCCACCCGGCGGCGGTCTTCGGCACCAAAGCGCCCCAGCAAGCCGTGCCAGGGATACCGGCCGAAGCCCACCAGTTCGCGTCCGGTCAGATGCCCGGTGGCCGGCGGATGCTGCGGCAGGTAGGCCACCCGTCGGGCAAAGGCCCGCGCGGTCCAGTCACCGACCGGTGACCCCTCGAAATGTACCGCCCCGGACGACGGCGCTTGCTGACCGGCCAGCAACTTGAGCAACGTCGATTTCCCGGAGCCGTTGTGGCCGATCAACCCGACCACCCGCCCGGGCTCGAATCGCGCATCCACCGGACCGAGTACCCGGGTGCCGCCGACCGAGAACGTCGCCGCGTTCACCTCGAACATCAGTCCGCCTCCCGCGCCGCTTTTGCCGATCGACAGGCCAGCGGGCAGTTCTCGCAGTAGTCGTAACACTCCAGTCGGTACCGGATACAGCAGACTCGACGCAGACGTCGGGGTTCGGTTTCCCCGGCGGCGATGCGATAGACCACCGGTCGATACAACCGGTTGCGGATACCCTCCATGCGGGGCTTGTCGAGAAAAGCCCGGGCTCGGGCCAGGCGCACAGGCTCGGTAGCCGGGTGATCGCCCAGCCGAGAGAGGACGTGCTCGACCAGGTTGCCCGCGTTGCTCCAGAACACGTTCACAGAGGCTCCGGAATGGCGGGCAAACACGGAAACGGCCCGACCAAGTTCACCGCACACGAGCCGTTCCAGAAGCAGCTCGGCCGGCACAGGGGCGGACGAGCCGTCGCCCGAGGAAAGCCAGAGCCGTTCGGCCCGACCGCCCACGTCGAACCGCACACCCCACTCGCTCGCATTCGCGGGCAGCGAACGCCCCGCCAGCACTATCATGGCAATGATCGGCGACAACCAGGCGTGGAACAGCCACTTGGACCATTGCGAGGCAAGCGCACGCTGATCACCACCCGGATAGTCCTGCGCAAAACGCTCTAGCAAGTCGTCAATAGCCGAACCATCCAGCAGGGACTCCCCGGACACGCTCCCCCGACCCGGTTGACTGGCCGGCCACGGGATCTGGGCGAGGGGACTGGGGATCAGGAATCCGCCCGCCAGAGGAACCACCGGGTGGTCCGCGAGCGAAGCGCCCGACCCCGGCCGTACCGGAATTGCCTGCATGTCGTCCTCCCCCACCTAGTAACCACCCTCGGGCGCCCGACGGGTGGCCACCCGTCGGTTCGATGCAAGGATCGTATCGGACCGCGGATCTACATGCAAACCATTCGCATTCCTCTTACTTATTTCCGGTGCAGATCGATGTCCTGCCGTATGCCTGCGCCCTTTCCGCCTCTGGACACCGACCCTACGGCACGCGAGGATTGGAAGCGGCCTTCATTGGCCATGCCGGTCGACCAAGGTGCCGCTTGGCAACAACCCTGCCCAGGACCCGTGCCCGACAATGCCCACGCCCCGTTTCCTCTGCGATGAAATGCTCCAGCGCCTCGGGCGCTGGCTGCGTGCCGCCGGTTACGACACCGCCATCGCCACGCCCGGCGACGAGGACCGCGCGCTGGTCGAGCAGGCACGAGACGAGGGGCGCTGGCTGGTCACCCGGGATCGCCACCTCGCCCGCTTTCGCAACGGCGACGGGCGCATCGTGCTGCTCGAGGCCAACGACACCCCCGCACTGGCCGCCGAGTTATCCACCCGCTTTCGCATCGACTGGCTGAGTGCGCCGTTCTCCCGCTGCCTGGACTGCAACACACCCCTGCGCCCGGCCACCGCGGAACAGTGGCAACAGGTCCCCGAAAGCGCCCTCGCCCGCTCGACGGTCGCCCGGTACTGCCCGACCTGCGACAAGGTCTTCTGGGAGGGCAGCCACGTGCGCCGGATGCGCCACACGCTGGAGCACTTCCAGCGCGGGGAATGGATAATCGCAGGCGATTGAATTGCCCGTTTCCCGTCAGTTTCCGGGCAGTTGCACGGACCGGGGCAGTTCCACGACAAAGCGCGTCACCCCTTCCCCGGATTCCGCCCGGATGTCGCCTTGACGGTCGGCAAGCACTGTCTCGCCGTCGTTCACGACGTCATGGCAGGCAGGTCTATTTCAGGCCGGGGCGGTCAAGGTGCTCGCGGCACTCGGCCGGCCCCATGTCCCTG
>NZ_JBKGYT010000102.1:0-5542 GCF_046545975.1 Guyparkeria sp. | reverse complement strand
CAGCCGCTGGACATCGAGGTCGGCGCGGGCACGTTCCACCCGGCCACCTTCCTGCGCTCGATCGGCCCGGAGCCGTGGCGCGCGGCCTACGTGCAGCCCTCGCGCCGCCCCACCGACGGGCGCTACGGCGACAACCCCAACCGGCTGCAGCACTACTACCAGTTCCAGGTGCTCCTGAAGCCGTCTCCGGACAATATCCAGGACCTGTACCTCGAGTCGCTGACCCGGCTGGGCTTCGACCCGCTGACCCACGACATCCGCTTTGTCGAGGACAACTGGGAGTCCCCGACGCTGGGCGCCTGGGGCCTGGGCTGGGAGGTCTGGCTCAACGGCATGGAGGTGACCCAGTTCACCTACTTCCAGCAGGTCGGCGGGCTCAACTGCCACCCGGTCTCCGGCGAGATCACCTACGGGCTGGAGCGCCTGGCGATGTACCTGCAGGGCGTGGAGAACGTCTACGACCTGGTCTGGTCGAGGTCGGACGCCGGGGTGATCACCTACGGCGACGTCTACCACCAGAACGAGGTGGAGCAGTCGACCTACAACTTCGAGCACGCCGACACCGAGTTCCTGTTCCGGCATTTCGACCACGCGGAAGGCGAGTGCCTGCGCCTGGTGGAGGCCGACCTGCCGCTGCCGGCCTACGAGCAGGTCCTCAAGGCCTCGCACGCCTTCAACCTGCTCGACGCCCGCCGCGCGATCTCGGTGACCGAGCGCCAGCGCTACATCCTCCGGGTACGCACCATGGCCCGCGCGGTGGCCGAGCGCTACTACGCCGCCCGCGAGGCGCTGGGCTTCCCCATGGGACGCGCCGACGGCGACACCGCGGATTCCTGACCCTCCCGCCCCACCAATGCACTGCCAATACTGATACGGACTGACCATGACTGACACGGCGGACTTTCTTTTCGAACTGGGCACCGAGGAACTCCCGCCCAAGGCCCTGATCACCCTGCGCGACGCGCTCGCCGAGGAAGTCCGGGCCGGGCTCGAGCAGGCGGATCTCGCCCACGGCGGCATCATCGCGTACGCCGCCCCGCGCCGGCTGGCCGTGCGGGTCGCCGACCTGGCGACCGGTACCGAACCGAAGCCCGTCGAGCGCCGCGGCCCGGCGGTCAAGGCCGCCTTCGACAACGAGGGCAACCCGACGAAGGCGCTGGCCGGCTTCGCCGCAAGCGTCGGCGTGGAGCCCGATCAGCTCACCACCCTGAAGACCGACAAGGGCGAATGGCTGGTCCACCGGCACACCGAGCCGGGCAAGCCGGCGACCGACCTGCTGCCGGGCATCGTCGAGCGCGCACTCGACCGCCTGCCCACGCCGAAGCGCATGCGCTGGGGTGCCTCCCGTGCCGAGTTCATCCGCCCGGTACACTGGGTGCTGGCGATCCACGGCGATGACGTGGTCGACATGACCCTGTTCGGCCACGCCGCCGGCAACTGCAGCTTCGGGCATCGCTTCCACCATCCGGACGCGCTCACGATCAAGCACCCGGCGGACTACGTCGCCACCCTGCGCGAGTCCGGTCACGTGCTGGCCGACTTCGCCGAACGCCGCGAGCGGATCGAGGCCCAGGTCACCGAGGCCGCCAGCCGTGTCGGCGGCACCGCCCGCATCGACCCCGACCTGCTCGACGAGGTCACCGCGCTGGTCGAATGGCCGGTGGCGGTGGCCGGGCAGTTCGAGGAGCGCTTCCTCGAGGTGCCGCACGAGGCGCTGATCTACACCATGCAGGACGACCAGAAGTACTTCCCCGTCCTGGACGACAAGGGTGCGCTGATGCCGTGGTTCGTCACCGTGGCCAACATCGACAGCCGCGACATGGACGCGGTGCGCCACGGCAACGAGCGGGTGATCCGGCCGCGCTTCTCGGACGCGATGTTCTTCTGGGAAGGCGATCTCAAGACCCCGCTGGAATCGCACCTGGAATCGCTCAAGCAGCTGGTCTTCCAGAAGCGCCTGGGCAGCGTATTCGACAAGGTGCTGCGCATCGAGCGGTTGGCCGATTTCATCGCCGAGCGCATCCACGCCGACCCGCAGGCCGCCCGCCGGGCCGCGCGATTGAGCAAGTGCGACCTGCAGACGCAGATGGTCGGCGAGTTCGCCGGGCTGCAGGGCACCATCGGCTATTACCTGGCCCGCCATGAAGGGATGCCGGAAGACGTCGCGGTGGCGCTCGACGACCACTACCGCCCGCGCCGCGCCGGTGACGAGCTGCCGCGCAACGCCGTCGCCCAGGCCGTGGCGCTGGCCGACCGGCTCGACACCCTGATGGGCATCTTCGCCATCGGCCAGGCGCCCACGGGCGCGAAGGACCCCTTCGCCCTGCGCCGTGCCGCGCTGGGCGTGCTGCGCATTCTCGTCGAGCAGGAGCTGGACCTGGACCTGGTCGAGCTGCTCACCGAGGCGGCCGAGGGGCTGGCCGACAAGGTGCCCGAGGCGACCGACCATGTGATGGGCGTGTTCGAGTTCATCACCGAGCGCCAGCACCGCTACAGCCTGGACCGCGGCATCCGCAGCGACGTCTTCCAGGCCGTTTCCATGACCGGCACGCGCCGGCCGCTGGACTTCGAGCAGCGCATGCGGGCGGTCAACGCCTTCATCGAGCTGCCCGAGGCCGAGGCGCTGGCCGCGGCCAACAAGCGCATCGCCAACATCCTGAAGAAGACCGAGGAGACCCTGCCGGAGTCGATCGACGAGGCACGGCTGGTCGAGTCGGCGGAACAGCGGCTGTGGGAGTCGGTCAGCGCGGTGGGCCCGCGTATCGAGGGCCTGCTCGCCGAGGGCGACTACACCGAGGCGCTCACCGCGCTGGCCGCCCTGCGCGAGCCGGTTGACGAGTTCTTCGACACGGTGATGGTGATGGCCGAGGACGACGCCCTGCGGCGCAATCGCCTGGCCCTGCTGGCGAGGATCAACGCCCTGTTCCTCGCCATCGCCGACGTCTCGCAGCTGCAGTCCTGAGGACGGGACGGTGCGGCACTGGATCCGTTCGCTGCTGTTCGCCCTGCTGGGCGTGCTCTCGCTGGTCCTGCTCGCGCCGATGATCCTGCTGTCCCTGCCCCTGCCGCTGGAGAAGCGCTACCCGTTGCTCTATAGCTACGGGCGCAGCATCCTGTGGCTGGCGCGGGTGGTCGGCGGCATCCGCCACGAGGTCCGCGGCCGGGAAAACCTGCCCGCCGACGGCGGCGCGCTGGTACTCGCCAAGCACCAGTCGACCTGGGAGACCATGTTCCTGCCCTCGGTGCTGAAAATGCCGGCCTTCGTACTCAAGCGCGAGCTGCTGCGCATCCCGCTGTTCGGCCAGGGGCTCTGGGCCATCGGGCCGATCGCGATCGACCGCGCTGCCGGGCGCAAGGCGCTGGGCCAGATCCTCAAGCAGGGCAAGGCCGCACTGGCCGCCGGACGCGACGTGGTGATCTTCCCCGAGGGCACCCGCACCCGGCCGGGGGCGGAACCCAACTACCGCATCGGCGGGGCCATGCTCGCCGCCCACGCCCATCCCACGGTCGTGCCCATGGCGGTGGACTCGGGTTGCCTGTGGCCCAAGGGCGGCTTTCCGCTGACGCCGGGGGTCATCCACGTGGAGTTCGGCCCGCCGATCGAGACGGAAGGCCGAACGGCCGCCGAGATCAACGCCATCGCGCAGGAATGGATCGAGGCACGACAGGAGGAGCTCTACGCAACCCATGGCTGCCCACACCACGTATCAAAGCATCCTTGACGATGCCGTCGAGCGGCTGCGGGCAGGTCCCGTTCCGGCCAACCCGCTGGCCGAGTCCATCGCGGCGCGCGGCCGGCTGACCCTCGCGGGCCAGCGCGGCATCGGCGGCGGCTGCATCGCCGACGCCGCCCGGCTGGAGACCGACACCGGTCCGCTGTTCCTCAAGACCCACCCCGACCGCGACGACGGCATGTTTCCCGCCGAGGCGCGGGGGCTGGAGGCCTTGAGCGAGCGCATCCGCACGCCCCAGGTGGTCGCCTCGGGCAGCGTCGACGGCACGGCCTACCTGCTGCTCGAATGGCTGGACCTCGGCCCCGTCGACGACGTCGCCCTCGGCGAGGCGATGGCCGAGCTGCACGCCGAGCCGCAGGCGAGCTTCGGCTGGCCGGAAGACAACTTCATCGGCGCGATGCCGCAGCTCGGCGGCGAGGACGACGACTGGGCGCGCTTCTATGCCGAGAAGCGGCTGGCCCCGCAGCTCGACTGGGCCGCCGAGCGAGGCCTTTCGGCGCGCACCATCGACGCCGGGCACGAGCTGATCGAGACCCTGTCCGCCTTCTTCAGCGACTACCGCCCCCACCCCGCCCTGATCCATGGTGACATGTGGGGCGCGAACCACGGCGCGCTCACCGACGGCACGCCGGTGCTGTTCGACCCGGCGACCTACCGGGCCGACCGCGAGGCGGAAATCGCCATGACCGAACTGTTCGGTGGGCTCGGTCCGGGCTTCTACCAGGCCTACGGGGCGCAGCTGCCGCTCGATCCCGGTTACCGGACACGCAAGGGGCTGTACAACCTCTACCACGTCCTCAATCACTTCAATCTCTTCGGCGGCGGCTACGGGCGCCAGGCCGACGGCATGATCCACCGCCTGCTCGCCGAACTGCACTGAACGGAGCGGCGATGAGCCGACCGAATGCACTGATCACGGGCAACAGCAGCGGGCTGGGCCTCGCGCTCAGCCAGGCCCTGCTCGAACGTGGCCACGGGATCTACGGCTGCAGCCGCCGCGGCTGCAACGAGCTCGCGCCCCACGTGGCCGACGTGCGCTGCGACCTGTCGGACATGGATGCCATCGCGCCTGCGCTGTCCACGCTGCTCGACGGGGTGGAGCGCCTGGAGCTGGTGGTGCTGAATGCCGGGATACTCGGGGACATCGAGGACATGAGCCGACTGTCGCTGTCGCGGCTGCGCGAGGTCATGGACATCAACGTCTGGTCGAACAAGGTGATCCTCGACTGGCTGCTCGCGTCGGGCATCGAGATCGACCAGATCGTGGCCATCTCCTCGGGGGCGGCCGTGCTCGGCAACCGCGGCTGGGGAGGCTACGCCCTGTCCAAGGCCGGCCTGAACATGCTCTGCCGCCTGTACGCCCACGAGTTCTCCGCCAGCCACATCACGGCAGTCGCACCGGGACTGGTGGACACCCGCATCATCGACACCCTCTGCGGCCAGGCCGATACCCGGCGGTTCCCCGCCCTCGAGCGGATACAGGCCGCACGCGGCACCGACACGCTGCTCTCCCCGGAGCGGGCCGCCCAGCGCCTGCTCGAGGCATTGCCCGCGCTCAAGGAGCACGAGTCCGGCAGTTTCGTCGACCTGCGGCAGATTCTCGCCCCCGAGGAGTACGCCGAGCTGATGGCGGCGAGGAACCGTCCGGGCCCCTGACCGACGGCCCGTTCGTCACGGCCATGACCCAGACGACAGAAAGCCCCGTCCGGCGAACCGGGACGGGGCTTTCTCGATATGGCGGAGAGAGAGGGATTCGAACCCTCGAAGGGGCTATAAACCCCTTACTCCCTTAGCAGGGGAGCGCCTTC
>NZ_JBKGYT010000101.1:0-5704 GCF_046545975.1 Guyparkeria sp. | reverse complement strand
TTTCATTTTCGGTGTCAGTCTCGCCCCAACGGGCGAGGCGGGGAATTCAGCGACATGCAGGCAGGTAGCGGTTCCACGGCGCTCTCGGTCACGCAGATCAACAAGCAGGCCGGGGACCTGCTCGGCCAGGTCTTCGGCACGGTCGAGGTGGTCGGCGAGATCAGCGAACACAAGCGGGCGGCATCGGGCCATCACTATTTCGCGCTCAAGGATGACCGGTCGCAGATCCGCTGCGCGTTCTTCCGCGGGAATGCCATGCGCAGCCGCCACCCGCTGCGCGATGGCGACGAGGTGGTAGTCACCGGGCGGCTGGGTATCTACACCGAGCGAGGGGCCTACCAGTTGATCGTCCAGTCGGTCGCCCCGGCCGGCGAAGGGCGGCTGGCCGCGGAATTCGAGCGCCTCAAGCAGCGCCTGCTGGCCGAGGGGCTCTTCGACGCCGCGCACAAGCATCCCACCCCGATTTTGCCCCGGCGCATCGCGGTGATCTCCTCCGACAGCGGCGCGGCCATACACGATGTCCGCGTCACGCTGGCTCGCCGCTTCCCGCTCGCTCGCGTGACCCTCTTTCCGGTGCTGGTGCAGGGCACGGAGTCGGCAGCCCAGCTTCGGGCCGCGGTCGGACAGCTCGCTGCCGATGACTTCGACGTGGCCCTGATCGTGCGCGGTGGCGGTTCGCTCAGCGACCTGTGGTCGTTCAACGACGAGGGGCTGGTCCGCGCCATCCATGCCTGCCCGGTGCCCGTGATCAGCGGGGTGGGCCACGAGACCGACACGACGCTCTGCGACCTCGTGGCCGACCGGCGCGCGGCCACGCCGACCGGGGCGGCCGAGCTGGCCACGCCGGTGACGGTGGACGAGATGCGCGAGCGCCTCCGCCGGGTGATCGAACGGGGCACGGCTGTCTGGCAGGGAGGGTTCCAGCAGCGAGCCCAGCGGATCGACGATCTCGGTCGGTCGCTGGATCGCCACGGGCCGGGCAAGCGTCTGCGGCTGGATCGTTACCGCCTGGCCGGGTTGCTGTCCCCGCTGCACCGGCAGGTCGAGCGGCGTATCGCCCGGCAGCGCCAGGAGCTCAACGGCCTGCGCCAGCGGCTGGATGGCGGGCATCCCCGCCGGCGGCTGGCCGCGTTGCGCGACCGGCTCGCCGAGCCGCGCCAGGCACTCTCCCACGCCATTCGTGCCGGCCTGGGGCGGCGGGAGGACCACCTGGCCGATCAGGCCCGGCGCCTGCTGATCGCGCGGGAACGACTGCTGCCGCTGCTCCGTCAGCGGCTCGACCGGGTGCGTCCGCCGCGCCGGGTGCTGATCGATCGGTTGCGCCACGAGCGGGCACGGCTCGACGGCCTGGGTCGCCAGCTTCGGGCGCTGGGGCCGGAGCAGGTGCAGCAGCGCGGCTATGCGCTGATCGAGGCGGTGGCAGAGGGTGATGACGGCGAGAGGCGAGGGAGCCTCGTCAAGCGTGCCGCCGAGGTCCGAGAGCTCGCGGCGCGGGAAGGCGGCCGGGTGCCACTTCGCATCCGCTTTTACGACGAGTCGTTGCGGGTCGACTGGCGTGGAGGGGAGCCGGGCGAGTGAGACCGCGTGCCCGCCCCGCGGGGCGGCATGGACGCATCGGAGCGATCACTGCTCGGTCGTGAAGTCCTCCATGCGCTGGCTGGCCAGCTGCAGTTGGTCGGCCTCGGCGATGCGACCGGCCCCAATGTAGGTGCGCGACCAGTAGGCGTTGTCGAGCCGGGCGAAGGAGACGTCCTTGCCGCGCGAGGGGGCGTGGATGAAGCGGTTGTCCCCGACGTAGATGCCCACGTGATCGACGCGCTTGCCCTCTAGGCGGAAGAACACCAGATCGCCGGGGCGCAGTTCCTCGCGCTCGATCCGATCGGTGGCCCGGTACTGTTCGTAGGACGTGCGCGGCAGCTCGATGTCCGCGGCCAGGAAGGCGTGTTGGGTCAGTCCGCTGCAGTCGAACCCGGATTCCGCCGACTCGCCCCCCCAGCGATAGGGAGTGCCGAGTTGCGCTACGGCCTGCACCACCACTTCCTCGGAGCGGGTGTGCATGCCCGAGCGGGTGTCGATGGTTTCCAGCGGGTTGAAGGGCAGGTTCGCGTCCGCGACGGCGGTTTGTGCCGAGCGGCTGGCTGCCGGGTCCGGGTTTCCCGTCGAGCCGGCAGTACCGCCGCCCATCGGCGTGGCACAGCCGCCGAGCAGTGCCATGGCGACCGCCATCCCGCCGGGGAGCAGTGAGCGGCCGAGCCGCCACTGTCCCGCCGCCAGACCGCTACCGTCGGCGGATTTCACAGACATATCGGCGTGTCGGGGTGCGGGCGAAATCCTTGGGCAGGGTTTTTCTCGACAGATCACGGACCTGGAACCTGTTTTCCATAACAGCTTCCAATGTAAAGCCTTTGCGGTTGTTTGAAAAGACCAGGACCCCGTCCGGGGTCAGCAGGCGCATGCAGGACTCGATCAGTGCCGGGTGATCGCGCTGGATGTCGAGCGTGTCATCCATGGCCTTGGAATTGGAGAACGACGGCGGGTCGAGGAAGATCACGTCATAGCGCTCGCCGCGCGCCGGTGCGTCGGCCAGCCACCTGAGCACGTCGGCGCGTACCAGGCGATGGCTGCCGTCGGCCGTGATGCCGTTGAGGGCGAAATTGCGCTCTGCCCACTCGAGGTAGGTGTTCGACAGGTCCACCGAGACCGTCTTGCTGGCTCCGGCCACCGCCGCTCGCACCGAGGCGCTGCCGGTGTAGCAGAACAGGTTGAGCAGGCGCCGGCCACGGGCCAGTTCGGCCACCCGGTCGCGCACCAGACGGTGGTCGATGAACAGGCCGACGTCGAGGTAGTCGGTCAGGTTGATCAGCAGGCGGGTGTCGCGCTCGCGGATGACCCGCTCGACGTGCTCGGCCCCCATGCGCCCGTACTGCTGTCGGCCGCTCTGGCGGGCGCGCTGGCGCACGACCACGTGCTGGTCGTCGACGCCGAGTGCGTCAACCGCGGCGGCCGCGGCGGCTGCCAGCCGGGCGCGGGCCTTCTGCGGATCGATCTGCTTCGGTGCCTGGTATTCCTGGATGTCGAGCCAGGTCTCGCCGTCCTCGGTGAGATACCAGTCGACGGCCAGCTTGAAGTCGGGCAGGTCGGCGTCGTAGACGCGCATGGCGGTGTCGCCCTGCTTGAGCAGCGACTGGCGCTGTTTCCAGTTCTTCTTCAGGCGGTTGGCGAAGTCCTCGGCCGACCGTTCCCCCTCGCGCCCCTGGGCGATCAGCCGCTGGGCCAGCGCACGCGGCCCGGCCGGTCGCCGCAGACTCTTGGCGCTGAACTGCCCGCGCAGGAACTCCACTTCCACTCCGCCGTGGATCACGGCCAGACGCCTGTCGAAGCGCAGCGGCCAGACCGTCTCCGTTTCGGCCGACCGCAGGATCCCCCAGTACCAGCCGGGCAGGCAGCGCAGCCATTGCGTGCACAGGGCGGCCCACTCGTCGGCCTCGTGGCTGTCCTCGATCCGCTGGCCGAAGGGGACGTTGCTGATCAGCAGGCCGTGTTCCCGGCGACTTGTGTCGGGCGGGCAGGGCGAGGCGAAGCTGTCGGCGTGATGGATCTCGACCGCCTCGCCCAGTCCGGCGCGCTCGATGTTGGCGTGGGCGGCGGCGAGCTGGAGCGGATCGCGGTCCTGGCCGTAGATGGCCAGCGCATCACGGGGGATCGGGGCATCCAGCCAGCAGCGGGGTTCGGCCTCGAGCACGGCCCGCCAGTCGTCGCGGACCTGCCCTTTCCACGCGGGCGACCCCAGGCGCTGGCGACGCATGGCCGCGGGCTGGCCGAGCACGGCCAGCGCCGCCTCGATCAGGAAGGTGCCCGATCCGCACATCGGGTCGAACAGGGCACCGCCTGCCGCGGCGACCCGCGGCCAGCGGGCGCGCCAGAGCAGGCCGGCGGCGAGGTTCTCGCGCAGCGGGGCCTCGCCCCCGTCCGTGCGGTAGCCACGGCGGTGCAGCGAGCCGCTGGAGAGTTCGATGGCAAGGCTGGCCTCGCCCTGGGCCTGGACGTGGCAGTGAATGCGCAGGCCCGGGTGATCGGTGTCCACGTCGGGACGTCGGCCCTCGCGGTCGCGGAACTGGTCGACGATCGCGTCCTTGATGCGCGTGGCGACAAAGCCGGTGTGGCGCAGCGCGGCGTTTCCGCCGGTGGCGGAGATCGACAGGCTGTCGTCGGCGCTCATGTGCGCCGACCAGTCGATCCCGGCCACCAGGGCGTAGAGGCTGTCGGCACCATCGACGTGCCCCCGCGCGACGGGCAGGTAGACGCGCCCGGCGATCAGGCTGTCGGCCAGCACCTGGTAGACCAGGGCGGGCGGCAGGTCGCCGCTTGCGCCGAAGGGGCGGTCGCTGATGGCCGCGCCGGTCAGGTGGCGCAGTTCCTCGGCCAGCGCGGTCTCGAGACCGGGCGGGGCGATTGCCTCGAAGGACCAGAGGGTTTCCTGGTCGCCCCGGGAGGGCTCGCCTGTGGATTCGTCGTGCACGGGATCGCTCATGGAAAAACGGGTGATTCTAGCCGATCGTCCGGCGCTGGCCTAAGGGAATCACCGGGGGACGGTCATTCGTCCCCGGGGGCGAGGTGCAGCACGGAAAGCAGCCGGCCCTCGAAGTGGGACGTCACGGTCACCGAGCCGGCCGTGGTTTCCACCGAATGACCCGGCTGGGCGGGCGGCTCGCTCTCGACGAGGTGGAGCATGCCCTCGGGCCAGCGGATCTCGAGCCGAACCTGCATGGGGTAGTAACCGTCGAGAAACCGGCGCATGAAGGGGCCGTTTTCGATCAGGTAGCCGTCGCCCTCGGGCTGCGGCAGCAGGGCGAGCGACTCGGCCTTGACGCAGAGGGTGGCGTCGGGGCCGATGTCGCGCATCTGCACGCTCGCCTCATCGGCGACCGCCTCGCCGATGTTCTCGGCGCGCGTGACCTCGATGTTCCGGGTGCGCTCGGCGTTGTAGACGACCTGGGCGGCCGCCACGGAGTCGAGGTTCGCATGGCACTGCGTCATTTGCGCCCAGCCGTTCTCCAGGCTGGAGGCGTCGAGATCGAGGCGCTTTTCCATGCGGGGACCGTCCGGGTCTGGGCGGGTTTCGAGAAAGACCAGGTCGCCCTCGTTGACGTTGCGGGCCTTCTCCAGCAGTCGCTGGCGTTCGCGCTCGCGCTCCTCGGCTTCCTCCCAGGCGGCGTCCCACTCGGCCTCCGTATCCTGGGCATGCAGGGTCGGCGCCGTGAGCAGCAGCGCGGCGAGCAGCGCCAGGGAAAGCGGGCGGGCGGCCGATTGACGACCGGTGCGGAACGGGGCGGTCAGGCAGGTGCGCATGTCGGGTCAGGCCTCGCGGATCTGTCGGGAGGGTATCCGGTAAAAATAGTCGAAAAACCCGCTGTCGGCATCAGGTTGGTTGCCTATCCTTGCGGGTGAGGGAGTCGTTCCCTCGACCACCTCGGTTCGAGGAGGAAACGCGTATGAAACGGTCACTGATACCGGCCGCCGCGTTGGCGGCGGCCCTGTCCATGCCCATGCTCGCCGTGGCGCAGGACCCGGATCCCGCCCCCATCTACGGCAGTGAGCTGATGACCCGGGAGGAACGCCTGGAATACCGGCAACGCATGCAGTCGGCGCAGGATGCCGAGGAGCGGGAACGCATCCGGGCCGAACACCACGAACAGATGCAGCA
>NZ_JBKGYT010000100.1:0-5746 GCF_046545975.1 Guyparkeria sp. | reverse complement strand
TACTTCGCCCCGTCCTTGCCGAAGCGCTGGGCGAGGCGGTCGAGCTTTTCCTCGAGGCTGAGGTTCTGCAGGGCCGGGTCCGGCTGCGGTTCCTTTTCCCGGCGGGGCTGGCCGCGGCGCTTGTCGCTGCGCGGCTTGGCGGCCTTGCCTTCCGCCTGGCGCTCCTTGCGGGGCTTGTTGCCGGCCTTGCGTGGCCTGCGGGGTTTCTTCGCTTCGCCGTTCTCGTCCTCGCCCTGCTCGGCACGCTTGGCGTCGCGCGCGGCGTGGATGGCCTTGATCTGCTCGTCGGCGTGCGCGCGGGCCTTGTCGTCGACCGGCTCGGCGGGCTCGCCCTTGAGGTCGACGCGGTGCTCGGCGTTCTTCATCGCGTAGTGGTAGGACAGCCGCGAGGTGTAGAACTTCATGGCCGTGCGGATGGCCTTGGAGTTCAGCCCCTCGAGTTCCGGCGGGCGCTCGGCGAGGATCTGCTGGAGGATGCCGATGGCAAGCGGCTTGACTTCCTTCGGGTCCTCGGAGAAGGCCTTGGGCCAGGCGGCCACGAACTGCTTGACCGCGTCGCGCGGGTGGACCCGCGGCTTCTTCGCCTGGTTGGCCTGCGGTTCGGCCGGGGCATCGGCCTGTCCGGCGTCGGCGGCCTGGGGCTGCTCGGCCGGGGTCTCGGCGGGCTCGGCCGCCGGGGCGGGCTGTTCGGCCCCGGTCGGTTCCGGGTTCGGGTGGTTGGCCCGGGATTCGTCTGCGGTCATGTCGTCAAGTCGCTTGCTGGGCGTAAATCGCAAGCCGGATCGGCCACGCGCCGGGCGTGGCATCTTCGGTCCGGCAAAGGGGGAATCTTAACGGTTTCGCCGGTCATAGACCACATCGCCGACGAGTGGACCGGCGATCAGCGGTTCAGGATGTCGTAGACCACGTCGGCGACCACCTCGCCGGCCATGTCGGCGATGATCACGTCGGTGCCGACGCGGTAGTAGCGCAGGTGGTCCGGCAAGGGGTGGAGCCGGCGGACCAGGTCGCGCGGCAGTCGCTCGTACTCGAGACCTCGTGGCGGCCAGGGTTCGCCGCGGGAGAGCCGCTTGGCGTGCCCCGGCGGGATCTTGCCCTGCTTGGCCAGTCCCGGCGGCAGGTTGCGGCTGTACCAGTCCTGGATGTGCCGCCGGTCACGCTCGCTGAAGTAGAAACGATCCCGCTCATATCGGTCGCGGTGACGGTCGTGACGGTGTTCCGGGGCCGGGTCGCGGGGCAGCGCCTCGAGCGGGCGACCGATGCCGGCCGGCGGACCGCCCCGCTCGGCCTGCGGTGGCTTGCCGGCATGCTCGGGCGGCTGGGCCGGTGCCGACAGCGGCACTAGAAGAGCCGCGAGTCCGGCGACTGTCGCGAGACGGGCGAGAGCTCTCATGGCATGTCCTCCCCTAGTGCTGGTCCTGACAGTGTAGACCGCTGCCGGGAGGGATTTTCCCTATCGGTCCAGCCGGTGGATCGTCGCGCGCGCTCGCCACAGCAGCCACAGGCCGGGCAGGGCGGCGAGGAAGGTGAGGATGAAGAAGATCGTCCAGTCGACCCACTCGACGATGAAGCCCGCGGTCGGCCCGAGGTAGATGCGCCCCAGCGCGGCGATGGCCGAGAGCAGGGCGTACTGGGTGGCGGAGTATTCCTTGTCGCACAGCGCCATCAGCAGGGCGACGAAGGCCGCCGTGCCCAGCCCGCCGGCGAAGTTCTCCAGCGAGATCACGGCCACCATCAGCCCGTAGCTGTTCCACTCGTACAGCCAGGCGTAGCCGAGGTTGGTGACCGCCTGCAGCACCCCGAACAGCATCAGCGCGCGGTACAGGCCCAGCTTGACCATCCACAGCCCGCCGAACAGCCCGCCGATGATGGTCACGATCAGCCCCGCGCCGTTGTTGATCAGGCCGACGTCGGTGGCGGTGAACCCCGCCCCGCGGATCAAAAAGGCGGTGGTCAGCGTGCCGGCGAAGGCATCGCCGAACTTGTAGAGGATGACCAGGAAGATCAGCGTCCAGGCCTCCGGGCGGCCGAAGAAGGCCTTGAGCGGGCCGACGACCGCCTCGCGCATCGTCCGCGGGGCAAGCTCCCGGGTGTCCTTCTCCGGGGCGAACCAGGCGGTGACCAGCCCCACGCCCATCAGCAGTGCCATGATGGCGTAGGTCAGCGGCCAGCCGATGTGGTCGCCCATCACCAGCGCGGCCGAGCCGGCCACCAGCATGCCCAGGCGGTAGGCCATGACGAATACCGCGGCACCCAGCCCGCGCTCGGGGGCGTCGAGGGTGTCGGTGCGCCAGGCATCGATGGCGATGTCCTGCGTCGCCGAGAGGAAGGCGACCATCAGGGCGAAGATGGCGATCTGCCAGATCTGCGTCTGCGGGTCGCTGACCGCAAGCCCCAGCAAGCCCGCGGCGATCAGCGCCTGGGTGAGCAGCATCCAGCCGCGCCGTCGGGCGAAATGGCCGACGTTGAAGCGGTCGAGGATCGGCGCCCAGAGGAACTTGAGCGTGTAGGGCAGGCCGACCAGGGCGAAGATGCCGATGGTCTTGAGATCGACGTCCTCCATCGTCAGCCAGGCCTGCAGCGTGCCGGAGGTCAGCAGCAGTGGCAGGCCGGATGCGAAGCCCAGGAACAGCACGGCCAGCTGCTTGGGTGATGTCGCGACCGCGCGCATGCGCTCGAGACGGGTCATGCGGTGCCTCTTGGACGGAAGGTGGGTTCAATGGTCCCTTTGGTCCGTGTGATCAGCCCAAGGTTCAACAGCCATTCGACCGCCCGGTCGGCGTCACGCGCGAACCACTCGGCCGGCGAGCCGACCCGGAAGGTGTAGCCCCAGGCCTGCATGTCGGAAAGCGCTCGCTCGCGGCCGAATCCCTCGAGGTGCTCGGCCATCAGGATCTGCAGGTAGCAGACCGCCTCTTCCTCGATGTCGTCGCTGCCCGCGTCCGTGTGTGCGCTCGCCCGCCGGCCCTCGTCCATGCAGACGATGTGCGCGAACTCGTGCAGCGCCGAGTGCACGGCCGTGTCCGGGCGCACGTACAGCGTGTCCCCGATGATCCCCGCCTCGTCGTCGCCCCAGAAACTGCCCGGAATGGACTCGCCTGCCGGCACCCAGGCCAGCGGCAGGCCGTAACGGGCCACGAGCCGATCCAGCGCGCCGTCCGGCAGCTCCGACAGGCGCAGCACCGCCGCCTCGTCGATGACGACATCGTCGGGCGGCGGGGTGAAACCGGGCTTGATGGCATGCGGGTCGGTCATGGGCCGGCATTGTGCCACGGGAACCCGGGCGTTCGAGTCGCAACCGTATCGGATTGAGCCGAGGGCGGTGCGCAGCCATAATGCCTCCGGCGCCCTGTTTTCTGGTGATGTCGAGAGGCACTCGGCCACGCGAGCCACAACAAACGGATAGAACCTGATGCAAGACGGTGACGTGATCGCCTCGGTGGACCTGGGGTCCAACAGTTTCCACATGCTGGTGGCCCGCGTGGAGGCGGGGCAGTTGCAGGTGATCGACCGGATGAAGGAGATGGTGCGGCTGGCCGGCGGGCTGGACGAGCAGGGCTATCTCTCCAGTGCGGCGATCGAGCGCGGGCTGGACTGCCTGCGGCGGTTCGGCCAGCGGCTTGCCGGCATGCGCCGCGGGCAGGTGCGCATCGTGGGCACGAACACGCTGCGGGCGGCGAAGAACGGCTCGACCTTCGTCCGCCGGGCGCAGAATGCCATCGGTCACCCGATCGAGATCATCGGCGGGCGCGAGGAGGCGCGGCTGGTGTATCTCGGCGTGGCCCACAGCGACGTGCCGGTCGACGGCCGGCGGCTGGTGATCGACATCGGCGGCGGCTCGACCGAGCTGATCATCGGCGAGGGCTTCGAGCCGGTGCGCATGGAGAGCGTGCCGCTGGGCTGCGTGCGCCTGACCAACGACCATTTCAGCGACGGCAAGTACGACAAGGCCCGCCTGCTCAAGGCCGAGCGCCGCGCCGAGCTGGAACTGATGAGCTACCAGCGCGCCTACCGCGACATGGGCTGGGCCCGGGCGGTGGGCAGCAGCGGCACGGCGCGCTCGCTGGCGACGGTGGCCGAGGCCAACGGCTGGGGCGACGGCGGGCTGACCCTCGAGGGGCTGGACGCCATCCGTCGGGCGGTGCTCAAGGCCGGTTCCCTCGACAAGCTCTCGCTCGACGGGCTTTCCGACGACCGCAAGCCGGTGTTCGTCGGCGGGCTGGTGGCGATGCGGGCGATCTTCGAGGCGCTGGGCATCGAGCGCATGGCGATCTCGGACGGGGCCCTGCGCGAGGGGCTGATCTACGACTGGATCGAGCGCGAGTCGTTCGACGACGTGCGCGATCTGACCGTCGGGCGCCTGCAGCGGATGTTCAACGTGGACGTCGGCCATGCGACCCGCGTGGCCGATACCTCGGCGCGCCTGTGGCGGCAGGTGGAGGCCGACTGGGGGGCGGGCGACGACGAGACGGCCGAGTCCCTGCCGGTGGCGGCCTGGCTGGACGTGGCGGCCCGCCTGCACGAGGTGGGGCTGGCCATCTCGCACTCCGGCTACCACCACCACGGGGCCTATGTGCTGGAGAACGCGGACATGCCCGGGCTGACGCGCCTGGCGCAGGCCGCGGTCTCCTCGCTGGTCCATGCCCACCGGCGCAAGTTCAAGGCCTCGCGTTTCGACCCGCTCGATGAGGAGATGAAGCCCCTGGTGCAGCGCCTGGCGGTCATCCTGCGCCTGGCGGTGCTGTTCCACCGCGATCGCGGCGACGGGGCGGCCCCCGAGTCGATCACGCTGCGGGCGGACGGCGAGCGACTGGAGCTGTCCGTCGCCGACGGCTGGCTGGAAGCGCACCCGCTGACGGTCGCGGACCTCGAGCGCGAGCAGGGTTACCTCGCCAACGGGGGCTTCGACCTGCGGTTCTCCTGAGCGTCGGGCAACTCGAAAGCCCTGTTGCGCCACCCGATCGCGGTGTCGCGTGCGGATTCGGGGCATCCCTGTCCCTCACTTGCGCAAGCAAGGCTTGCGTCCGGCAGGCATCCCGGCCATGCCGTCACTCGCTCCTGCCGATTCGCCGGGAGCGAATCGGGGCACACCATGTGCGCATGGATGGCCTGCATCCGCCTATCCTGTTGATATGTCTCGTCGCTCGCTCCGCGGCCCCTTGCGCTCGGGCGGCTCACGGTGATTTTTCGAGGTGAGCCGGCCTCCGATGGTCTACGCTCGCGGGCGAGTCCATCACCCGAGGAGACAGGGAATGACAACCGCTTTCGCCCGCCCGACGCATGCCGTCACCGCCTCCAGCTGGCTGTCGCTGGCATTCCGCCGCCTGCTGCCGGCCTTCATGGCCGCCGTGCTGACGGTCGTACTGTTCGCCCCGGCTACCCAGGCCGACGACACCCAGCGCGTGGTCTACCACGTCGACTTCGCCGACCCGACCCGCTACTCCGCCACGCTCACCTCGATCAACAACCTGATCAGCGATGCCGAGCAGGACCTGCGGGACTGGGACGTGCACCTGGTGCTGGTGGGATTCGGCATCCGGTTTGCCACCGACGACCCGCTGGAAGACACGCCCTACGCCGCGGACGAGGCACTCGAGGAGCGGCGCGACGAACTGGCGGGCCGCCTGGAGACGCTGATGGACGTACGCGACGTGAAGGTTCACCTCTGCGATGTCACCCGCAACGAGATCGAGCTGTCCGAGGACAGCCTCTACGACGGCATCGGCCTGGTGGGTTCGGGCGTGGC
>NZ_JBKGYT010000099.1:0-5762 GCF_046545975.1 Guyparkeria sp. | reverse complement strand
TCGCATTGGTATTCGCCACGGCGAAACTGCGCATGCACCCGTTCCTGGCGCTGTTGCTGGCCGCCTTCGCCATGGCCCTTGCCGGCGGGATCACGCCGACCGAAGCCGTCAGCGTCATCAACGACGGCTTCGGCAGCACGCTGGGCTACATCGGCATCGTCATCGCGCTGGGCACGATCATCGGTGTGATCCTCGAGCGCACGGGCGCGGCGATCGTGATGGCCGAGGCGATCATCCGCCTGCTGTCCGACCGCTTCCCCAACTTCACGGTCTCCCTGATCGGCTACATCGTCTCGATCCCGGTGTTCTGCGATTCGGGCTACGTGATCCTCAACTCTCTCAAGAACGCCATGGCGAAGAAGACCGGCATCTCGGTGGTCGCGATGAGCGTGGCGCTGGCGACCGGCCTGTTCGCCACCCACAATTTCGTGCCGCCGACCCCGGGGCCGATCGCCGCGGCGGCGAACCTCGACATCGCCGATTCGCTGGGCCTGGTGATCCTGGTCGGCCTGCTCGTCGCCGCGGTCACCGCCATCGTCGGTGCGCTGTGGGCCGGCCGCTACTCGGACCCGGCCAACGAGGCCGAGATGCTCGAGCCCGATCCCATCAGCGAGGCGGTCGGCGAGGAGATCAAGGAGCCGGAGCCGGACATGACGCACCGCCCCTCGACGCTCGCCGCGTTCATGCCGATCACCGCCCCGATCGCGCTGATCTGCCTGGGCTCGATCGCCAGCCTCGCCACGCGTGACGCCGAGCCGGGCTTCATCGCCGAGTTCTTCATCTTCTTCGGCCAGCCGGTCGTGGCACTGGCCATCGGCGTGGTCTTTGCCGTCGCCCTGATCAAGGGCGAGGACAAGAAGGATCGCTTTCATCAGGTCACCGTCGACGGCATCCTGCTGGCCGCGCCGATCATCCTGATCACCGGTGCCGGCGGGGCCTTCGGCAACGTGCTGCGGGAAACCCCGCTCGGCGACCAGCTGGGTGCGATGCTGACCGGGCTGGGCCTGGGGCTGTTCGTGCCGTTCCTCATCGCCGCCTCGCTCAAGTCCGCCCAGGGCTCCTCGACCGTGGCGCTGGTCACCGCCTCCACGCTGGTCGCCCCGCTGCTGCCGGACCTGGGTCTCGATTCGGACATGGGCAAGGTACTGGCCGTGATGGCCGTCGGTGCCGGCGCGATGACCGTCTCGCACGCCAACGACAGCTTCTTCTGGGTGGTCTCGCAGTTCAGCCGCATGAAGGTGGCCACGGCCTACAAGACCTTCACCACGGCCACGCTGCTCCAGGGCATCAGCGCCATGATCACCATCTACATCCTGGGGCTGATCCTTGTCTGACGACCTGCACGTCGTCCTCTGCCCGGACAGCTTCAAGGGCAGCCTGGAGGCCGACGCCGTGGCCGCGGCCATGGCGCGCGGCGTTCACGCGGCTCGCCCGACCGCCCAGATCCGCGCCCTGCCCATGGCCGATGGCGGCGAGGGCACCGCGGAACTGATCACCCACACGCTGGGCTGGGAGTGGCATCTGACCGACGTCCACGGGCCGACCGGCACGCACCTGACCGCCGGCTGGGGCTTCGATGCCGCCAACCGGCGGGCGGTGATCGATGTCGCCTCGGCCTGCGGGCTCGACCGGGTCCCGCTCGAGCGGCGCGATCCGTGGCAACTCGACAGCCGGGGCGTGGGTGAACTGATGCGAGCGGCCATCGACGCCGGGGCCATGCACCTGCTGGTCGGCCTGGGCGGCAGCGGCACGGTCGACGGCGGCGCGGGCATGCTTCGGGCGCTGGGCATGCGATTTCTCGACAGGAACGGCGATCCGCTGCCCAGCACCCCCGCCGGGCTGATCGGGCTGGACCGCGTCGACGTGTCGGGGCTGGACGCGCGGCTCGCGGATGTCGACATCACCGTCCTCAATGACGTGGACAATCCGTTGACCGGCCCGCAGGGGGCGGCCGCGGTGTTCGGACCGCAGAAGGGACTGGCGACCGAGGACATCGAGGCCATGGACGCCCACCTCGCCCGCCTGGCCGACGTCATCGACGCCGCCGGGCGATTGCTCCGTCCCCCCGGCACGCCCGGGGCCGGGGCGGCTGGCGGACTGGGCTTTGCCCTGGCCTGCGTGCTGGGCGGGCACTCGCGGATGGGGGCCGCCTATCTCGCGGAACTGATCGGGCTCGACGAGGCGATCGCCTCCGCCGATCTCGTGATCACCGGCGAGGGCAGGATCGACGGCCAGACCTCGCGGGGCAAGGTGGTCGCCGAGGTGGTCGATCGGGCCCGCCGGCTGGGCGTCCCGGTGGTCGCCGTGGCGGGGGCGATCGCCTGCAGTGACGCGGAATTGTCCAGCCTAGGGCTGGCCGATGCCCGGGCACTCGTGGACGGCACGGTGGGCGTGGACGAGGCCCTCGCCGAACCCGCGCGGTGGGTCACCGACCGCACGCAGGCCCTGATGGAGACCTGCCTGAACCGACGCGACTGACGCCCGGGCGTCATGACCTCGACCCATCCGGACCCGGCCAACCGGGTCCTTTCCGCATCGACACGGACGGGTTGCCGATCCGCTTCGTCGGGCCTAGTCCTCGAATCCCGCCAGGGTCAGCTTGCCGATCACGTGCCCGGCCTCCAGCGACCGATGCGCGGCACGAAGGTTGTCGGCACTGATGACGCCGAGGGTCTCGGCGCGGGTGGTGACCAGGCGACCGTCGTCCACCATCGAGGCCACGGCGTCCAGGATCTCGCCCTGCCGATGCTTGTCCGGCGTGTCGAATCGCGGCCGGGTGAACATGTATTCCCAGAAGAACCCCACGCTCTTGTCGCGCAGTTCCTGGAACGGCAGCGGCGACTTGTTGCCGACGATGCTGGCCAGCCGCCCCTGCGGGGCGACCAGTTGCGCCATCGCGGGATAGTGGCGGTCGAGATCGTTGAAACAGGCAATCGCGGGAACGGCAGTGAACTTTCGCTCGGCCAGTTGCGCCGGCAGGTCGCCGAAATGGTCGACCACCTCGTCGGCGCCCAGCTCCCGACACCACTGCTGCGATTCCGGCCGCGAGGCGGTGGCGATCACCGTGAGCCCGGCGGCGCGGGCCAGCTGGATGGCCATGGAGCCCACTCCGCCGGCGCCGTTGATCAGCAGTATCGGAGCGCCGGCATCGGCGCCGTCCGGGTCCAGGCCGAGCCGGTCGAACAGCGTCTCCCAGGCAGTGAGTGCCGTCAACGGCAGGGCGGCCGCCGCGTCGGGTTCGATGGCGCGCGGGGCGTGGCCGACGATCGCCTCGTCGACCAGCTGGAACTCGGCGTTGCTGCCCGGCCGGCCGATGTCGCCGGCATAGAAGACCACGTCGCCCGCCTGAAAGCGCGTCACCGCCGAGCCCACGGCATCGACCACGCCCACCGCATCGAACCCCAGTACCCGTGGCGAGAGGTCGGCCCGGTTGTCCGGATGGTCCGGATCGGGATGTCGCGGAGCGCGTACCTTGGTGTCCACCGGGTTGACGGACACCGCCTCCACGGCCACGCGCAGATCGTGAGGCCCCGGCTCGGGCACCGCCAGGTCGAAGGCGCGGAACGCCTCGGGGTGGTCGACGGGCAAGTGACGCTCGAATCCGATCGCTTTCATGCATTTCCCTCCTTTTCCGGCATCTCGAACACGGCCACGGGCGATTCGATCTCGACCACCCACCAGCCGCGGGATGCGGCCAGCCAGCGGAATGTCTCGGCACGAAACAGGATCACGTGAGTGGGATCGCGCCAGTAGTGCCAGCCGGCGAAGGCTTCCGCCCCCGGGACGAACCCGGTCTGTATGACCAGCCGCCCGCCCGGTCGCAGCAGGCGCTCGAGCCGCGCCATCACCGTCATGGGGCGATGCAGGTGCTCGACGGTTTCCGTGCAGCTGATCACATCGTAGTCGCCGTCGCGCAGCACCGCCTCGTCGGGGTGAAACAGCGGGTCGAAGACGGCCATGGGCACGCCGACCTCGGCGGCCTGCACGGCGATGGCCGAGTCCGGGCCACAGCCGAAATCCAGCCCGCGCACGCCGGGACTCAGCCGCGGCCGGATCCGCTCGAAGGCCGGGGAAAGAAACCGCCGGTAGCCCGGATCGTCCGGGTCGTTCTCGTGCAGCATGTAGTGCGCCCGCTCGGCCTCGCGGTCCGGCCAGCTCGCCGGGTCCCTCACCACCAGTCGGCAGGCGGGACACTCGAGGAAGGCCAGCGGCCGACGGCCCTGCTTTTTTCCTGTCGCTACCGTCACGAACGGCGACAGCGAGGACTGGCAAAGCGGACAGGCGTGGTCCATGTCAGGCGACGAAGGTGGTACTCAGCAGATAGGCCGTGTAGGCGAAGAAGGCGGCCAGCAGGACGCCGCCCTCGATGCGGTTGATACGCCCCGGCCCGCGAAAGCCGTAGGCGAACAGGAACAGGGCCAGCGTCAGCGCGCCCATCACCAGCATGTCGCGGGTGAAGACCTCGGGCTCGGCGACCATCGGGTGGATCACGCCGGCGAGACCTACCACGCCCAGGGTGTTGAACAGGTTCGAGCCGATGACGTTGCCCAGCGCCATGTCGTGCTCGTTCTTGCGGATCGCGGCGATCGACGAGGCCAGCTCGGGCAACGAGGTGCCGATGGCCACCACCGTCAGGCCGATGACGAGATCCGAGACGCCGAAGAGCTGCGCGATATCCACCGCCCCCCAGACCAGCAGGCGGGAGCTGGCGACCAGCAGCAACAGGCCGATCGCCACCCAGATCAGGGCCTTCTTCAGTGGCATCGGGTGCGCGACCAGCTCCTGCTCGACCTCGCCACCCAACGCGTCGACCTGCCCACGGCGCCCCTGGTAGATGTTCCAGCCCAGCAGCGCGACCAGCAGTACCAGCAGCACGATGGCCTCGATCCGAGTCACCTCGCCGTCGTATACCTGCAGAGCAGCCACGGCAGTTACACCCAGCAGGATGGGCACCTCGCGACGGATGACCTGCGAGTGGACGGCGATCGGCGCGATCACCGCCGTCAGACCGAGGATCAGGGCGATATTGGCGATGTTCGAGCCATAGGCATTCCCCAGGGCGATACCCGGGCTGCCATCGAGCGAGGCCATCACCGACACCACCAGCTCCGGGGCCGACGTGCCGAACCCGATGATCACCATGCCGATCAGCAACGGCGACATGCCTAGGTGCTTGGCGGTCGCCGCCGCCCCATCGACAAATCGATCTGCGCTCCAGACAAGCAGCACCAGGCCCGCCAGCACCGCCAACACAGGCATCAACATCGACAACTCCTCGTTCGGAACCTTCCAGTGGTATTTCGGGCATCACTGTACTGCAGAACGGTGACCGGCGGACGCCGGGAACCCACGATCCACGGTGTTGCGAATCATTCCGGTTTGCATCCTTTTTATTGATTAACTATGCTGCCCGGCCAATCCCGTTCCCGAGCCAGCATGCCCGCCAACCACCCCCCTACTCGAGCCACTCGAACGCATCGCCGACTGTTTCTGGCGGGCGCGGCCACCAGTCTGGTCCTGCATGGGGCAATCGTCTGGGCGCTGCTGGCCTGGACGCGCCCCGAGGAGGCATTGAGCGCCGCCAATCGCGGGGGAGGCAAGCCGGTCGAGGCGCAATGGGTCGACCTGAGCGAGACCGATGTCGAGACGCCGGCAGAGGACGCGCCATCATCCGAACCGACCGAAACCGGTTCCCCAAAACACGTACCCCAACCGGAACCGGAACCGGAACCGGAACCGGAACCGGAGCCCGAACCCGAACC
>NZ_JBKGYT010000098.1:0-5868 GCF_046545975.1 Guyparkeria sp. | reverse complement strand
TGGCTGGGGCGCTACCACGGCGTCGAGAGCCACGTCGAGGTGCTCGACCTCAATCCGGCGATCAGCTACGACATCACGCCGCGCGTCTCCGTCGCGGCGGGCATCAACGTCCAGTACGCCCAGGCGGAGCTGACCTCGGCGATCGACGGCGGGGCGGTCTGCGTCGCCACCGAGGGCCCGGAAACCTGTGCCGGGCTCGGACTCACGCCGGGAGACGTGGACAGCGACGGCCGGGTCCGCATCGACGGCGACGACTGGTCCGTGGGCTACAGCCTCGGGGTGCTCTGGCAGGCGACCGACCGCACCCGACTGGGCCTGGGCTACCGTTCGGGCGTCGACCACACGTTGCAGGGGGACGTCGACTACGAGATGCCGCCTGCACTCGCCGGCAGCCCGGCATTCGCCGACAGCGCCTCCCGGGCCGGGCTGGACCTGCCGCCGAGCGTGGCGGCCAGCGCGACGCACGCCTTCTCCGACTCGCTGACCGGCTCGCTGGGCCTGCTGTGGACGGGCTGGTCGAGCTTCGACGAACTGCGCGTCGAGCAGGGCGGGGGGCGTGACGATCTCCTGACCACCGAGAACTGGGACGACACCCTCCGCGTGGCGGCCGGGGGCGAATGGCAGATGGCCCCGCGCTGGACGTTGCGCGCCGGCACCGCCTACGACCCGACGCCGGTGCCCAGTGCCGAGTACCGTACCGCGCGCCTGCCGGATGCCGACCGCATCTGGGGCTCGGTGGGCGTCGGCTACGACCTGTCGACCAACTGGTCGGTGGACCTGGGTTACACGCACCTGTGGCTCAAGGATAGCCGCACGGACAGCACGACCGAATCCGGGATCCCCAATCGCCTGACCGGCGACTACAGCGGCGAGGTCGATATCCTCGGCGTGCAGATCAACGCGCAGTTCTAGGGGCATCCGGGGCGCGTTCGGACCACAGGTTTCGGGCAGACGGCTGGTCGGGTGGCAGGGTATGATCTACCCTTCTTCCCGGCCGGCGCGAGCCGGCGCTTTTCCAATCCAAAACCGAGGTGACCGATGCAGGTTGAACATCACGATCTGGCGCACGAATTTCCGGAGCTCAAGGATCGCATCCACGAGCTCAAGACCAGCGACGCCCATTTCCACAAGCAGTTCGAGCGCTACGACGAACTGACCAAGGAAATCGAGCGACTCGAGAAGCTGGACGAGCCGGTCACCGACGAGCACATGGAAGAGCTCAAGAAGGAGCGCCTGGCGGTCAAGGACGAGCTCTACGGCATGCTCAAGGGCTGAGAGTCCGCCTTCATCGGAACGCCAAGGGCCCGCCTGGATTCAGGCGGGCCCTTTACTTGTTGAAGGCCGCATCGGCGGCCATCCCCGGGCGGTGGTTCTCGGTCTCGTGGAAACGGGGCTCGGGCCCGGCGGGGCAATTCGCTTGCAAGGCAAGCTCCCGCAAGGCGATTTACGGACTCGGGGGCACGATCAGCGCCCCGGAGGCATCCACCACCGCCGGGCTGGTCTGCTTCTCGGCGCGCTCGAAGTCGACCTTCCCCTTGATCAGCCAGTCGATCGCCAGCGGGTAGATGCGGTGCTCGACGGCGTGGATGCGCTGCTTGAGCGAGTCGACGTCGTCGTCGCCAAGGATTTCGAGGCGGCCCTGGACGATCGGCGGGCCGGCATCGACGGTCGGGGTGACGAAATGCACGGTCGCTCCGTGCTTGAGGTCGCCCGCCTCGAGTGCCCGGGCGTGGGTGTTCATGCCCGGGTACTTCGGCAACAGCGAGGGATGGATGTTGATCAGGCGCCCCTGGAACCGGTCGACGAAGCCGTCGGTGAGGATGCGCATGAAGCCGGCCATGATGATCCAGTCCGGGCGCGCCTCGTCGATGGCCTCGGCCAGGGCGGCGTCGAAGGCCTCGCGGTCGGGGTAGGTCGTGTGATCGATCAGCCGGGACGGGATGCCGTGCGTCCGTGCCCGCTCGAGCGCGTAGGCGTCGGGCCGGTTGACCACCAGCAGCACGACCTCGGCATCCAGCCGGCCGGACTCGCAGGCATCGATGATCGCCTGGAAATTCGAGCCGTTGCCGGAGGCCAGTACGACCAGGCGCGCTTTCTCGTGCCCCGCCATCAACGGTAGACGACGGGCTCGCCGTTACCCCGCTCGACGATCTCGCCGATCACCCAGGCACTCTCGCCGGCCGCCTGCATGGCCGAGACGGCGGCCTCGGCCCGGTCGGCGGCGACGATGATCACCATGCCGACGCCGTTGTTGAAGGTGCGGCGCATCTCGCCGATCTCGACGTTGCCCTGGTCGGCCAGCCAGTCGAATACCGCCGGGCGCTCCCAGCTCGACCAGTCGATGGCCGCGGCAAGGCTGTCCGGGTAGACGCGCGGCAGGTTCTCGGTCAGACCGCCGCCGGTGATGTGGCTCATGGCGTGGATGTCGACGGTCTCGGCGAGCGCCTTGACGGCACGCGCGTAGATGCGTGTCGGGGCGAGCAGCTGGTCGAGCAGGGTCTTGCCCTCGGCGGTGGTCCAGTCGGGTTGGGCGCGCTCGATGATCTTGCGGATCAAGGAGTAGCCGTTGGCGTGCGGGCCGGAGGCGGGCAGGGCGATCAGCCTGTCGCCGGCGGCGACCTTGCTGCCGTCGATGAGCTGGTCCTTCTCCACCGCGCCGACGGCGAAGCCGGCCAGATCGTAGTCGCCCTGCTCGTACATCGACGGCATCTCGGCGGTCTCGCCGCCGATCAGCGCGCAGCCGGCCTGCGAGCAGCCCTCGGCGATGCCCTCGACCACTTGGGCGGCCACGTCGACGTCGAGCTTGCCGGTGGCGTAGTAGTCGAGGAAGAACAGCGGCTCGGCGCCGGTGACCAGGATGTCGTTGACGCACATGGCGACCAGATCGATGCCGATCCGGTCGTGCCGGTCGAGGTCGATCGCCAGGCGCAGCTTGGTGCCCACGCCGTCGGTGCCCGAGACCAGCACCGGCTGCTTGAACTTGCTCGTATCCAGCGCGAACAGGCCGCCGAAGCCGCCCAGGCCGCCCATCACCTCGGGGCGTTGCGTGCGCTTGACCGCGGGCTTGATGCGTTCGACCAGGCTGTTGCCGGCATCGATGTCGACGCCCGCGTCGCGGTAGGTGAGGGGGGTGTTTTCCTGGGTCATGGGCAATGCGCAGTGCTAGGGTTTCTCGGGCGCGTAGTCTACATCAGGTTGGTACGAAACGCCTGTCATGCGGGACGGGCTCAGGGGGAGCGGAGCAATGAAGACGATCTACAAGGCCGGCGACGTGCTCGAGGCGCATATCGTCTGCGGCATGCTCAATGCCGAGGGCATCGAGGCCCAGGTCGCCGGCCAGTACCAGCAGGGTGCCGTGGGTGGACTCGCGCCGCGCGACTTCGCCCGGGTGCAGCTGCTCGACGAGCGCGACGAGCCACGGGCCCTCGAGCTGATCCGGGACTACGAGGGGCGGGACGATGCACCAATGCCGGGCCCCGGTGGCGGCGATGCCGAGTCCGAGGAATCGGGCCGTCTGGGACTGTGGCTGCTGATCGGGGCGGTGGTGGTGTTCCTGGTCAGCTGGTGGACGCTGAGCCGCTGACGCGGCCGGCCCAGCGGGGTCGGACCAGGGAGCCTTCAGCTATTTCGGTTTCCGGTCGGCCTGTCCCTTGAGGTCGTCGTCGAACTCGTCCATGCGCCAGGGCAGCACGCCGGGGCTGGTCCGCACGAAGTGGAGGTAGCGCTCGAACTGGTCGATGATGTCCTCGATGATCAGGTCGGTGTCGAAGCCGTAGATGTCGTAGGCCCGGCCGCCGCGGCGCAGGAAGACCTCGGCGCGGTAATAGCGCTCGCCGCCGCTGCCCGCCTGCGGGATCCGGGGGAAGGCCAGTGTCGGCTTGGCGTAGCTCTGCAGCCGGACCTCGTAGAAGAAGTCGAAGAAGCCGGGCCGGTTGACGGTCAGCCGAACGCGCGGGCGTTCCTCGTCGATGCTCACGCTTACCGGCCAGCCGCGTTCCTCCAGTTCCCCCGCGACCGTGTCCATGGCCTGCCTGACGTTCTCGCGGATGAAGCCGGCCACGCTCTCCCGGTCCGGGAAGCTCACCAGGCTGGTGAGGCGGTCCTGCCAGGAGGCCTTGCCGGCGATCCCGGTACGCCCGGAGGTCATCTTGTACTGCAGGCTGATGTCACGCTGACTTTCGATGCGCAGCGCCTGCCACAGGCCCACGCCGGCGATCAGCATGACGATGGCGAAGGGCAGGGCCGAGGTGACCGCCGCGGTCTGCAGGGCCTTGAGCCCGCCGGCGAGCAGCAGTACCGAGGCGACCACACCGGAGAGCGTGGCCCAGAAGATGCGCTGGGCCACCGGGGTCTTCAGCGCGCCGCCGGAGGCCAGCGAGTCGATCACCAGCGCGCCCGAGTCGGCCGAGGTGACGAAGAAGGTCACGATCAGGAGGATGGTGACGAACGACACGATCGCGGTGAACGGCAGGTGCTCGAAGAGCTTGAACAGCGCGATGGCCTGGTCGGCGTTCACCTCGTCGATCAGCGAGGTGTAGCCCTCGTGCATGATCGCGTGCAGCGCGGTGTCGCCGAAGACCGAGAACCAGAAGAAGGTGAACAGCGTCGGTACCAGCATCACGCCGAAGACGAACTGCCGGATAGTCCGGCCGCGGCTGATCTTGGCGATGAACAGACCGACGAACGGCGCCCAGGCGATCGTCCAGCCGAAGATGAACAGCGTCCAGTTGCCGATCCATTCGCCGCCGACATAGGCCTGCAGGTTGAAGGTGCGGGCGATGATGCCGTCGAGGTAGGCCCCGGTGTTCTGCACGAAGGCCTCGAGGATGAAGATGGTCGGCCCGACCAGGAACACGAACAGCACCAGCACGGCGGCCAGGATCATGTTGAGCAGCGACAGTCGCCGGATGCCACGGTCCATGCCCGCGACCACCGAGAAGGTGGCCAGCGAGGTGATCACCGCGATGGTGCCGATCTGCACCCCGACATGCACGGGGATGCCCGGCCAGAGGTAGTTGAGCCCGGAATTGATCTGCGTGACCGAGATGCCGAGCGTCGTGGCCAGGCCGAACAGCGTGCCGAGGATGGCGAACACGTCCACGGTGTGGCCGATCGGCCCGTAGATGCGCTCGCCGATCAGCGGGTAGAGCGCCGAGCGCATCGACAACGGCAGCCCCTGGCGGAAGGCGAAGTACGCCAGCACCAGTCCCACCAGCCCGTAGATCGCCCAGATGTGGAACCCCCAGTGGAAGAACGAGATCTGCAGGGCCTGCTCGGCCGCCTGCCGGGTCAGGGCCTCGGCCTCCGGTGGGTTGGCGTAGTGCAGCACCGGCTCGGCCACGCCGAAGAACAGCAGGGCGATGCCGTAGCCGGCGGAGAACAGCATGGCGAACCACGACGAGAAGCTGTATTCCGGGCGGGCGTGGTCCGGGCCGAGCTTGATGCGCCCCCAGGGGGACACCGCCACCGTCACCAGGAACACCAGGAAGGTGGCGACCGCCAGGACGTAGAACCAGCCGAAGTCCGCGGTGATGGCCGCGAGCAGGCGAGCGAAGAACTCGCCGGCACGGTCCGGATCGCTGATCGTGCCGATCACCAGCAGTGCCACGACCAGGATGGCCGGGAGGAAGACCGGGATCAGGATGGTCGAACGAAAACGCGTCAGGCGCTCGGACAGCATGCGGGTCTCCGGGGCAGGGAGCCAAAGGCGATGGCCTTCACCATAGCAGGTGGTCCGGCGCTTGTGTCCCGCGACACGGCAGGCCCGTGGAGCGCCCCTTGCCTGTCCTGCAGGCGCGGCCTTGGCCGCGGCGGGGGTGGTCGGATGTTGAAGGCTGCGCCGGCAGATGCTCCTGCGGGATGGCGGTG
>NZ_JBKGYT010000097.1:0-5881 GCF_046545975.1 Guyparkeria sp. | reverse complement strand
TTCCTAATATGCGCCGCGTTGCCCAGGTGGCGGAACTGGTAGACGCGCTAGTTTCAGGTACTAGTGGAGAGATCCGTGGAGGTTCGAGTCCTCTCCTGGGCACCAAACAGTTTGGCAGAAGGCCGGATGGTTCGACGAACCTCCGGCCTTCTTGCGTTGTGGGAGCGGAATGCCATCACCGCCGTGTCGCCCTTTCGCTCTAGCACCGGAACAGTCGGGACCATGAAACCGACTGGACCATGAAAAAGGCCCACCGTCTCTCAACGGTGGGCCTTTTGCGTGTCGACGGCCATTGCGCGCTCAGCCGTAACGCTTCTTCAATTCGTCGAGCCGCTGGAGGGCGTCGGTTGCGCCCTCCTCCTTCAGCTCCGACTCGATCATCTCGAAGCTTTCCTGGTCACCCACGTCGAGAAACGCTTCGGCGAGGCTCACGCGGGTATCCACGGTGTCCTGACCCGCGGCATCGTCCTGAGCCTCGTCGGCGCTGTCGACCACCGTGGAATCCTCCACTTCCTCCTCGGGCGCAGCCTGCAGATCCAGGTTGTCGGATTCCTGACGTTCCGACCACGTGGGCACGGCCCCGGCGTCATCGTCGCCCGCCTCGAGTTCCGACTCGGCACTTTCATCCGGTTCCGGAAGGTTGAACTCGATTTCCTCACCACCGACCTCCTCGTCGGTACTCGCCGGCTCGTCGGTGGCGGGCGTCTCCAGGGCGTAGGAATCGTCCAAGTCCATCACGTCATCCGAGTCGCCGGACTGACGAGGTTCAGGCTCCGAGTCGGGCGTCGCCAGCATGTTGTCGAGGTCGTCATCCCAGTCGATCACGCCGGCCGGTGACGTCTCCACCTCGCCCTGCTCCGCTTCGGTCTCGCCGAGGCCGCCCTGCAGGGACGAATCCGATTCCCCGATCGGGGTGACTGCATCTTCCTGGTCCAGGTCCCCGGTGGGCATCGGTTCGATCGCATCGGCGTCGGCGCTTGTCGAATCGGTATCGTCCGTGCTGAAGGATCCGGTGGCGAAGAGATCGTCTTCTTCGGCCGGCTGGGCCGCGTCATCGTTTCGCATCCTTGCCAGCGCCTCCTGGAGGCCGTCATGACCCGGATGCTCGGACAGGCTGTCCTGCAGGAGTTCGATGGCCTGCTGGTTGAGGTTGAACGACTCGAGCATACGCGCCTCGTCCAGCGCGGTCTGCGGGTCGAGCGGGTCCTGAGCGGCTGCATTGCCGGCAGTCTCGATCTCGACCTCCACACGCTCGTCGCTATCCGACCCCTCTGCCGCCGTGGTGGCGGCAGCTGCCGCACCGGCACCGATCGCCATCGCACCAGCGGCGTCGGATCGAGTTGAGTCGGCTTCGCCCCCCGAAGCCGGAGTGAAGCTGCCCTGCTGCGAGGAGGGCATGGCCGGCTCGTCGTTCCGGCGGTTGCGACGCAGCCCCAGGGCAATCAGCAGCGCGAGCACGATCAGGCCCAGTCCGCCGACAAGGAACTTGCCCCACTCGATCCAGAAGTTGCCCTTGAGCTCATCGAGCTCGGCGTTCTGCTGCTCGAGTGCCGCCTTCTCCTGCTGGGCCTGCTCGACCGCCGCCTCGAGCTCCGAGATCTTGGAATCGCGCTCGTCGATGGACAACTTGATCGAGTCGATCTGCTCGGTGAGTGACCGCAGTTCCTCGGTCAGGCTCTCGTTCTCTGCGCGAGCCGACTCGAGCTCCTCCTGGTCCAGCGCGGCCTGCTGCTCGAGTTCCGCCCGGGTCGGTCCGTCGATGGCCGGTAGCGGGTTCTCGCGAGTCAGGCCGGCATCGGAAACGGCAGCATCGCTGTCCGCGGCTTCTGTCTCGGCGGCCTCGGCGCTTTCTTCCGGGCCGATGAGCTCAAGAGCCGGAGCCTGAGCTTCGTCGGATGCCGCATCGTCGTCAGCGGTGGGTTGTCCGGACGGAACCTTGAGCTCGGCATCCGCCATCAGCGCGTTGCCGTTACCGTCGACGAAGGCGTCCGGGTTGGCGTCTATGATCGCCTGCATGATCGGACGGATATCCTCGCCGTCGGCCGCGTAGCGGCTGGCGATCCGGGAGAGCGTATCCCCTTGCTCGACCGTGTAGCTGTCGTCGAGCTCGAGGTCGCTGGCCGGCGCCACGCGCTCCCAGGTCGAACTGCCAGCCCGTTGCGCGGGTGCCCGGTCCGCCGGTGCCGACGTGGCGACGTCCTGAGCTGTCGATTCGCTGCGGGCATCCGAGGACGGCGGATCGAGCAGAAGACTGTATTCCCGAATCATCCGGCCTTCCGGCGACCGGACCTCGAGCAGGATGTTGAGGATCGGGTCGCGGACCGGACCACGGCTGCGGATAAGCACGTAATCCTGATCACCCCGCGTCTCCACGGAGAAGACGAGATTCGAAGGCAGGCTTTCCAGTGGAACACCGGCCTGTTCGTAGAAGGCCGGAGGCGCGAGCTGGACGCTGATCTCGTCCAGCGGCTCGTTGGACGAGCGCGCCAGGGGCACGCTGACCTCCAGCGGCTCCGTCAGGTTGGATTGCACCCGGGCGTCGCCCAGCGTGGCGGCCTGGCTGAGCAACGGGCTCCCCGCACCGAGGATGCCCGCTATCACCAAACTCAACTTCCGCATGTCAATGACTCCTTGCTCGTGCCGGCATGCAGGCACCCTCGGATGCTCTCGACATGGCCGGCGCCTTCCTATAGCCCCAGTTTCGAGCTGATTGTGCCACAGATCAGAGGTAATCGCGCACCAGGCACTCGGCGATCTGGACGCTGTTGAGCGCCGCACCCTTGCGGACGTTGTCGGCAACGACCCACAGGTTCAGCCCGCGATCATGCGAGATGTCCTCGCGGATGCGACCGACGTAGACCGGATCGGTACCGGCACCTTCGGTGGCCGCGGTCGGGTACCCGCCGTCACGGCGATCGTCGAGCACTTCGATGCCCGGCGCATTCTTCAGGAGTTCCCAGGCCTTCTCGGCGGTGATCTTGTCGCGGGTCTCGATGTGGATGGCTTCGGAGTGGCCATAGAACACGGGCACGCGAACGGCGGTCGGGTTCACCAGGATCGCGTCGTCCTCGAAGATCTTGCGCGTCTCCCAGACCATCTTCATCTCTTCCTTGGTGTAGCCGTTGTCCTGGAAGACATCGATCTGCGGCAACGCGTTGAACGCGATCTGCTTCGGATAGACCACCGCGTCGGCATCCTGCCCGTTGAGCAGCCGCGCGCTCTGCGTGGCCAGCTCCTCGATCGCTTCCTTGCCGGAACCCGAAACGGCCTGGTAGGTCGCCACGTTGATGCGCTCGATACCGACGGCGTCGTGGATCGGCTTCAACGCCACCAGCATCTGGATGGTGGAGCAGTTCGGATTGGCGATGATGCCGCGGTTCGTGTGGCCGGCAATGGCATGGGCGTTGACTTCCGGGACGATCAGCGGGATGTCGTCGTCGTAACGGAACTGCGAGGTGTTGTCCACGACCACGCAACCGGCTGCCGCGGCCTTCGGGGCGTACTCCTTGGAGATCGACGCGCCGGGCGAGAACAGCCCGACCTGCACCTTGGAAAAGTCGAAGGTGGCCAGGTCCTCGACCGTCAGGAAGGTGTCGCCGTAGGCCACCTTCTTCCCGGCGGAGCGCTCGGATGCCAGTGCGTAGACCTTGCCTGCCGGAAAATTCCGTTCGGCCAGGATGGAAAGCATGGTCTCACCAACGGCACCCGTGGCGCCTACGACAGCAACGTCGACCGTCTTGCTCATGAGGGTTGCTCCTTATCGTGAAAATGTTCTGTGCGGACCGCCATGCGCACGGCGGCCTCGATGTGTCGCGTTGACGCGTCGTCCGGAACAACGCGGGCTTGAACGGCGGTCTACCGCCGTCCGGCGTGTATTTGGCGTGCTCCCAAGACTAGCGCAATACCGCGGGCAGCGCACCCGCGAAACCCGGTCCGGGTCAGGCCTTGAGTGCCGCGACGACCGCTTCGCCGACTTCCTCGGTCGAGGCCTCGGTCATGCCGGGCTGCATGATGTCGGGCGTGCGCAGGCCCTGGTCGAGGACCGCGATGCAGGCGTTCTCGATCCGCTCGGCCAGATCCCCGCGCCCGAAGGAATAGCGCAGCAGCATCGCGGCCGAGAGGATGGTGGCCATCGGATTGGCCACGCCCTGCCCCGCGATGTCCGGCGCCGATCCATGGCTCGGCTCGTAGAGACCCTGACCCTTGTCATTGAGCGAGGCCGACGGCAGCATGCCGATCGATCCCGACAGCATCGAGGCCTGGTCCGAAAGGATGTCGCCGAACAGGTTCTCGGTGACGATCACGTCGAACTGCTTGGGCGCCCGCACCAGCTGCATGGCGGCGTTGTCGACGTACATGTGCGACAGCTCGACGTCCGGGTAGTCGGCCGCAAGGCGGTTCATCACCTCGCGCCACAGCTCGGAAGTCTCCAGCACGTTGGCCTTGTCGACCGAGCACAGGCGCTTGCCGCGCTTTTGCGCCGCCTCGAAGGCGACCCGGCCGATGCGCTCGATCTCGCCCTCGTTGTAATGCATGGTGTTGAAGCCCTCGCGCTGGCCGTCGACCTCGCGGATGCCGCGCGGCTGGCCGAAGTAGACCCCGCCGGTCAGCTCACGAACGATCAGGATGTCGAGGCCCGAGACCACCTCGGGCTTGAGCGAGGAGGCGTCGGCCAGTGCATCGTAGAGCAGCGCCGGGCGGAGATTGGCGAACAGCCCCATGGTCTTGCGGATGGCCAGCAGTCCGCGTTCCGGGCGCAGGGCGCGTTCGAGTGCGTCGTACTGCGGGCTGCCCACGGCGCCCAGCAGCACCGCGTCGGCTTTGGCCGACTGCTTGCGGGTGGTCTCCGGGAAGGGCTCACCCTCGGCGTCATAGGCCGCGCCACCGATCAGGCCATGCGTGAACGACAGGTCGAGGTCGCTGTCCTTGCAGACCGCCTCGAGCACGTTGACGGCCTGTTCGGTGATTTCCGGGCCGATACCGTCACCCGGCAGTACGAGAATGTTCTTCTGGCTCACGAGGTTGGGTTTCCTATCTCTTGTGTTCTGTCGTTTCCGGTCAGCCGCCGACATTGCCGCGCATGTCGTTGAACAGCCACGGCGTCTTTTCCATCTGGGCCGTTTCGTAGGCCTTGATCTTGTCCGCGTGCTGCAACGTCAGCGCGATGTCGTCGAGACCCTCGACGAGGCAGTGCTTGCGGAAGCTGTCGATCTCGAAGCGGTACGTCTTGCCGTAGGGCGCGGTGACCGTCTGGTTCGGCAGGTCGATCTCCAGCTCCAGGCCCGGCTCGTCGGCGACCGCCTTGAAGATCTCGTCGACCTCTTCCTCTTTCAGGGCAATGGGAAGCAGGCCGTTCTTGAAGCTGTTGTTGAAGAATATGTCGGCAAACGACGGGGCGATCACGGCACGGAAGCCGAAGTCGGTCAGTGCCCAGACCGCGTGCTCGCGCGAGGAGCCGCAGCCGAAGTTCTCGCGGGCGAGCAGGATGGTGGCCCGGTCGAACGGCTCCTGGTTGAGCACGAAGTCCGGGTTCTTTCGCCGCTGGCTGTGGTCCATGCCCGGCTCGCCCGGGTCGAGGTAGCGCCAGTCGTCGAAGGCGGTCGGCCCGAAGCCGGTGCGCTTGACGGACTTCAGGTACTGCTTGGGGATGATCGCGTCGGTATCGACGTTCGAGCGGTCCAGCGGCGCGACGATTCCCTTGTGGGTGGTGAATGCCTGCATTTCAGTGCCTCCCTTAGACTTTGCGAACGTCGACGAAGTGACCGGCGATGGCGGCCGCCGCGGCCATGGCCGGACTGACCAGATGCGTGCGACCGCCCTGCCCCTGCCGGCCCTCGAAGTTGCGGTTGGAGGTCGAGGCGCAGCGCTCGCCCGGCTCGAG
>NZ_JBKGYT010000096.1:0-5957 GCF_046545975.1 Guyparkeria sp. | reverse complement strand
GTTTGTTCCTCCAAACAGCGTAATAGGGTGGGAGCAGGCCATTCCATTAAAAAAGCGGCCACCGGGGGACCGGTGGCCGCTTCTCGTTTCCCGATGCGGGGCGTGATCCCCGTCAGGCGGCCTGCTCGGCCTTGCGAGCCCGCTTCTCGGCCTTGATCTGCTGATCGAGCTGCCAGAAGTAGTACATGATCGGGATCACCACCAGAGTGAGCATGGTCGAAGCGAAGGTGCCGAAGATCAGCGAGATGGCCAGGCCGCCGAATACGGGGTCGGGCACCATCACCGCCGAGCCGAGCATGACGGTCAGCGCGGTCAGCAGGATCGGGCGGAAACGAACCGCGCCGGCCTGCAGCACGGATTCGAACAGCCCGTAACCCTCCTTGCGATACTCGATGACGAAGTCGATCAGTAGCAGCGAGTTGCGCACCACGATGCCGGCCAGTGCGATGAACCCGATCATCGAGGTGGCGTTGAAGGGCATGTCGAACAGCCAGTGGCCGGGAAAGATGCCCACCAGCGTCAGCGGAATCGAGCCCATCACGATCACCGGCAACATGAACGAGTGGTAGTAGGACACCAGCAGCAGGTAGATGAACACCAGTGCCACGATGAACGCCGCCCCCAGGTCGCGGAAGACGTCCAGCGTCAGGCGCATGTCGCCCCCCCAGAGCACCTGGTAGCCGGAGAGATCGTCCGGCTGGGTGTCGGTAAACCCGAGATTGCCCGTGCTGATGTCGACATTCCCGTCGAGATCCACCTCGTTGAGGCGCTTGTTGAGCGTCAGCGTGGCATAGACCGGGCTGGAGCCGAGCAGATCCCCCTGGACATAGACCGTCCGGTGAAGGTCGCGGTCCAGGATCGGCTTGTTGGCGACGGTCTCCTCGATGGAGACGAGGTCGCCGATCCGCACGGCCTTGTCGTCGGCCCCGGTGACGGTCAGGTCCTCCACCTGTCGTTTCCAGGCACGGTGGGCCTGATCGAGGCGCAGGATGACATTGACCGGTTCCGAGGTGCCGGTGTCATGCACCGTGCCGAGGTTCTGCCCCTGAACGTAGTGATTGACGGTCTCGGCGATCTCGGCCGGCGCAATGCCCGATTGTTGCGCCCGTGTCTGGTTGACCCGGATCGCGTATTCGCGCACGTCGCCGGTGACCGAATCGTCGACATTGATCATCCCGTAGACATCCTCGAACTCGCCACGCACCTCGCCTGCGATCTCGCGCAGCGTCTCGTAGTCGGGTCCGTGGATGCGGGCAAGCACCTGCGAGCGTACGGGTGGTCCCGGTGGGGTGAGGAACAGCTTGACGTTCGACTCGGGGAAGCGTTCCCGTACCTCGGCGAGCTCGTCCCAGACCTCGGCCGCGACCTCGCCGGTCATCGGACGCTGGTCGCGCTTGACGGTGTTCACCCGGATCTGTGCGAGGTTGGTCCCCTGGCGCATGGCATCGCCACGCACCATCCCGGCAAAGGTAAGCGGACCGGTCTGGCCCACGTAGGTTTGGTAGTCGGTCACGTACTCGTTCTCGGCGAGCTCCTGGCCGATGGCATCGGCCACGATGGCCGTGCGCTCGCTCGCCGTGCCCTCGGGCGTGTTCACCTCGACGAGAAAGGTGCTGACGTTGCCCTCGGGCAACATCTTCAGGCCGACGCCGCCCGGCGAGAGCGGCCCGTTCATGCCGGCGGCCCGCATGAACTGCCACGCCGGCATGAGCATCGAGGCGATCATCAGGCCGACGACGAACAGCAGGAACGCCAGGGACAGCCAGCGCGATTTCAGCAACGGGCGGAGGATCGACTTGTAGCTGCGCTGTAGCCAGTCGTCCCGGTTCATGTCGCCTTCCAGGGTCTCGCGCGTGGCGAGCGCCTTGCGGGCCTTGTTGCCGAGCCAACGGTAGGCCGTCCACGGCACCACGATGTAGGCGAGCAGCAGCGAGGCGATCATGGCCACCGGGACGTTGATCGGGATGGGCAGCATGAAGGGGCCCATCATCCCGGAGACGAAGGCCATCGGCACGAAGGCGAGGATGATCGCCAGCGTGGCGATGTTCGTCGGATTGCCGATCTCGTTGGTCGCCTTGACGAGCAGGTTGGTGAACGAGGGGTCCTTGCCCTCGTGCAGGTGCCGGTGGATGTTCTCGACCACCACGATCGCCGCGTCCACCAGCAGGCCCAGCGACAGGATCAGGGCGAATAGCGATATCCGGTTGATTGTCTGGCCGAAGATCCAGCTCACGCCGAGGACCACGAACAGGGTCAGCGGCACGGTGATCGTCACGATCAACGCCTCGCGCCAGCCGAGGAAGAAGAACAGCACGATCAGCACGATGAGGATCGCGATGCCGAGCGATTCGAACAACCCGTTGACCGCATCGTCGGCGCGCACCCCGTAGTCACGGGTGATCGTCATGTCGACCTGTTCGGGAAGCATCTCCCGTTCGACCGTCTCGAGTTTTTCCTTGACGGCGTCGGCCACCGTGACGGCATTCGTGCCCAGTCGCTTGCCGACCGTGATGGTCACGGCCGATCGCGGGTCTCCGGCGGCCTCGCCCTCGGCGTTGCCGGGGCCGAAGGCGTGGGTGGTGATCTGGCCGTCGTCCTCGGGGCCATAGTCGATGGAGGCTACCTCGCCAAGGTAGACCGGGCGGTTGTCGTGCTGCCCGATCATGAGGTTCTCGAGGTCGGCGGGGCCATCGAAGGCGGCGTCAGTACGCAGCCGGATACGTTGGTTGTCCTGACTGAGTTCGCCGCCGGGAAGCACCACGTTGCTGCCCTCGAGCATCTGGCTCAGGCGGCTCATGGAAATGCCCGTCGCGGCGAGTTTCTGTGGATCGACCTGGACGGAAAGGATGCGTTTCTGTCCGCCGATCACCTCGCTGATCCCGACGTTGGGCACGTTCTCGACCTGCTCGAGCAGCCGCTGGCCGACTTCGCGCAGTTGCGTCCCATTGATCTCGTCCGAGCTCAACGTGACCGTCATGATCGGCACGTCGGTGATCCCGATGCTCTTGACCATCGGGATCTCGGTACCAGGTGGCAACCGGTCCATGTTGCGGGTCAGTTCGTTGTAGAGGAGTACCAGGGCCCGCTCCTCGTCACTGCCGACCTCGAACTGGACGGTGACCACGCCCAGGTCGTCCATCGCCGCGCCGTAGGTGTGGTCGACCCCCTGGAGGTTGGTCATCAGCGATTCGAGAGGCTTGACCACCTGGTCCTGGATCTGGTGGGCGTCGTGACCCGGCCGTTCGACCATGATCTGCGCACCGGGGACCACGATTTCCGGGTTGTACAACCGCGGTGTGATCACGATGGCGAGCAGCCCGAACAGGGTCACGCCGATCATGATCAGGGCCGTGATCTTCGAGGTGAGGAACGCCTGGGCGATACGTCCGGCCATGTTCAGTCGTTCGCCTTGCGACGGGTTCTGCTGGCTGGTGTTCTCGCTCATGACGGCTGCTCACCCCGGATGGTTACGCCGTTGCCCAGACGGCCTTCGGCCCGGGTGACCACGCGGTCGCCCGCCTCCAGACCCGAGAGCACGGTCACATCGCCGTCGGTTCGCTGTCCGAGTCGCACCACGCGGAAGCGGGCACGATCGTCCTCGTCGAGGACGAACACGCCGTCGATTCCGGCACGCTGGTGGAGCGCCCGTTCGGGCACGACGACCGAGTCACGCCGTTCCAGCTCGACGCGCACGAGGACGAACTGCCCCGGATCGAGGTCGATATCGTCCGGTACGGACAGCTTGACCGTGTGTGTGCGGGTGATCGGGTCGGCGGCGCCGACGGCGGTCAGCACATCCGCGTCGAAATGCCGTTCCGCTCCCTCCCGGTCCCGGTAGGTGACCCGGGTCTCCGAGTCGACGGGCAGGCGGGCATAAGCCTGATCGTCGACCTGCAGTCGGACCTCGCGGCTCCCCTTGCCGTGCAGCATCAGCAGGGGCTGGCCGGGATTGGCCAGTTGTCCGGCCTCCGCCATGCGTTCGACCACCAGCCCGTCGAAGGGCGCGCGAATGCGGGTGTAGTTCGTTTCCGAGCGGGCCTGGTCGACGGCCGCCTCGGCGGCGGCGTGATCACCCTTTGCCGACTCGTACGCCGTGCGCATCTGGTCGAAGCGCTGCTCCGGGACCGCTTCCTGTTCGTACAAACGCTTGAAACGCTCGTATTCGCGACGGGCGCTTTCCAGCCCGGCGCGCGCCTTGGCGAGATTTGCCTCGGCCTGGCGAATCTGTCCGTCAAGACTGGACTGGTCGATCACGAGCAGGGTGTCGCCTTTCTTGACGGAGTCGCCCTCGTCGACATTGAGTTCCCGCACGAACCCCGAAACCCGGGAGGCGACCGGTGCCTGCCGACTGGCCGTTATGGTGCCGGGGAACCAGGAGGCGACCTTGGTCGGGCTGGTCTCGATCGTCAGCCACTCCCCCTGTATCTCGACGTCCTGGTTGATGGACGCCTGCCGCTGATCGGGCGAGTCGTCGCATCCGCCAGCGAGCAGGGCGGCTCCAAGGGCCAGACTGCCGGCCAGCAGCGGTCGAGCGGCGCGGCTGAATCGGGACGGGGTACGGTGTCGGTAATCAGGCGTCATGTCGGCGTTGTCTCGTCGATCGATAAGGTGCGGTTTACGGGTTCACGTCGAGAAGCGTTCACGGAGCGGACTTCAGCCGTCGGCGATGGGGTCGTCACGCTCGAGCGGACGGCTTTCCACGCGTGCGGCGTCGAGTTCTCCAAGGGCCAGCCAGAGCGCGGCGCGCTGCATGGTTCGCTGGAAGCGCGCGCGAATGAGCTCGGCACGCGCGTTGTCGAGTTCGGCCTGTGCCGCCAGCAATTCGGTCATCGTGTTCAGCCCTTGCTGGTAACGCAGCTTTTCCAGCCGCACGGCCTCCTTGTTCTGTTCGATGGCCTGTCGGCGAACCTCGATCCGCTTTTCGGCCATGCGTGCGGCTCGCCATACCTCGCCGACCTGGCCGACCAGCTTGTCGAGCGCCTGCTGACGTTCGGCGAGGTTGGCGTTGACCTTGGCCTGGGCCCGGTCGACCTGACCGGAGCGTGCCCCGAAATCGAGCACGCGCCAGGACAGCGTGCCGCCGACGGTGTAGCTGTCGTTGCGCAATCCCAGCGAGTCGTTGTTGAAGTCCTGCTGGGCCATCATGTTCACTTGAGGGCGGAACTCGGATCGAGCGACGTCCACCTCGGCACGCGCGGCGGCCGTCCGCCCCCGCAGGGCCCGGATGCGTGGATTGTTGTCCACCGCCATCTGGCGGGCCTCGCCCAGCTCGACTTCCGGCATGGTCACGTCGATGGCCTGCGGGAGCCGGATTTCGCTGGCGGTGTCGATGCCGGCGAGCACCTTCAGCCCGTCGGCGGCATTGTCCGCCTGGTCGCGTGCCGCCTGCACGTCGAGATCGCGATCACCGAGGCTGACCTCCGCCTTGAGCAGGTCGGCCCTGGTCACCACGCCCTCGTCATGGAGTTTCTGCGACAGGTCACGGAAGGAGGTCGCCGCTTCACGGGCCTTCCTGGCGACTTCGATGAAGGCCTCGGCGGTATTGATACCGGCGTAGGCCTCGACGGTGTGCAGCACGAGTTGCTGGCGGGCGGCCTCGTCCCCGGACTCGGCCGCCTGCAGCAGCGCCTGGGCCTGGGTGCGCATCTCGCGGATCTTGCCGCCGTTGTAGATCGGGATCGAGAGCTTCAGCGAAGTCTGGTAGTTGTGGTGCCAGCCCGGGTTGTTGAGGTCGTCCGGCGGGGTCTCGTTGGCGCGGTTGAGGCGCTCGGGGTCGATTGGCGCGTCGGTAGCGAACGCTTCCTGGAACCCGGATTCGGCCAGATACTGCGAGACACCGAAATCGTTGTAGGTCGCCTGTTCCTGCTGAAGCTTCATGCCGAACACATTCAGCGGGTTGTTGGAACCCGTCACGCCGAAGGACAGGTCCAGCGTGGGCAGCAGGTTGCCGTTGGCCT
>NZ_JBKGYT010000095.1:0-6016 GCF_046545975.1 Guyparkeria sp. | reverse complement strand
TTTTTTCTTCCACGCCTTCGGCCTGGTGCAATCGATGGCGAACCATCCGGGGCTGTGCACCACGACTGCTGCGCCAGCGTCATTCGCCAGGGTACCGGCGGCACCCTGGCTGCCCGTGCATAAACGGACCATCCGCCATATATTCAACAGGTTGAATCGGGATTCTCGAGTCCCGACCAACAATAATCAACCCCGGCTGGAACGATCGCTCTCACGCTCGCTCATCAACATGGCCATGGCCCGGCATTCCTCGTCGCCCCGGGCGAACAACCCGTCGATCACGCCTTCGCGGTCATCGGCCGTCTTGTTCTGACTGAGCTTCTCGATGCACTCGACCTGCTCGGCGAACACCTCGACCCCGACGATGGCCCGCTTCATCTCCTCGATCTGTGCCTCCGGCAGGTGAGTCCAGTCAAACGGGGCATCAGCGATGCGCGCCTGGTGGGTATCGATCAGGGCATGAAGATGACGGTCAAGCCAGCCGGGATCGCCTTCCCCGGCCAGCCGCACCCGCCCGCGCACGTGGACCGCCTGGTAGTTCCAGGTGGGCACGCTGGTCTCGCGGGCATCGACATACCATCGCGGAGAAACATAAGCATCCGGGCCGGTGAAGACCAGGAGGGCATGGGCCTCTCGCCCTTCAGCCAATGCCTCGGCGACCGGGTTGGCGCGGGCGAGGTGCGACTCGAAGCGCCAGCTGGCCGGGTGGCGGGGATCGCCGAACCGCAGAAACGGCAAATGCACGCATCGCATCTGGCCTTCCTCGTCACACAGCGTGAGTGCGGCGAACGGATGGCTCTCGACGATTTCCACCAGGATCGATGGATCGTCCTGGTGGAAATGCGGCGGGATATAGGTCCCGACCGTCATCGCCCGATCACTTCACACCGATCTGGGACAGATCGCGCACGGCGCCCAGTGCCGCCGAGGTGGTCAGGGCCGCGTAGGCCTTCAGTGCCTGGCTGACGTAGCGTTGCCGGTTGACCGGCTTGTAGGCTGCATCGCCGCGCTCGATCATCTTCTCGCGCCGGTGGGCCATGGTGGCGTCATCGATGTCGAGATGGATGGTCCGTTCGGGGATGTCGATCACGATGGTGTCGCCCTCCTCGACCAGCGCGATCTCGCCGCCGGCGGCCGCCTCGGGCGAGGCGTGGCCGATCGACAGCCCCGAGGTCCCCCCGGAAAAGCGCCCGTCGGTCAGCAGTGCGCAGTCCTTGCCCAGCCCCTTGGATTTCAGATAGCTGGTCGGGTAGAGCATTTCCTGCATGCCGGGTCCCCCCTTGGGCCCCTCGTAGCGGATGACGACCACGTCACCGGCGACGATCTTGTCGCCGAGGATCGCCTCGACGGCCGCATCCTGGGACTCGAAGACCCGCGCCCGGCCGGTGAAGTTGAGGATCGACTCGTCCACGCCGGCGGTCTTGACGATGCAGCCATCGCGGGCGATGTTGCCGAACAGCACCGCGAGCCCGCCGTCCTTGGAGTAGGCGTGCTCGTAGTCGCGGATGCAGCCCTTGGCCCGGTCGATGTCGAGGTTCGGCCAGCGGGTATCCTGCGAGAAGGCCGTCTGGGTCGGGATGCCGGCCGGACCGGCGAGAAAGCGGCTCTTGGCCTCCTCGCAGGCCGTGTCGCGGGCGATGTCCCAGCGGTCCAGGGCTTCGGCCATGGTCCGGGCGTGCACGGTGTGGGCGCCGCGGTGCAGCAGTCCGGCGCGGTCGAGTTCGCCCAGGATCGCCAGCACGCCACCGGCGCGGTGGACGTCCTCCATGTGATACTGGGCCGTGCTGGGTGCGACCTTGCACAGGTGCGGGATCTTGCGGCTCATGCGGTCGATGTCGGTCATGTCGAACTCGACCTCGCCCTCCCGCGCGGCGGCCAGCAGGTGCAGGACCGTGTTGGTCGAGCCGCCCATCGCGATGTCCAGCGCCATGGCGTTCTCGAACGCCTCCCGGGTCGCGATCGAGCGCGGCAGCACCGAGGCGTCGCCGTTCTCGTAGTAGGCCTTCGCCAGGCGCACGACCTGGCGGCCGGCCTCGAGGAACAGCTCGCGGCGGTCGGCGTGGGTGGCCAGAAGCGAGCCGTTGCCCGGCAGCGAGAGGCCCAGCGCTTCGGTAAGGCAGTTCATCGAGTTGGCGGTGAACATCCCCGAGCAGGACCCGCAGGTCGGACAGGCCGAACGCTCCACCTGCGCGAGGACCTCGTCGGAAACCGAATCGTCAGCGGCCTGGACCATGGCATCGACCAGGTCGAGCTTGATGACCTCGTCGGAGTCTCCGGCCAAACGGGTCTTGCCGGCTTCCATCGGTCCGCCGGAGACGAAGACGACCGGGATGTTCAACCGCATGGCGGCGTTGAGCATGCCCGGGGTGATCTTGTCGCAGTTGGAGATGCACACCAGCGCGTCGGCGCAGTGGGCGTTGACCATGTACTCGACCGAGTCGGCGATGATGTCGCGGCTGGGCAGCGAGTAGAGCATCCCGCCGTGACCCATGGCGATGCCGTCGTCCACGGCAATCGTGTTGAATTCCTTGGCGATGCCGCCGGCCGCCTCGATCTCGCGAGCGACCAACTGACCCATGTCCTTCAGGTGGACGTGACCCGGAACGAACTGGGTGAAGGAGTTGGCGATCGCGATGATCGGCTTGCCGAAATCGTCGTCCTTCACGCCCGTGGCGCGCCACAGGGCGCGCGCACCGGCCATGTTGCGTCCATGGGTGGTGGTCTTGGAACGATAGTCGGGCATGGATGGAATCTCCAAAACGAACGGGTACATCGGCCGCACTCGCGACCGGCATTGAGCGAAGGGTTATTCGATGATGTCGACCAGGGCACCGACCGCCACGCGATCGAACAGCTCGATGACGTCACGGTTGGTCATGCGCACACAGCCGTGCGAGGCGGGGCTGCCGATGCGTCCTTCCTCGGGCGTGCCGTGGATGTAGATATAACGCCCCCGGGAATCGACGTCCCCGCCCTGGTTCACCCCCGGCTCGAGGCCGTCGAGCCACAGGATCCGGGTCGTGACGTCGTCACGCTCGGCACGCTGGTCGGGCCCCGCGAGAATCTCGGCGATCTCTCCGGTCGAGCGGCGAGCCCTGAAGATCTGGCCGAGCGGCGCGTGCTCGCCGAACTTCTCGGCCACCCGGTGAAGCCCCAGTGGCGTCTGGAGGCTGCCTTCCCGGTTGCCGGTGCCCCGCTCGGCCGTCGACACCGGGTACGCCGCCCGGAACGCGCCACCCTCGAAGAGGTAGAGCCTCTGGCCGGGCACGTCGACGACGATCGACTGGCCGGTGTGATCCCCCTGTTGGCGATTGGCCATCTGGCGGGCCGATTCGAGCACGCGTGCCGGCAGTTCGCTCATGGCGCTCGTCTCGCCGCTTTTCTGCGCCGGTGACGGACGCGCCGTGTCCACCGGAGAGGCCGTGGCCAGCGTCGGGATCAGGCACACGACCATTGCCAGCCCCCTCAGGAGGCTACTGGTCATTGTACAGGCCGACGGAAACGATATCGCGGGAGCGCCGCGAGGCCCCGCTGATGTCGTTTTCCTTTTCGCGCGCGCTGTCTGCCCGGTTTGCCGCCAGGTTATCGAGGTAGTCGCCGTCGATGTCATTGGTCACGTACTCGCCGGTGAAGCAGGAGCAGTCGAACCGGCTCAGCGTCGGGTTGCCCATCCGCACCGCTTCCTTGAGATCCTCGAGGTCCTGGTAGATGAGCTCGTCGGCGCCGATGGCATCACGGATGCCATCGACGTCCCGATTGTGCGCGACGAACTCGTTGGAGGCCGGCATGTCGATGCCGTAGACGTTGGGGTAGCGCACCGGCGGAGCCGCCGAGGCCATGTAGACCTTCTTCGCCCCCGCCTCGCGGGCCATGCGGATGATCTCGCTGGACGTGGTCCCGCGCACGATCGAATCGTCGACCAGCAGCACGTTCTTGCCACGGAACTCCAGGTCGATGGCGTTGAGCTTCTGCCGGACCGAGCGCTTGCGCTTGGCCTGGCCCGGCATGATGAATGTCCGGGCGATGTAGCGGTTCTTGACGAAGCCTTCGCGGTACTTGAGGTTCAGGTTGACCGCGATCTCCAGCGCCGAGGTCCGGGCGGTGTCGGGGATCGGGATGACCACGTCGATGTCGTTGTCCGGCCATTCGCGCTGGATTTTCTCGGCGAGCTTCTCGCCCATGCGCATGCGGGCCCGGTAGACGGAGACGTCGTCGATGATCGAGTCCGGGCGTGCCAGGTAGACGTACTCGAAGATGCAGTTGGCGTATTCGGGGTTCTCGGCGCACTGGCGCAGTGTCACCTCGCCGTCACGGGAAATGAAGATCGCCTCGCCGGGGGCGAGATCGCGCACCAGCTCGAACTCGCCGGCCTCGATGGCCACCGACTCCGAGGCGATCATGTACTCGGTGCCGTGCTCGGTCTCGCGCTTGCCGTAGCAGACCGGACGGATGCCGTGCGGATCGCGGAAGGCGAACACGCCCGTGCCCGCGATCAGCCCGATCACGGCATAGGCGCCCCGGGCACGACGATGGACGTTGCCGATGGCGGTGAACACGTCGTCGGCGGTGGGGCAGGCCCCGGCGATGGCCGCCAACTCGTGGGCGAAGACGTTAAGCAGCACCTCGGAGTCGGAATTGGTGTTCAGGTGCCGACGGTCCTCCGCGACCACGGCCGCCCGCAACTCATCGGCGTTGGTCAGGTTGCCGTTGTGACCCATGGCGATGCCGAACGGGGCATTGACGTAGAAGGGCTGGGCCTCGGCCGAGGAGTCGCAGCCGGCAGTCGGGTAACGGACGTGCCCGATGCCCATGTTGCCCATCAACTGGCGCATGTGGCGGGTGTGGAAGACATCCTTCACCAGGCCGTTCTCCTTGCGGAGAAACAGCCGCTCCTCGTCACAGGTCAGGATGCCCGCCGCATCCTGACCCCGGTGCTGCAGGACGGTGAGACCGTCATACAGCGCCTGATTGACCGGCGATTTCGCCACCATCCCAATAATGCCGCACATGCGTTAAACCACCTCGGTTCGTATCCGCGCAAAAGCTGAAAAATCCGCCGGGGCCCTTTCCCGGGCCCCGAAACGGCGTCGCCGGACAAGCCTCGCGGCCCGCCCGGCGTCGAACGGGGGTCACCCCCGTCGGGAGACCCCACCCCTGTGTCTCCCGGAAAGCTCGTCAGCCGGAAACCCGGCTACCACTGGACATTGCGGGCCACGTCTTCCGGCAGCACCGCAAGCAGCCACTCGGAGACCACCTGGAAGTGCGGTATCAGCGTCGAGGCCTGCCACCACTCTTCTCGCGGCAATGCCGTGAACCCGGCCAGGAGAATCAGGCCGGCGACGATCAGCACCCCACGCAACAGCCCGAAGACCATGCCTACCGACCGGTCGGTCCCCGACAGGCCGGTCGATTCCACCAGCTTCGAGATCGCCCAGTTGATGATCCCGCCGAGGATCAGCACGATCACGAACAGGGCGACAAAGGCGATGGCCACCCGAGCCGAAGGAATGTCCACCGCCTCGGGCACCAGCACCGCCGCCGGCTGCGAGAAGGCGAGCGCGATGCCGAAGGCCGCAAGCCAGGTGACCAGCGAGATCACCTCCTTGATGAACCCCCGCACCAGCGCGATCGTCGTCGAAATAAGCACGATCGCCAGCAGTATCCAGTCGACCACCGTCATCCCTGTCCTCCCGTCGCCGGCCGACGATTCGTGAATCGGGGTTTCGCATGGGCCGACGTCACTTCGTCATCACCAGGCCATCACGCCCGAGCCGCTGGCGGAGGCGTTCGGTCGCCTCGGTCGCCAGCTCTCGGGTCGCGTACGGCCCCACACGCACCCGCCAGACCGTTCCCTGCTCCGAGAACAAAGGCTTGACGGAGACGTTGAACCCCGACGCCTCCACCGATTCGGCCAGCGCTCGGGCATTGCTCTCGTCGGAGAAACTGCCCAGCTGGACGACGAACTCGCCCTCGCTCGAGGTCTCCGGCAGCGACTCGTCCGCCTCGGCAGACTCGC
>NZ_JBKGYT010000094.1:0-6027 GCF_046545975.1 Guyparkeria sp. | reverse complement strand
AATCGACGGACGACCGTGCCGTCCTCGCGGACCTCCAGCCAGTGGATGCCCGCTTGAGCAGCGCGCAACGGTCCGCCTCCAGGCGTTCGGCCCAGGTGGCCGCATTGGCATCGGCCTCGCCGCCCACCAGCACCAGCGGGCGCACCTGCCAGGCCAGATCGTCCCGGTAGTTCCCGGCCCACGCGGCCGATGGAGGCAGCCCCACGGTGGCGGCGAAGGCGGCCCGCGCGGGAACGAGTCGGGTCAGTCGGCTCATGCGGCCTCCGGCACGGTGGATCCGATCCATAGGCTAGACCCGAATGCCTCGATCGGCGTCGAGGGACCCCACCGGGTCGGGATAATCATCGCAGCAAACGCGACATGGAACCTTCATGTCGGTACGGTGCCGCGTAACGGCCTCGTGTCGACTAGGCTCTACCCACTGCTTTTCCGATTCGTGCGGCACAAATGGACGTGCCCGTAAGACTGTGTCGGCTCAAGAACCCATTTCGCCCGAATCAGAGGTACCCATGGAGAAGAATCCCGAGAAAGGTTTCGTTGCACTGCTGGGCTGGTCGCTCAACGCGGTCGAGGCTGCGGAAACCTTCGATCGCCGCTACGTCGTGGTGGCCCCCGACTGGGCCGAGGAGTACTGCGAGAAGCACGACATTCCCTACATCCCCTGGAACTTCGAGCGGCTGAACGACCGGTCGATGGAGATCGCGCACACCCTTCGGGACAAGGGCGTGGACGTCGCCATCCCGCTCTATGAGGAAACGGTGGAATGGGCCGGGGCGATCAATTCGGTCCTCATGGACAAGCCCAAGCTGTTCGGTCAGGCCATGCTGCTGCGCGACAAGGCGCTGATGAAGCGTCGTGCCCAGCTCGGCGGCATCCGCGTCGGCATCTTCGAGGAAGCCCACGACAAGGAAGACGTGGTGCGCTTTCTCAAGCGGGTCAACCAGACCCTGCTCAAGCTCGATGGCGACCCCAACGACCCGATCCACCTCAAGGCCTTCGACAAGGCCGGCTGCCTGGGGCACCGCGTGATCCGCACGCCGGACGAGGTCGACACCATCCCCGAGGAGGAATTCCCGGTGTTGATGGAATCGCACCTCGACGGCTGGGAATTCGCCGTCGAGGCGTGGATTCACAACGGCAAGATCCGCTTTTTGAACATCTCTGAGTACGTGACGCTGGGCTACTCGGTGTTCGTCCCGGCCACGCCGGAGCTGGAAAAGTACCGTCCCCAGATCACCGCGCAGATCGAGAAGCTGATCAAGACCTTCGACATCGAGTTCGGCTTCATCCACCCGGAATACTTCGTCACCAACGACGGCGAGATGTACTTCGGCGAGGTGGCCTACCGCCCGCCGGGCTTCAAGGTCTTCGAACTGCTCGAGCGCGCCTACGGCTTCAACGCCTACCAGGGCCTGATCCTTTCCTTCGATCCCAAGACCACCGAGGAGGAGATCACCGCGTTCTTCCCGAAAGAGGTGGTCGATGCCAAGGGCGTGGCCGGGTGTTTCGGCGTCTACCCGCGTCGGCGCGTGGTCAGCAAGCTGGAAATGCCGGCCGAGACCGAGGATCACCCCTACTTCGAGTCGCATGAACTGACCCCGCCGCTCGAGGAGACCGTCACCAAGCGCACCGCCTTCGGCACGCACTGGGGCCTGATCTACTTCTTCGGCGACGATCCCCACAAGATGCGCGATCTGCTCAAGCGCCAGGAAGAGCTGGACTTCTATGTATAATCCCGCGCCACATCCCGGGCACCAGGAGCCCACGTGACCAGCGAAGCCCAGGAACAACGGGCCGGGGCCCTCCTGCCCGGACTCCTGCAACGATTCGACGAGGCGGTCGAGGCCCTCGACGCCGCCCCCGAGTTCTCCAAGCCCGCGCGGCTGCGCCGGGTGCTGGACGGGGCCAAGCGGGTACTGCTCCAGGAAGGCGGCCCGGCGGCCATCGAGGCACGCGCCCAGGCCATCGAGGCCGCCGGCACCTTCCAGGGGTCGGACTGGGCCTACCCCGAGATCCTGATCCCGTCGCTCTCCGCCCACGCGCTGGGCAGCAGTGATGCGGATACCGTGGTGATCGAGGCCCTGAGCGACCTGCGTATCCTCGCGGTGGCCCGGGGTGCCTACCTGCATCCCACGCTCTCGGCCGAGAACGCCCACCATCACCTGACGCAGGTGCTGGCGATCAACCTGCAACGGCTGTTCATGCCGCCCAGCGAGGCCGAGCGCGAGACCCAGGGGCGGCTTGCGCTGCTGTCACGCTCGCTGCTGGGGCACCTGGCCGAGCGGATCGGCTACGAGCACATCGTCGATCAGCTGATCGACGAGATCTGGCGAATCCTGCAGCAGCGGCCGATCCAGACCGAACCGGTCAAGCAGATGATCACGCAGATCGCCATCTGCCAGGCCAACCCCGAGATCGATCTCGGCAGCAGCGGCCAGGGCGCCGACCGCCTGGTCAGCAGCCTGTTCGGCCCCACTCAGGCCTGTCGCGAGGACCCCGGTGTCGAGGTCTACCGCGCACGCCTCGAAAGCATGGACGGCGTAGCCCTGCAGAACGAGGCCACCGGCTTCGCGCGGGCCATGCACGACACCGGCCTGGTCTCGCCCTACCACTCGGTCCTGATCCGCCACCTGGCCGATCACGGCGATCACCTGCTGTCGGAATCGATGGGACTGTCGTCGACCGGGCGGGACTGCCTGCTCTGCTACAGCGAGCTGGTGCACGCACTGATCGACCAGGCGGTGTTCCCGGAAACGGCACAGGGCATCTACGGGATGGCCCTGATGCTCGAACGCGGCATTCTCTACCAGCCGCCGGTGGCCCCGGCCCTCTGGCGTCAGCTGAGCCTGCCGCTGTCGGCCTGGTCACGCGAGCGGCTGGCGATCGCCTTCGGCGAGGCGGTGGCGCCGCGCACCCGCCTGCTCGAGGGCGTGCTCTGCATGCTGGGCCAGCCGCTGGGCGTGGGCCAGGGCAACAACCCCACCTGCCAGTCGGCCCGCGCCCTGTCGATGTGGGCCTACAACGACCCCGACTACCTCTTGCAGATGGTGGCCTGGGCGGCGCGCGACGACGAGATCATCATCCACTTCGAGGGCCAGCCGATCTCCTCGATGGCCTCGCTCAGCGGTGTCGCGACGACGCTGCCGATCGACCTGGATCCCGTGTCCTTGCTGGTGGTACCGCACCTCGACCGCATCTACGCCGAGATGGGCCGCCGCTGCATCGGTCGCGAGGGCGATCCGCACCGCTGGATCAACCCGGAGTTCCACGGCTGGTGGGCCGGGCGCGGCTTTCGCATCAACGTGGATGTCGCCAGCGGCAAGCTCGACGCGCTGGAGGACTTCCTGCGTCACTTCTACGCGAGCTACCACCCCTACTACAACGGCAACCAGCCGTTGATCCACCCGCAGCCGATCGGCATTGCCGCGACCGACAGCGCCGCGCGCTTCATCGGCTGGCACGCGCTCACCCTGCTGCGGGTGTCGCTCGATCCGCAGGACGTCATGCGGGCGTACTTCTACAACCCCAACAACGACAGCGGCCAGAACTGGGGGGACGGCGTCGAGGTCAGCACCGCTGGTCACGGCGAGCGCTTCGGCGAATCCTCCCTGCCCTTCGAGGAGTTCGCCTCCCGGCTGTACATCTTCCACTACGACCCGCTGGAGCACGGTGAACTCGCCGCCGTACCGCAGGACTCGCTCGATCGCGTCATCGCCATGGTGCACCGCACCTGGGGCGCGGACCGCATTCCCGAAGAGCACCTGATGCTCAATCTCGACGACCCGGCCACCGGCACCGAGGCCTGAGCACGCCCGGTCAACCGGTCTGCCGGGCCAGGTAGACGTCGAAGCGCAGGCGCCCGGAGCGGTACTCGATCGCCGGGGTGTGCTCGTCGATGGTCGGGGCGCCCGGGGGGCGCTTGACCACCCAGCGGGCCCCGTCGTGCCGGCGCGCCCAGGCGAACAGGGCCGCGGCGTCCGGGTCCTCGCCCACCAGGTGGTGGAAGATACGCATGGGCTTTTTCACCAGCGCGGACTTCCGGCGTTCGGGAAACATGGGATCGAGGTACCACACCGTTTCCGGCGAGACCGGCAATGCCGGAGGGTGCGCCGAAAGCACGTCGCCGTCGACCAGCTCGATGCGGGCAGCCACCTCGGCCAGAACCGGGTCCGCGGCCGCCCGAGCCAGCGCGTCGGCCAGCAGCAGGTGGACCACCGGGTGGCGCTCGACGGCGGTCACGCGACATCCACCCGCCGCCAGTGCCCAGGCATCGCGCCCGAGCCCCGCGGTGAGATCGATCACCGGCGGACGATACCCTCCCTTCCAGCCCGTCGCCCGGGCCAGCGCGTCGCGCCGGGCCAGGGGCCGGGCGAACCGCCGGTCCGCCGCGAAGTCGACGACCAGGGGGAGACGCCCGAGCTCCGCGAGGTTCCCCGGGGGATACAGGCCGATGCGTCCGTCATCCAGCGCCAGCGCGAAGCGGTCGGTCGGCACCTCGTCCAGGGTATCCGCCAGCGGCAGGTGCCTGGTCTCGGCGAACCGGGCCAGCCGCCGTGACGCCGGCTCCTCCCCGCCCGCCGGGACCACGGTGACCGGTCCCGGGTTCACCCCGCGGTTCACAGCCACTTGCGGAAGATGCGTGAGTTGCGCTTGAGGTTGTAGAAGGCCTGCCGCGCGGCCGGGAGGTTCTCGAGGCTCTCGTCGGCAAAGCCGCGCTCGCGGAAGAACGCCATGGTCTGCGTCGACAGCAGGAAGATCGACTTGAGGCCCAGCGAGCGGGCGCGGTTTTCCATGAAGGCGAGCAGGCGCCGCGCGCGCCCGCCACCCTGGTAGGCCGGGTGGACCACCAGGGCGGCCAGCTCGCCGCTCCTGTCGTCCGGGAACGGGTAGAGCGCGGCGCAGGCGATGATGTCCCCGTCCCGGTCGATGACGACGAACCGGTCGGTTTCCAGCTCGAGCTGCTCGCGCGAGCGGCGCACCAGGACACCGGCCTGCTCCATCGGTTCGATCAGGGCGAGAATGCCGCCGATGTCGTCCAGGGTCGCCTGGCGGATGCGCTCGTACGGCTCGCTGGTGATGAGCGTGCCGCAGCCGTCGCGGGTGTAGAGCTCGACCAGCAGGGCCCCGTCGACGTCGCGGTCGACCAGGTGGATGCGGTCCACGCCCTTCGAACAGGCGCGCACGGCGCTCTGCAGGTGCAACTGGAATTCGGTGGAGAGCGACACCTGCGTGTCGTCGAGCAGCCCCTCGACCTCGGCGAGGCTCATGGCCGTCGGCAGGTTGTCCAGCGGGTCGGTCAGGAAGATCAGCTTGTCCGCGCCCAGGGCCACGGCCATGCCCTCGGCGACGTCCTCGGAGCGCAGGTTGAACAGCTCGCCGGTTGGCGAGAAGCCGAGATTGGTCTGCACGACGATCGAGCCGTCGCCGAGCGCGTCGCGCACGCCCTCGACGTCCACGCGCCTGACCCGTCCGGTGTGCCCGAGATCGACACCGTCGATCACGCCCATGGGACGGGCGGTGACGAAGTTGCCGGTCAGCACCCGCTGGGCCAGCCCCGAGCCCGAGGCCAGACTCAGCCGGGCCGACAGCCAGGAGATCACGTCGAACTGCACCGCGCCGACCGCCTCGGTCAGCGGCTGGATCATCTCGGGGTCGGTGACCCGCAGCCCCTGGTGGAACCGTTCCGGGAAACCGGCATTCTCCAGGCGGCGGTTGATCTGCGGGCGCGTGCCCGGCACCAGCACCAGCTTCACGCCCAGGTCGGCGATCAGCACGATGTCGCGGATGAGCCGTTCGAACCCGGGCGGGTCGTCCAGCGCCTCGCCGCCGAAGGCGATCACGAACACGTGTCCCTCGTGCTCGCGGATGTAGGGCACGGCATCGCGCAGTCCCTGCACGAGCACGCGGGCCTCGCCGGTGGGCTGGCAGGTGGCGCGGGGTGAGGGGTCCTTGGTGTCACTCAACGGGCTTCTCCGGCGGTAAAGACGTCAGGACACAGGATAACCGCCAGCCTCGCAAGGCGGAAAA
>NZ_JBKGYT010000093.1:0-6109 GCF_046545975.1 Guyparkeria sp. | reverse complement strand
CGGCCAGCAGGCTCAGCCAGGCCAGCACGCCGAGCCCCCACCAGGCGCCGGCCAGCCAGGGATCGGGGCCGATCCGGTCACGAAATCCCTGTGAATGTCCTTGCATGAACACCGTTCCCCACAGCCATCGTGGACGGGGATGTTATCCTTGGAAATTCATAGCAGTCTCTCATTTCACTGCCGGCAATGGCAGCCAACCCCACGGGTAACCGAGATGTCCGATGCGATCCGCCAGCAGTGGCAGGCAGCGACCCAGCCGCCCCGCGACGCCATGCCCCCCGACGGGACAGCCCTTGTCGCCGGGCTGGTCGACCGGGAGGTCATCGTGGTCTCGGGCTCCGAGGCCCGCGCCTTCCTGCAGGCCATCCTGACGCAGGACATCGCGTCGCTTGCCGACGACGCGGCCACCTTCGCCGCCCTGTGCAACGCCAAGGGCCGGACGCTGGGCCTGTTCCGCGTGGTGGCCCATGACGATCGCTTCTTCCTGGTCACACGCGCCGATATCGCCCCGGCACTGCAGAAGCGACTGCAGATGTACGTGCTCCGCCGGGACGTGCAGATCGAGCGGCTCGGGGACTGGGTCGCACTGGGCGTGATCCTGCCGGACGGCCTGTCGGGAACCCTGGCCGCCCCGGCGGTGACCGGGATGCTCGAGCGCCTGGCCGGTCCACAGGGCGAGGACGCCCCCCGCTGGCCCGCCGGCGTCGACACCGACGGCCTCCTGTACGTCCGCGAGGAGGTGGGGGACACGCGGCGCATCGCGATCCACGGACCGATCGATCGCCTGCAGGCCCTGGTCGAGTCCGTGCCGGCCGAATCCCGCGTGGCGACCGGCGCCTGGGACCGGGCGGAGATCGAGGACCGCATCCCGCTGGTGGACAGCGACACGGTCGAGCATTTCGTGCCGCAGTGGATCAACCTCGACGAGCTCGGCGCCTTCAGCCTGAAGAAGGGTTGCTATCCGGGCCAGGAGGTCATCGCCCGCCTGTACTACCTGGGCAAGCCCAACCGCCGCCTGTTCGTCGGCCATGCCCTGGCCCTGGACCCGCCGGCTCCCGGAACGCCGGTCGAGACCACCGCCGGCAGCACTGCCGGCGAGGTCGTCCGCAGTGCGCCGCTGCCCGATGCCAGCGGGTCGATCATCCTGGCCGTGATCAAGCTCAAGCACCTGCACGACTCGCTGAGCATCGATGGCCTGGCACTAAGCATCGACCAGCACGGCGCGCCCGGCGCCGAAATGGCGCAGGCCGGCACGCCGCACTGACGGGGACTCCGCCCCGGCCGTGATATTCCCATTCAACCAAGACCCCTGTATTCAGCCATGACCGAATCCCAGACACCCGAGAACACCCAGCCGGCCAACGACGACCTGGTCGTCGGCAGCCGCCGTTTCCGCTCGCGCCTGCTGACGGGGACCGGCAAGTTCAAGGACATGACCGAGACCCGTGAGGCCACCGACGCCGCCGGCAGCGAGATCGTCACCGTCGCCATCCGCCGCAGCAACATCGGCCAGAACCCGGACGAGCCCAACCTGCTCGACGTGCTGCCGCCCGAGCGCTTCACCATCCTGCCCAACACCGCCGGCTGCTACACCGCAACCGAGGCGGTACGCACCTGCCGGCTGGCCCGCGAGCTGCTCGACGGCCACAACCTGGTCAAGCTCGAGGTGCTCGGCGACGAGAAGACCCTCTACCCGGACGTCACCAACACCCTGCTCGCCGCCGAGACGCTGGTCGAGGACGGCTTCGAGGTGATGGTCTACACCTCCGACGACCCGATCATCGCCAAGCGGCTCGAGGAGATCGGCTGCGTGGCGGTCATGCCGCTGGCCGCGCCGATCGGCTCGGGTCTGGGCATCCAGAACAAGTACAACCTGATGACCATCATCGAGAACGCCGAGGTGCCGATCATCGTCGACGCCGGCGTCGGCACGGCCTCGGATGCCGCCGTAGCGATGGAACTGGGCTGCGACGGCGTGCTGATGAACACCGCCATCGCCCACGCCAGGAACCCGGTGCTGATGGCCTCGGCCATGAAAAAGGCCATCGAGGCCGGCCGCGAGGCGTTCCTCGCCGGGCGCATGCCGAGAAAGCGCTTTGCGAGCGCCTCGTCGCCCGTCGACGGCCTGTTCTTCTGATCCCATGAGCGAACCGACGGAAAAGAGCGACGGCATCCGCCGGCGCATCCGCTCGTTCATCCGCCGCGAGGGCCGGCTCACCCCGGGCCAGCAGCGCGCACTGAACGAACTGGGCCCGAAGTACCTGATCGAGCCGGAAGGCCCGCCCATCGACCCGGTCGAGCTGTTCGGCCGGGCCGCGCCGCTGACCCTCGAGATCGGCTTCGGCAACGGCGACAGCCTGGTCGAGATGGCGGCGCGCGATCCCGACTCCGACTTCATCGGCATCGAGGTGCACCGCCCGGGCGTGGGCCACCTCCTCAACGGCATCGAGCACTTCGGCCTGACCAATCTCAAGGCCGTCTGCGGCGATGCCGTGCCGTTCGTCGAGCAGCGCATCGCCGAGGAAAGCCTCGACCGGCTGCTGTTGTACTTCCCGGACCCCTGGCACAAGAAGCGCCATCACAAGCGCCGCATCGTGCAGACCCCGTTCGCCGATCTCGTCGCCAGTCGTCTCAAGCCCGGCGGCCTCTGGCACCTGGCGACCGACTGGGCCGAGTACGCCGAGCACATGCGCGGTGTCCTCGACCCCCACCCGGCCTTCGTCGCGGAGCACGAGGGCAGCGGCGAGAACGCCCGGCCCGACTGGCGCCCGCGCACCAAGTTCGAACGCCGCGGCGAGGAACGGGGCCACCAGGTATTCGACCTGCTCTATCGACGGCGCTGATCGCGACGTCCGCCCTTCCATCCGGGCACCGAAAGCCGGCTCATGCACCGGCATGTCGGGCCAGCCCCCGGTAGCCAGCAAACTTGTTCCCGGCCGGCTAAACCCCTATTATCGTGGGCTTTCGTTTGCCGGGAGAGTCGAGCCGCCGCACGTTCGCCGCCCTCCTCCCCGGCCTGCCGACCGAATTGCACCGCTTTTCCACGTTTCGTTTTTACTGCTTTCCAACAGGAGGGACCATGTCCAAGAAGCATCCCGTCGTCGCGGTGACCGGCTCGTCCGGCGCCGGTACCTCGACCGTCAAGACCGCCTTCAACCACATCTTCCGCCGCGAGAACATCTCGCCGGTCGTGATCGAGGGCGACAGCTTCCACAGCCTCAACCGCAAGGACATGCGCGAGCGCATGGCCGCCGAGTCCGAGAAGGGCAACAACTTCTTCTCGCACTTCGGCCCGGAGGCCAACCACTTCGACAAGCTGGCCGACCTGTTCAAGAGCTACGGCGAGTCGGGCTCCGGCAAGAAGCGCTACTACCTGCACAGCGACGAGGAAGCCGCCGAGCACAACGCCCGGCTGAACACCAACCTCGGCCCGGGCGAGTTCACCCCCTGGGAGGACATCCCGGCCGGCTCCGACCTGCTGTTCTACGAAGGCCTGCACGGGCTGGTGAAGACCGATGAGGTCGACGTCGCCCAGCACGTCGACCTCGGCGTGGGTGTCGTGCCGATCGTCAACCTCGAGTGGATCCAGAAGATCTTCCGCGACAATGCCGAGCGCGGCTACTCCGCCGAGAAGATCGTCGACACCATCCTGCGCCGCATGCCGGACTACGTGAACTACATCACCCCGCAGTTCTCGCAGACCGACGTCAACTTCCAGCGCGTGCCGACCGTCGACACCTCCAACCCGTTCATCGCCCGCGACATCCCGACCCCGGACGAGAGCGTGGTCGTGATCCGCTTCCGCGATCCGGAAGAGTTCGGCGTGGACTTCCCGTACCTGCTGCAGATGATCCCGCACTCGTTCATGTCCCGCTACAACACGATCGTGGTGCCGGGCGGCAAGATGAGCTACGCGATGGACCTGATCCTGACCCCGCGTATCCATCGCCTGATCGAGGAGCGCGGCCAGTAAGGTCCGCACCGGGGAGCCCCGCTCCCCCAACCCGACAAAGGGAACCGCAAAATGCCCCCGTTCGGCTCGGCCGACGGGGGCGTTTCGTTTTCCGGCTCCCCCCGTCAATCCGGCCCGCCTCACACCGGGTTGCCGGGGCGCTGGTCGAAATAGCGGTAGGTGTTGCGCCCGGACGCCTTGGCGTTGTACATGGCCGCATCGGCGTGGTTGATCAGGGCGTCGGCATCGAGGGCATGATCCGGGTAGACCGCGATCCCGATCGAGGCGCCGACCTCGACCGCCTCGCCGTCCAGCACGAACGGACGAGTCAGGGCCTCGATCACCTTCTCGGCCACCTGGCCGGCGTAGCGCGGTGCGGGCAGCCCCTCGAGCAGGATGAGGAACTCGTCGCCACCGAGGCGGCCGACCGTGTCCTCGAACCGCAGGAGTCCTTCGAGGCGCCCGGCCGCTTCCCGGAGCAGGTGATCGCCCACGGCATGCCCCAGCCGGTCGTTGACCTCCTTGAAATAGTCGAGATCGAGGAACAGCAGCGCCAGGGCCGAGCCATCGCGACCGGCCCGGGCCACCGCCCGGTCGATCCGGTAGCGCAGGGAGGCCCGGTTGGGCAGTTCGGTCAGGGCGTCGTGGTGGGCCTGGTAGCGGATACGTTGCTCGGCCGCCTTGGTCTCGGTGATGTCGTTGAAGATGTGGATGAAGTAATCGACCTTGCCATGCTCGTCGACCACCTCGCTGATCGTCTGCAGGGCCGTGAGCAGTTCGCCGCGCTTGTTGCGATACACCATCTCGCCCTGCCAGGCGTGCTTTCGACTCAGCTGCCGGCAGACGGACTCGAGTTCGGCGGCCTGCTCGTCATCGAGCTGGAACAGCTCGGAGAGCGGGCGCCCGAGGACCTCGTCGGCCGAGAAGCCGGTAATGCGAGTGAACGCCGGGTTCACGCGCAACAGGCGGTGATGCGGCGAGGTGATCATGATCGCCTCGCCCGTCCCCTCGAACACGCTGGCCGCCAGGCGCAGCTCGCCCGCGGATCGCTCCAGCGCCTCGGCCTGGCTGGAGAGCCGCTTAAGCACCGGCCTGAGGGCCCGACCGGAAAGTAAGGCCACGAGGGGCAGCAGGAGCAGCACCACCAGCAGCGGCAGGGCGAGTCGCTCGACCACCGGCTGGTAGAAGCTCCAGAACGGCGCCTCGACCAGCAGCAGGCAGCGCCCCCCGCCCACCGGGGTGTAGAACAGCACCTGCGACTGGCCGTCGTGTTCGGGCCAGACCACGCCCGCCCGGTCCGGATCGATCCGCCCCAGGTCGCTGGCAATGGTGCTCTCCGCGTCACCCATCACCAGCCCGTCACCCGCGTCGTTGACGCGCACCAGCCGTCGCTCGCGGAAATCGAAGAGGTACCCTCGCGACAGGGCGTCCTGCCCCCGGGTATCGGCCAGCAGGTCGACCAGGCTGTCGACCTCGAAGAACAGCACGTCGGTGCCCAGGCGTTCGCCCTCTTCACCCAGGATGGGGGCCGCCGCGCGCCAGACGATGCGCCCGTCGAAGGGCACCAGCCGGCTTTCGACCCCGGTCATCCCGTCGAGGGCGGAATGGTCGGGCACATCGGCGGTCTCGCCGGCATCCACGACGACCTCGCCGAACGGCCCCAGTCGCTTCAGGCCGACCAGGGCCCGGGAACTGCCCAGGGCATCACCCAGACGGGGCTCGGTGAATTCGACCAGCTCCTCGAAAGACCGCTCGCCCGCCGCGTAGTCGATCAGCCGATTGCGGATCTCCGTGCGGCTGGTGACCTGTCGGGCAATCCCCTCGTAGCGCTGGACCAGGTTATCCAGCGCCACGGCCTGGGCCTGGATGCCCATCAGGGTGCTGCGCTCGAGCCCGTCACGGGCGGACTGGTAGATGGCCACGGCCGTCACCAGCGCCACCAGCACACCGCTGACGAGGACGCCGAGCACCGCGAGCGCCATGGCCTTGCGACGGATCTGGCGGATGGAAAAGCGCTCGGGCATGGGCCGGGGCTCCGGTCGGAATCCGCTCGCGGGATGACGGGCGGCACGGCAGGACGCGAGCATGGTGTCGCGCACTCGAAATGATCATGTGATTATTCCAGAAAGCCGTCGCCGGAGCCACTTGTCGGGCGGC
>NZ_JBKGYT010000092.1:0-6197 GCF_046545975.1 Guyparkeria sp. | reverse complement strand
GCCGGATTCCTTCGTCCTGGGCAGATGCCGGGGGGCGCGACCAGGTCAGCCGTCGTCGCGCACCTGGCGGGCCACGGTCTCCACCGTCTGCTGGTCTTCGGGACGGTAGACGATCAGGCGAACCTCGGCGAGCGTGCGCGGTGCGAACCGGGCGATCTCCTCGAGGATCAGCCTCGCCCCGACCGCCAGGTCGAAGCCGGCCACCCCGCAGCCCAGCGGCGGGATCACCAGCGACCGGCAGCCCAGCTCGTCGGCCTTCTCCAGGGCATGGCGCGTCGCCTCGCGGATGCTCTGCTCGGTCGCGCGGCCGTCGCCGTGGTGCGGCATGGCCGCCGCATGGATCACCCATTTCGCCGGCAGGTCGTAGGCATCGGTCACCGCCACGCCGCCCAGCGGCACGGGCCCCTGTGCCATGGCCGCCTCGTTGATCGGTCCGTTGGCCGCATCGCGAAGGGCCCCGGCCACGCCGCTTCCCATCGCCAGCGACGTCCCGGCGGCGTTGACCAGGCAGTCGGCTGCCTGTTCCGCGATATTGCCCTGTATGATCGTGAAATCCATCTGCGCCTCCGTCGTCGCTGCGGATGGGTGCCTGTCCGGAGTCTGGACCGCCGACACCGCTTTTTGAAACCAACGGGCGCCGGACCGGTCGAAGATCATCGCCCGGACACCGCCGCCCGACGCCCGGCAAGGGGACTGTCGATCCCGGCGGACAGGAACGCCCCGACAACAGAAACGGTATTCGACACGCATGCTCACCCAACGCAAGACCCCGTCTCCCGTTCTGGCCGGCCTGCTCGCGGTCGCGAGCCTCGTGGCCGGACCGTTCGTCGGCCCGGCCCAGGCCAAGCCGGCTGCCGCCCCGGTCCACGAACGCACCCTCGACAACGGCCTGAAGGTGCTGGTCCTGCCCGACCCGCGGGCGCCGGTGGCCACCCACCAGGTCTGGTACAAGGTCGGCTCGGCCGACGAGCCGGGCGGGATCACCGGTATCGCCCACATGTTCGAGCACATGATGTTCAAGGGCACCGAGACGCTCGGCCCGGGCGAGTTCTCCGACATCATCGCCCGGCTGGGGGGCGAGGAGAACGCGTTCACGGGGCGTGACTTCACCGCCTACTTCCAGACCCTGTCCGCCGCCGAGCTCGAGACGGTCATGCGCTGGGAGGCCGACCGCATGGCCAACCTGAAGCTCGACGCCGACGAGTTCGCCCGCGAGAAGGACGTGGTCAGGGAGGAGTGGCGCTCGCGCGTGCGCGACAATCCCAACGCGCGCCTCGACCAGCTGCTCCATGCCACCGCCTTCAGCAGCAGCGGCTACCACCACCCGATCATCGGCTGGAAGACCGACATCGACGCCTACACGGTCGATGACCTGCGCGACTGGTACCAGACCCACTATGCCCCCAACAACGCCACGCTGATCGTCGTCGGCGACGTCGATCCCGAGGCGGTCTTCGAGCTGGCCGAGACGCACTACGGGCCCATCGAGCCGCGGGAGATCGCAGCGGCCAAGCCACGCGAGGAGATGGCGCAGCACGGCACCCGGCGCGCGGAGCTGGTGATCCCCGCCCGCCTGCCGCGGCTGTCGATGGGCTTCAAGGTGCCGTCTCTGGTGACGGCGGAGGACCCGCGCGAGGCCTACGCCCTGACCGTCGCCGCCGGGGTGCTCTCGGGGGACTCCGGCGCCCGGCTCGCCAACGACCTGGTCCGCCAGGGCAAGCTGGCCAATGCCTCGGCGAGCTACAATATCAATGCCCGCCAGACCACGCTGTTCTCCCTCGACGCCACGCCGAAGAACGGCCAGCCCCTTGATGAGGTCGAGTCCCTGTTGCGGGAGCAGGTCGAACGACTCCGGGACGAGCCCGTCGGCGAGGAGGAGCTCGACCGCATCAAGGCCCAGGTGGTCGCCTCGGAGGTCTACCAGCGCGACTCGCTGTTCTACCAGGGGATGAAGATCGGCATCTACGAGACCGTGGGCCTGGGATACGAGCAGGCCGACCGGTTCGTCGAGGCCATCCAGGCGGTCACCGCCGAGGACGTCCGGGCCGTGGCCCGCAAGTACCTGGACGACCGACGCCTGACCGTCGCCACCCTGGAACCCGAATCCGACGACTCCGAACCCGCCCTGCCCAGCCCGACCGGAGGTATCGACCGTGTCCATTGATCTCCGCCACGCCCTGTGGGGGCCCGTTGCCGTCCTCGGGGTCCTGCTGCTCGCGACCACCGCCCGCGCCGAGCCGGTCCTGCCACTCGAGACCTGGGAAACCGACAACGGCGCGACGGTCCTGTTCTACGCGACCGAGACGCTGCCGATGGTCGATGCCCGGGTGGTCTTCGACGCCGGCAGCGCCCGTGATCCCGACGGCAAGGGCGGCACCGCCAGCCTCGCCGCCGGCCTGCTGGAGGAAGGCACCCGCGATCGAGACGCCAAGGCGATCGCCGACGGCTTCGCCCGGGTCGGCGCGGAATTCTCCGCCAGGGCCAACCTCGAGACCACCGCCATCCGCCTGCGCAGCCTGACCGAATCCGACTGGCTCTGGCCGGCCGTCGAGCAGATGAGCGAAGTCATCGCGCGGCCCGCCTTCGATCAGGCCGATTTCGAGCGCGAACGCGACCGTCAGTTGCGCGCGATCGAGTCGCGCAAGCAGTCGGCATCCGCCGTGGCCAACGACACCCTGCGTGAAGTCGCCTTCGAGGGCCATCCCTACGGCCACCCGACCGACGGCACGCTCGAGTCGGTGGCGAGGATCGAGCATGACGACATGCGCGCCTTCCACGACCACTTCTACGCCGCCCGGAATGCCACCGTCGTCATCGTGGGCGCCCTCGACCCGGACGAGGCGCGCCGCCTGGCCGACACCCTCGTCGGCGACCTGCCGGCAGGCGAACCCGCCGAGCCGCTGCCCACCGTCCCGGCCATCGACGAGGACCGCGTGGAGCGCGTGCCCTTCCCCTCGGAGCAGGCCACGATCCTCATGGCCCATGACGGCGTCCCGAGAACGCACGACGACTACCTGCCGCTCTACGTCGGCAACCACGTGCTCGGCGGCAGCGGTTTCGCCTCGCGGCTGATGTCGGAGTTGCGCGAGAAGCGCGGCCTTGCCTACAGCACCTACAGCCACCTCCTGCCCCTGCGCGCCGGCGGCCGGTTCGTCATGGGCATCCAGACCCGCAACGACCAGGTCGAGCAGGCGCTGGAACTGATGACCGACGAACTGGCCGGCTTCATCGAACAGGGTCCCGACGACGAGGAACTGGCCGACTCGAAGGCCAACCTGGTCGGCGGCTTCCCCATGCGGCTCGACAGCAACCGCAAGATCACCGAGCAGATCGGCTTGCTCGACTTCTTCGGCCTGCCGCTGGACTACTTCGACACTTACATCGAACGGGTGGAACAGGTCACGGCCGACGAAGTGCGACAGGCGTTCGCCGGGCGAATCGATCCCGAACGACGCATCGTGGTCATCGTCGGGCCGGAGGCCGATGACGACCACGACGGCGAGTGAGAGACGGCACGGGCGGGTCCGGGGAACCCGGGGCCGTTCTTGCCCTCAAACACCCGGACGTTTTACATGGCCCTATCCGGCATCGACAGCGCGCACGGACCGGCGCGGGAACTGGTGACGCCGCATTTCCAAGAAACAAGGAGCATTCACATGTCGATACGTATTTCTGCCCTGGTGGCAGCACTGATTCTTCCCGTCTCCGGCGCGATGGCCAGCGATCTGCACACTGACGCTGCCATCGGTGGTGCCATCGGCGGCGCGCTCGGCGGTGTCGTCGGCGCCGAGGTTGGCGGTCGCGAGGGCGCGATCGTCGGCTCCGGCATCGGGGCGGCCGCCGGCACGGCGGTCAACACCCGGGACCATGCCGAGCCCAAGCGCTACCGGCACGAGCGGGACCACCGTCACAGGCATGGCCACTCGCATGGGCGCTTCTGCCCGCCGGGCCTCGCCAAGCAAGGCCGCTGCTGAACGCAAGCAGGCCCGCAACGTTGCCAGCAGCTACGGCTGACTCCGCCGATCCGGCAACATGAAGCACGCCACCGACACCCGGTGGCGTTTTTCTTTGCTGCAGCCTCCGGGAGGACGGTAATTCCGACACCATTCGACACGTCCGTGCGAAGGTCCGCGCGCATGAGTGAGGTCTGATCCCGGGGTGCCCTATCCGTCGACGTCCTCGATCCCCTTATCGGCTCCCCGGTCGCGCTTTTCATCGACGTGATTGTCGTTGAGTGCATGCTTCGCCGGCGAGAGCAGTCGCAGGCTGGCAAAGGTGACCAGCGAAAGCAGCAGGGCGATCTCGAAACGGTTCCAGGCTACGGCTACCCCGATCGCGCCGGTGGTCCAGAGGCTCGCCGCGGTCGCCGTTCCTGTGGTGCGGTTGCGACTCTTGAGAATGGCGCCGCCACCGATGAAGCCCATCCCCGTGATGATGCCCTCGAACACCCGGGCCTCGGCGCCGCTCGAATCAAGAACGTTGATGCCAAGAAGCATGTAAGCGCAACTGGCCACGGCGACGAGGGGGAAGGTGCGTAGTCCTGCCGACCGCGAATGGGCCTCGCGCTCCATAGCCACCGGCAAGGCCAGCACATAGGCAACCGCGAGATAGGTCAGATTCCAGTAGACAGATGGCCAATCGATATCAAATGGCATTGCGCTCCCCCTCAGGGTGAGGGCGTGAGGGATGCCCCGGGAGTCGGCTCACTGTGCAGCGGAGACATGCCGCCCGGGCGGGGGACGCGAGGAAAGGCCGTCAGGCCAGCCCCACGGCGGTCGTCGGCACGCTCATTTCGAGCCGCCGAGCCGCCCCGGAGCCAGCCGATGCGCCACCGTGGAACCGACGCCGATGACCGCAATCATCCCGGGGGACGCCCCGAAAACCGATTTGCGTCACGGGCGGATGACCGCCGGTGCCAGGGCATCAGATCGACTCGCTGACCCGCGTCGAGTGCTCCTTGAGGACCTCGTCGACGCGGTGCTTCTCGTCCTCGTCACGCGCATAGGCCACCACGGTCCACTGGCCACGTTCGGCGGCCTGTTCAGCCCTCAGGATCACCGGTTCGTGATCGGGGCGGACCGATACGAGCCCGGCCGCCAGCAGACCGATCACGGCCCCGACCGCACCCGCCAGGATGAACAGCCAGCCCGGTCTCGTGGCGGCAAACTCGAATCCGGCGCCCCAGAGCACCGCGGCCAGAACCAGGCCGGCGACGAAACCGATTATTCCCAGACCGACGTGGGAGCGCACGATGGTCCAGGCCATATTGGTCGTCTCGTGCTCGAGCTTGCGTTCCAGGCCGAGATCGCCCGGTCGGACGAGCTCGATCTGCTTCTCTTTCAGTTCGACCTCGTTTCTGAGCGCCTCGCAGGCCTCGTCGGCCAGGCTCTGGTTGGGAAACACCGCGCTGACGCGGTGAGGAAACTCCTCGCTGATGACGGCTGTCTGTGACATGACGCATCCTCCCTCGTTGATGACGAAAGATCCGAACGCGGCCGACTTCCCGTGGGCCGCTCACCCGTGGCCATACAGTCGGAAGCAGACTCCGAGTTCGCATCGGCCCCACGCTGAGCCCTGCGATCAGGGAAAGTTGACGTGGGCACGTGACTGGCCGCCGGCCCGGACGTTCAGGGCAAACTCGCGCGTGTCGCCGGCATAGCGGGCCTCGGCCCGGTAACGGCCCTCGGGCAGGTCGATGTACAGGATCGGCCCATCGCTCTCCGCCTCGAAGACCACCGTCCCGTCACGGTCCCGCACGGTCAGCGCGACCTGCGAGACGAACGCGCCACGCTCGCCCTTGGAGAACTCCAGGCGTTGCGAGTAGTCCGTCCCATGCCGGGCCAGCCATTCGCGTTCGGCCACGCCGATACCGCCGGTCAGGTAACGAATCCCGTTGGCCTCGCGCTCGGCAAGGCTCACCTCCCCGACTTCCTGCTCGGTCGCCGGCTGGCGTTCCTCCTCGGTTATCGGCTCCCAGCCCTCCTCGAGCCAGGGTTCATCGTCGGCGGCATGGGCCAGGGACAGTGAGAGTCCGAGAACGGCCGCCGCACTCGACAGCATGATCCGGCGCATGGGAATACCTCCTCCTCGACAATGGTAGGAAACACGATCACCTTCCCTCGGGAAGGTCTGCACGAATCCGATGCCACTCTGGCCTGGCGAGTCGTTCGTGATCAAGGCGCGATGTCGCCGGCGTG
>NZ_JBKGYT010000091.1:0-6235 GCF_046545975.1 Guyparkeria sp. | reverse complement strand
TCCTTGCGGGCCTTTTCCTCGGCTTCCTTGCGCGCCTGTTCCTCGGCCTCGCGGCGCTTGGCGGCCTCTTCGGCCTCCTTGCGCGCCGCCTCGGCCTCCTCGCGAGCGGCCTCGCGGGCGGCTTCCGCCTCCTCGCGCGCCTTGGCCAGTTCGGCGAGGCGCTGCTCTTCCTCGGTGGCGGCCCGCTCGCGCTCCTCGCGGAGCTTCTGCATCTGCTCGGCCCGGGCCTCCTCGGCCCGGCGGGCGGCGGCCGCCTCCTCGGCGGCCTTCTCGGTCTCGGCCCGCTCGCGCTCACGCGCCTCGCGCTGCTCGCGCATGCGCTCGGCCTGCCGATCGACCGCTTCGGACGAGACCGACTCGGCCTCGATGTTCGGGGTGGGGGTGCTCTCCGCCTCGCCGGCCGGCTTGACCTTCTCCGGCTCCCACAGCTCGTGGAAGACCACGGCCAGCGCCAGGAGCACGTGCAGCAGCACGGCCACGAGCACGGCCACCGGCATGCGGGCAATCATGCGCAGCATGGTCTACTGCCCCTCCTCGTCGGGGGCGGCCGGGTCGGAGTCGGTCACCAGGCCGACCTTGGCCGCCCCGCCCTCCTGGGCGGCCACCATAGCGCGCATGACGGCCTCGTAGTTGGACGACCGATCGCCCTTGACCAGGATCGGGATTTCCGGATCGACCGACCGCGCGGCGGCGACCAGTTCGGTGACGGTCGCCAGGCTCACCGGCGCCTCGGGGTTCTCCGCCTGGTTGACGAAGAACTCACCCTCGCGGTCGACGATGATCAGCAGGGGCGGCTCGTCCTGCTCCTCCAGCGGGGAGGCGGCGGCCTGCGGCGGCTCGACCTCCACGCCCTGCTGCAGCATGGGTGCGGTCACCATGAAGATGACCAGCAGCACCAGCATGACGTCGATGTAGGGAACGACATTGATCTCGGCGACCATGCGTCGTGCCCGTCGCGTGCGCCGCGCCATGGGTCACTTGCCTCCCAGCTGGCGTTGCAGGAGACCCAGGAACTCGTCGATGAAGTTCTCGTAGCGACCGGCCAGCCAGTCGATGCGCTGCGTGTAGCGGTTGTAGGCGATCACCGCCGGGATGGCGGCAAACAGGCCCATGGCGGTGGCGATCAGCGCCTCGGCGATCGGCGGGGCCACCGCCGCGAGCGTGGCGCTCTGCATGGTGCCGAGGTTCATGAACGCGCTCATGATGCCCCAGACCGTGCCGAACAGGCCGACGTAGGGGCTGACCGAGCCGACGGTGGCGAGGAAGGGCACGCCTTCCTCGAGCTGGTCGATCTGGCGATGCTGCGCGACGGTCATGGCCCGTTCGACGCCGTCGATGATCTGGGCCTGACCGCGCCCCTCGACCGCCCGCAGGCGCTGGAACTCGCGGAAACCGGCCTCGAAGACCGCCTCGTGGCCCTCGCGCGGCTGGCCGCCGCGGGACAGGCGGTCATAGAACTCGCTGAGGCTGCCGCCGGCCCAGAAGCTGCCCTCGAACCGGCGCACCCGGGCGACGGCACGCTTGTAGACCCGCGCCTTGTGGATGATCAGGGCCCAGGAGGCGATCGAGGCCAGGATCAGGATGATCAGGACCAGCTGCACCGGCAGGCTGGCGCCGGTGATGAGTTCGACAACGGATGGCTCGGAATTCACGCAAAAGACTCCAGGATCGCCTCGGGGATTGGTTTGGGACGCATCGTGTCGCTGTCGACACAGACCGCGCGTGCCACGACTTCACACAAGACCGCTGAATCGGCCGAATGTTCCACTCGCTGGACGAAGTCGATGGATGCCCCGCGCAGGCAGTCGACCTCGCAGGTGACGTTCAGCGCGTCATTAAATCGTGCCGGCCGACGATATTCAACCGCCACCCGGGCAACGACGAACTGCAGGCGATGGTCGTCGCGAAGCGCATCCTGCTCCCATCCGCGGGCCCGCAACCACTCGGTGCGGGCCCGCTCGCAGAAGTTGAGGTAGCGCGCGTGGTAGACCACTCCACCGGCGTCGGTGTCCTCGTAGTAGACGCGCACCGGCCAGCGAAAGACGTCGTCGGGCCGCTCCACCGTCACGACTCGTCCTCCGTGAGCAGGTCGGGCTGGCCGCCGTTCCACTGCGCCGGCGGCGAGAAGCCGAAGTGCCCCCAGGTCTGGCGGGTGGCCATGCGCCCGCGCGGGGTGCGCACGAGAAAGCCCTGCTGGATCAGGTAGGGCTCGAGGACGTCCTCGATGGTGTCGCGCGACTCGCCGATGGCCGCGGCGAGGTTGTCCAGCCCGACCGGGCCGCCGTCGAACTTGCTCAAAAGGGTCTCGAGCAGGCGGCGGTCCTGGTGGTCGAAGCCGCGCTGGTCGACCTTGAGCATGTCGAGCGCCGCGCTGGCGATCTCGCGATCGACCCGGCCGCCGCTCTTGACGTCGGCGTAGTCGCGCACGCGGCGCAGCAGGCGGTTGGCGATCCGCGGGGTGCCGCGCGAGCGGGCGGCGATCTCGCGCGCGCCCTCGCCGTCCATGTCCAGGTTGGTCAGCCGCGCCGAGCGCTCGACGATGTGCACCAGGTGCTCGACGGCATAGAACTCCAGGCGCTGGATGATGCCGAAGCGGTCGCGCAGCGGGTTGGTGAGCATACCCGCGCGGGTGGTGGCCCCGACCAGGGTGAACGGCGGCAAATCGAGCTTGATCGACCGTGCCGCGGGCCCCTCGCCGATCATGATGTCGATCTGGTAGTCCTCCATCGCCGGGTAGAGGATCTCCTCGACCACGGCCGAGAGGCGGTGGATCTCGTCGATGAACAGCACGTCGCCCGGCTCGAGGTTGGTCAGCAGCGCGGCGAGATCGCCGGGGCGTTCGAGCACCGGCCCGGAGGTCTGCTTGAGGTTGACGCCCATCTCGTTGGCGATGATGTGCGCCAGCGTGGTCTTGCCCAGCCCCGGCGGACCGAAGATCAGGACGTGGTCGAGCGGCTCGCCGCGATTGCGCGCGGCGGGGACGAAGATCTCCATCTGCTCGACGACGGCCGGCTGGCCGATGTAGTCCGCCAGCCGGCGCGGGCGCAGGGCACGCTCGATGGCCTCCTCGTCGGGGCGGTGCTCGGAGCTGACGAAGCGCTGCTCTTCCATGGGTCGGTTCACCGTGGGGTTACTTCACCGTGTGTCGCAGGGCCAGGCGGATCAGGGACTCGGCGTCGTCCGCCCCCTCCTTCTCGGCCCGGGTGATCATGCGGCCGGCCTCGGCCGGCTTGTAGCCCAGCGCCTCGAGGGCGCTGACCGCCTCGTCGCGCGGGTGCTCGACGCCGGGCACGCCACCCGGCAGCCCCGCGGCCGCGGCACCGGCCTCCTTGTCGATCCGGTCGCGCATCTCGATGATCAGCCGCTCGGCGGTCTTCTTGCCGATGCCGGGCACCTTGGTCAGCGCCGTGACGTCCTCGGCCAGCACGCAGTCGCGGAACTGGGCCTCGGACATGCCCGAGAGCACGGCCACCGCCATGCGCGGACCGATGCCCGAGACCTTGACCAGCGCCCGGAACAGGTCGCGCTCGCGGACGGTGGCGAAGCCGTAGAGCAGCTGGGCATCCTCGCGCACCACCAGGTGGGTGTGCAGGGCGACCTCCTCCTGTCCCTGGGTGGCGAAGAACGTGGACATCGGGGCCTCGACCTCGTAGCCCACGCCGTGCACGTCCACCAGCAGGAACGGCGGCTTGCGCGCGAGCACCCGTCCGGCGAGTCGTCCGATCATTTGCGTCCTCCCGATTTGGCCGCGGCGCGCGCCTTGAGCGCGGCGGCATCCATGTCCCGCCAGCCGCGCGAGTCGCTGCGGCGGCGATAGCGCCGTTGCGAGGCCTCTCGCAGGATGGTGCGGGCCTCCTCGTTGCCACTGCCCCCCGCCATCTCGACCCCGCCGAAGGCGTGGCTCCGGTAGCAATGGCACAGGGCCACGGCAGCGGCGTCGGCCCCGTCGGCCGGGGGCAGCGCGTCCAGCCCGGCCAGACGCTGGATCATGTGGGCGACCTGCTCCTTGGTGGCCTTGCCGCTGCCGACCACCGCCTGCTTGACGGTGGCGGGCATGTACTCGCCGACGTCCAGCCGCTGGCGCATGATCGCGGCCAGCGCGGCACCCCGGGCCTGGGCGAGCTTGAGCGAGGACTCCGGGCTGCCGTGCAGGAAGATCTGCTCGATGGCGCACTCGTCCGGTCGGTGCGTCTCGATCCAGTCGGTGACGCAATCGAAAACGCCGCCCATGCGGGCGGCAAAGTCACCGTAACGCGCCAGCGACTGGCTGGCCAGTCCCAAGCAGCGCGCCCGCCCACCGGAGAACTCGATCACCGCCAGCCCCAACACGCGGGAGCCGGGGTCGATGCCGAGCACGCGGCGGCCGGGGCGTTGCGCTGCCCGGGAGTCAGGCATAGGCCTCGTCCGGGATCTCGGCGTTGTGGTAGACCTCCTGGACGTCGTCGAGGTCCTCGAGCATGTCGATCAGCTTGACCACCTTCTCGGCATTCTCGCCCTCGACCGGCGCGCTGGTCGAGGCACGCATGGTGACCTCGCTCTCGGCCGGCGGCAGCCCGGCGTCGATCATGGCCTGCTTGACGTCGCTGTACGTCTCCGGGGTGGTGATCACCTCGATCGAGTTGTCGTCGAACACCTCGATGTCCTCGGCGCCGGCTTCCATCGCCGCCTCCATGATCGGGTCCTCGTCGCTGCCCGGCGGGTAGTAGAGCACCCCGAGCCGGGAGAACAGGAAGGCCACCGAGCCGTCGGTGCCGAGATTGCCGCCGTTCTTGGAAAAGGCGTGGCGCACGTCGGCCACCGTGCGGGTGTTGTTGTCGGTCATGCCGGTGACGTACACGGCCACGCCGCCCGGGCCGTAGCCCTCGAAGGTGACCTCGACGAAGTCCTGGCCCTCGAGGTCACCGGCGCCACGCTTGGCGGCACGCTCGATGGTGTCCTTGGGCATGTTCGCGCCCAGGGCCTTGTCCCAGGCCAGGCGCAGCCGCGGGTTGGCCGCCGGGTCGGCATTGCCGCCCGTGCGCGCGGCCACCGTGATCTCGCGGATGATCTTGGTCCAGAGCTTGCCGCGCTTCTTGTCCTGCGCGGCCTTGCGATGCTTGATGTTCGCCCACTTGCTGTGACCGGCCATTGCTCACCTTTTCTGTTTCTCGCGCCGACAGGCGCGGTCAGGATGCATTCCGAAATTCGCGGCGGCCCTGTCGGAACCGCACTCCGGTCGCTGTCGACCCATGCAGGACAGGCACCTGCGAACACCCGAAACCGATACCCGCACAGGCCGCCAGCGGCCCGTATTCAAGCCGGGATTCTACCACCCCCCGCCACCATCCCGTGTCGGACGGCGGTGATCGCCCGAAAAAAATTTCGCATTGGCTGGAACTTGAAGGCACTCAACGTGACACACGCCCCAGCAGGTCGAAAAACCTGCGCATTGATCGGCAATTCGCCGAACATTTCACAGCAAAGCTGACAAGGTGTTTTTATGAAATTCCGAGCCAAGACGATTGCAGGCGTTATCACCAGCACGGCATTGGCAACGGCCCTAGGCATGGGTGCCGCACATGCCCAGGCCCAGGGAGGAGGCGGACAGGCGCAGGGTGGCGCCGCGCCCCAAGAGCAGCAGCAAGGCGGTGGCGGCGCACCGCCGGCTCAACAGGGCGGCGGTGCGCCACCGGCCGAGCAAGGTGGCCAAGGCGGTCAAGGGGCTCCTGCGCCGCAGCCCGAGGCCGGCGGAGACAAGGACAAAGACAAGGACAAGGACAAGGACAAGGAGAAAGAGGGAGGCGGCTTGGGGATGTAAGTCCTCCCCGGCGGGTCGACCCGATCGACCTGCCGTCGCCTTATACCCGACGCCCGGCACCTTGCCGGGCGTCTTGCGTTAGGGAACGCTACATGGCCTCCGCGTGGCACCCTGCGGGGCTTGCCGGGGCAGCAAAGCCGCAGCATCAAGAACCGCCATGCCGAATGCCCGCGCGACCATCCATCCGCCCGGAGACCACCCCGGCAAACACCATTCTGAAAACTTTATGGCACTTGATCTGGAACTTTAAGGCACTCACCGTGACCCACCAGCCCAGCAGGTCGGAAACCTGCGCGTTGATCGGCAATGCGCCGAACAATTCACAGCAAAGCTGACAAGGTGTTTTATGAAATTCCGAGCCAAGACGATTGCAGGCGTTATCACCAGCACGGCATTGGCAACGGCCGTAGGCATGGGTGCTGCACATGCCCAGGCCCA
>NZ_JBKGYT010000090.1:0-6432 GCF_046545975.1 Guyparkeria sp. | reverse complement strand
TCCTACTCGCCCTCGCCCGGCGGCACGTAGCCTTCCGGCTTGTCCTCGTGCCCTTCGAACAGGAACTTCTCCATCTCGCGGACCAGGAATTCGCGCGCCTTGGGGTCGATCGGCGTCAGCCGGTACTCGTTGATCAGCATGGTCTGGTGCGCCAGCCACTGCTGCCAGGCCGCCTTGGAGATGTTGTTGTAGATGCGCTCGCCCAGCTCACCCGGATACGGCGGCTTGGGCAGTGCCTCGGCCTCGCACTGCAGACGCTGGCAGAAGACGGTGCGTTCGCTCATGAAAACCTCGTTCGCGGTTCTTTTCGGAATGTGGCGCTGATCATAACAGCGCGACGGCGCCCGGGTGGGAGGCCGTCGGCGGGACCGCCTCCCGTCCGGGCGGTCGGCCTTTCATCGGCGGCGGGGCCCATGCTTGCGGATCAGCTTCTGGACCGGGGCGGGCAGCCCGACCGGCGGATCGTTCGCCAGGTCATCGACGGCATGCCACTCTCCGGGCCGCTCGGCCACCGAGGCGGTATTGACCGACGCGGCCATCACCTCGGCGGCCAGCTCGAAGTGGCTGAAGACGTGGCGCAGACGGTCGAGCGCCTGCCAGTGGTCACGACGCGCGAGCCCGTGCGCGGCCAGCCGCTCGTCGGCCTCCCCGACGGTCTCGACGACCGGCAGGCAGGCCAGCCCGCCCCAGATGCCGCTCGGCGGACGCTTCTCCAGGAACAGCCGCCCCGCGTCGTCCTCCAGCCACAGGAGCACCCGCTCGCGCACGGCCCTGGGCTTGCGCCGCCGACGGACGGGCAGCTCGGCGACGCGCCCCTCGATCCGCGCCCGACAGTCCTCGCGCACCGGGCAGGCCTCGCAGCGGGGCGTGCCGCGGCGGCAGACGGTGGCGCCGAGGTCCATGATCGCCTGGGTGTAGTCGGCCGCCCGCGTCGGCGGCGTGCGCTCGTCGGCGAGGGCCCAGAGCCGGTGGCCGGTGGCGGCCGCCTCCTGCGGGGTGTCGACCGCCGCGTGCCGGGCCAGCACGCGCTTGACGTTGCCGTCGAGGATCACCGCGCGCCGGTCGAAGGCCTGGGCGACGATCGCCGCGGCCGTCGACGGCCCCACGCCGGGCAGCTCGCCCCAGCCTTCCACGGTTTCCGGCACGCCCCGTTCGGCCATGATCCCGGCGGCCCGGTGCAGGTTGCGCGCCCGGGCGTAGTAGCCCAGCCCCGACCACAGGCCCAGCACCTCGTCCGCATCGGCGGCGGCAAGCGCGTCGAGATCGGGGAAACGGGCGACAAAGCGCTCGAAGTACGGGATGACCGTGGCGACCTGGGTCTGCTGGAGCATGATCTCCGAGAGCCACACCCGGTAGGGCGTGCGCGGGTGCTGCCACGGCAGGTCGTGCCGGCCATGCCGGTCGAACCAACCCAGCAGGCGGTCGGCGAATGCCGCCGTCACCGGCCCGGCTGTGCCCGGTGCCGCCCGCCGCCCGGCAATGTCCCTGCGCGCTGCGGCATTACAGCCCGAAGCCCTTGATGAGCTCCTTGACCGGCTCGCCCTTGTCATCGAGGCGCTTGTCGATCTCCTCCTCGACCCGGCGCTTGACCTCGCCTTCGGCCGCGCCCTTGACCAGCGCCTCGGTATCCAGCGAGACCTTCGGGTCGTCGAAGGTGCCGCCGATGCGGATCGGCACGGGGACGCTCTTGAGCTTCTCCAGTGCCTTGCCGTCCTGCCCCGTGGCGGTGTTCACCACGGTGGTGGTCAGACGGTAGTCGATGTTCTCGCGGGGCAGGTCCACCTCGCCCTTGCCGGACACCCGCAGCAGCGGCGAGGCGCCGGCCAGGTCGTCGTTGGTCACCACGCCGTTGCGGATGTCGGCGGTGCCGGTGACGGCGGTGAAGTCCGTCTCGAGCTCTTCCGGCTCCGGCTCGGTCTTGCCGTCGATGCGTGCCTGGGCCCGGCGCATCATGTAGCCGATGTCGAAGCCCTTGACCTTGCCGTCGCGCAGGGCGAACTCGGCGTTGCCGTCGAGCGCGGACTTGAGCTGGTCGACCCGCTTGCCCTGCGTGGACAGGTTGGCGGAGACGTTGCCCTTGCCGATCAGCCGATCCTCGTCCATCACCGCCATGAGCAGCGGCTGCAGGGAAACCCCGGAGATGTCGACGTTGCCGGTATACCCGGGCACGTCGCCGCGGACGTCCAGCCCGCCCGTGCCGGCGATGCGGCCATCGAAGGCCTCGGCGTTCAGCTCGGTCAGGCGCAACTGGCCACCGGCGGCGGTCAGGTGCACCACGGGGTTGTCGATCCGGTACTTCTCGTAGACCAGCCGCGCGAGCTGCAGCCGGGCATCGAGGTTCAGTCCGCGCAGGGTCTCCATCGGCAGTTCGATCTCGGCATCCCGGGCCGCCGAGGATGCCTGGCCGGAGTCACCGCCGTTGCCGTCGGACGACCCCGGGTCGTCCTCGCCCTGGGGTGCGAGGTACGGGTTGACGTCGAACTCGCCGCCTTCGAGCCGGGCGAACAGCCGCCCCGTATCGAGATTGTCGATACCGGCCCGACCGCCGAGCTCGCGGCCATCGAGTTCGAGCGACAGGCCCTCGATCATCGCCCGGGTGGGCGTGACGTCCAGCTCGCCGTTCGCGGCGAGGCGAGTCAGCGTCTTGTCGCCGCGCATCTCGGGCACGGTGAAGCCCAGGCGGTCGGCAAGCTCGCGCGGGTTGAACGCGTCGACCGTGACCGGGCCGGAGGCCGTCAGCTCGCCGCTGTCGAGGCCCGCCAGTGACAGGTCGCTCTTCATGGTGACGGGGTCGGAGGTCAGGACGAGGTCGCCGATGGTGGCGGTGCCCGTCTCCATGTCGGCGGAGACGACGGCGCTGCCGGCCACGGACAGGGTTTCCCGGACTTCCGGCAGTCCCTTCATGTCGGCCTCGAACGACAGGCTCGGCAGCTCGTAGCGGCCACGCGACCAGTCAGCCTCGAGCACGGCCTGCAGCCGGCTTTCCAGGTAGGTCATCGGGCCGGCCTCGTTGGCCTTGAGGTCCAGCGTCATGCCCTCGACGCGCGCCTGGGAGTCGCCGCCGCGGACGTCGGCCTTCTCCACCTGCAGCGCGGCATCGATCTGCCGGGGCAGCGCACCGCCCTCCCCCGCGGCGGCTTCGGAGCTCGCCGAGAGATTGAGATCGAGGTCGCGGATCTCGACGTCCTGACGTTCCAGCCAGGCCTGCACGTCGGCGGCCAGGTCGACGCGCCCCTCCATCGCCGGCATGTCGGGCAGGTCGAGGCGGAAGCCGGAGGCCAGCTCGACACGGGTGGGTTCGCCGTCGGCAAGCGCCCCGGTCCGCAGGCTCAGCCCCTCGACGGTCACGTCCTGGCCGGCCTGCTCGTCGCGCCAGTGAACGGTCGCCTCGCGGATGTCCACGCCGCCGATGGTCAGCGTCCGCGCCGAGCCTGCCGGCTCGTCCTCCTCGGGGCGATCGGCCTCGGCCGGCTGGTCCGCCGGGTCGTCACGGTGTTCCAGCAGGTCGTCCCAGTTGCTGCGCCCCTCGGCGTTGCGCGCCAGGTGGATCTCCGCGCCCTCGAGCAGCAGGGTGCCGATCTCGAACTCCCCCCGCAGCAGGGGCAGCAGGGCCGCCTGGGCCTCCAGGCGCCGAACCCGGACCATGGATCCGGGGTCGAAGCCCTCGGCATTGGCCAGCTCCACGTCCTCGGTGGCCGCGCCGAGCCAGGGGAACAGCGTCACCGACAGGTCGCCGTCGAACTGGATGCTCCGGCCGGTCTGTTTCTCGACCTGGGAGGCGATCTGCGCCTTGTAGTCGTTGGGATCGAAGGTCAGCGCGAAGGCGATGACGGCCAGGATCGCCACCAGAACGATGGCAACGAACAGCAGGCCCAGACGCTTGATCCATTTCATGCGGACACCCTCGAAAAACGTTGTCGCCCCGCGGCGGCGGGGAGTGGCCGGACGGTTCGGTCGGCGGCCGGAACCCGGCCGATTGGATTGAAGCAGACTTTAGCAGACAATAGAGGTATTCCATGGCCCGCCAGCGGGCCACCGAACCCGAGAGAACCCCGAACCGATCATGACCATCACCGTAAGAATGTTCGCCGGCCTGCGCGAGCGCGTCGGCATCGACGAAACCCGCCTGACCGAGACGCCCGCCACGGTGGCCGACGCCTGGAAGGCGGTCACGGACATCGAGCGCCCCGGCAATACCCTGGCGGCCGTGAACCACGAATACGTCGAACTCGAACACCCCCTCGCCGACGGGGACGAGGTCGCCTTCTTCCCGCCGGTTACCGGAGGCTGAGCATGAGCAAGGCAAACGAGATGCGCCAGATCATTTCCCGTCGGCGCCGGCTGATCCGCATCTGGCCGGCCGTCGCGCTGGTCCTGGCCGCGATCACGATCGGCTTCTACGCCTGGGCCTTCTTCCAGCGCCCCATCCTGGTCAACCCGCTGCACGTGCTCGAGCTGATGCAGAGCGGCAACCTCGACTCGACGACCCAGGCCCTGCTGGCCGTCACCGCGCCGATGCTGCTGCTGGTCGTCGGCCTGCTGATCCTGCTCCTGCTCGCCTTCGTCACCGCCGGGCTGATCAGCGAGGGACGCCTGATGCGGATCCTGGAGAAGAACCTGCCCCGCTGAGCCCGGGCACATCGCTCGCCCTCCACGCAGCGATTTCCCTTGACGCGGCCGTCACACGGTCGTCAAATCGACACGGTAAATCTCGGATCTGACTGATGTTTCCCGGCCCCGGCGGCCGGGAAGCGCGTTTCGGACGGGCAGCGCCGCTGACGGTGCCGCCCCGGGCTCACCCTGGAGGTACCACGCCATGTCGATCACGAAGAAGCCGCTCAAGGTCCGCCCCGAGTGCAAGGTGACCTTTTCCTACACGCCGCCGGACGGCGCCGCTCGACGGGTCGAGCTGCGCGGCGATTTCAACGACTGGCGCGACGACCTGCCATTGAAGCGCCAGCGCGACGGCAGCTACCGGTTGACCGTCAACCTGCCCCGCGACGGCGAATACGCCTTCCGCTACCTCGTGGACGGTGAGCGCTGGGACAACGACGAGGCCGCCGACCGGTACGTGCCCAACCCCTACGGCACCGGGGACAACGGCGTGCTGCGCACCTGACGCCGACTCCACGTCCTCCCCCGCTTTCCCTCGTTCCTTCCGGGGCACCACCTCGCCCCGGTCGCCGTCCTGCTCGTGCCACCGGGCCGACCGATCCCGTGTGTCGCTTCCGGCGACAGGGGCCGGAATTCGAATGGCGACGGGTATCGGGTACCATAGGCACGCTTTCGAGCACAGGGCGCCTCTGAATGCCCGCGCATTCAAAGACTTCCTGACTTCACCATTCGACTGACACAGAGGACCTTGCAGATGTCTGAACCCAAACGACTGTCACAGTACCTGGCCGAGCACCAGCGCCAGGGTCGCGTGGACGCCGACTTCGTCGGCCTGATCAGCGACGTGGCCGCCGGCTGCAAGCTGATCGCCGACCAGGTCGGCCGCGGCAACCTCATCGGCCTGCTGGGCTCGGCGGAGACCGAGAACGTCCAGGGCGAGACGCAGAAGAAGCTCGACATCATCTCCAACGACGAGTTCACCGACATCCTCACCGAGGGCGGCCACGTCGCCGGTCTCGCCTCCGAGGAGATGGACGAGGTCTACGACCTGCCGGCCGGCAAGCACCGCGGCTCCTACCTGTGCACCTACGACCCGCTGGACGGCTCGTCGAACATCGACGTCAACGTCACCGTCGGCACCATCTTCTCCGTGCTCAAGGCCCCGACCGCCAAGGAGAACCCGACCGAGGAAGACTTCATGCAGCCGGGCACCGAGCAGGTCGCCGCCGGTTACGTGACCTACGGCCCGTCCACCATCCTGGTCCTGACCATCGGTGACGGCGTCGACGGCTTCACGCTCGACCGCTCGGTCGGCGAGTTCAAGCTGACCCACCCGAACATGACCATCCCGGAAGACACCGCCGAGTTCGCCATCAACATGTCGAACATGCGTTTCTGGGACGCGCCGGTCAAGCGCTACGTCGACGAGTGCCTCGCCGGCAAGGAAGGCACGCGCGACAAGGACTTCAACATGCGCTGGGTCGCCTCCATGGTCGCCGAGGTGCACCGCATCCTGGTCCGCGGCGGCGTGTTCATGTACCCGATCGACAGCAAGCACCGCGAGCGCGGCGGCAAGCTGCGCCTGATGTACGAGGCGAACCCGATGTCCATGATCGTCGAGCAGGCCGGCGGCCTGTCGATCACCGGCCCGGACCGGATCATGACCATCCAGCCGGAAAAGCTGCACCAGCGCGTGCCGGTCATCCTGGGCTCCAAGAACGAAGTCCAGCGCATCTGGGACTACCACAAGGAAGGCTAAGCCTCTCCGCAGCCCGAACGTAAGAAAGCCCCGCGGGTCGTCGACTCGCGGGGCTTTTT
>NZ_JBKGYT010000089.1:0-6591 GCF_046545975.1 Guyparkeria sp. | reverse complement strand
TGGCAAGGCGTGACAGGTCATCGGGATCGACGGCGGCATGCCCCATGCTCAGGGTTACCGTGCCGATCCGGGAGCCGTCGCCGGTGAGCCGGATGGACCGGGCGATTTCCCGGAGCTGTTCCGCGATGCGGCCGGTGTCTGCGGCCAGACCCGGGGGAATCAGCAGCATGAACTCGTGTCCGCTCCACCGCGAGACGAGAATCTCCCTTGGCAGACCGGAGCGCATGCCGGCGGCCAGCTTCCGGATGAGGTGGTCGCCCGCCGGGTTGCCGAGGTAGTCGTTGAAGGTCTTGAGCCGGTCGATGTCGGCCAGCAGCAGGCGGTAGCCGCCGTGGTCGTCCGCCTGGGCCTCCCGGATCCGGTCGATCATCGCGCTGCGATCGGGCAGGCCGGTGAGCGAGTCGATGTGCGCGACGGGACGGTGGGCGTCCTCGATCAGCAGCAGGCGCCGATCCTCGCCCAGCGGGGTGATGCGCAAGCGAACGTCGTGATCGTGAAGGCGTCCGGGGAGCAGGGCTTCACGGCCGCCGGCCAGCGCCGGGTACAGCGCGTCCGGATCGTCCAGGTGAAACCCCTTCGCGGCGGCCAGCGCCGGTGATGGTCGGCCGCCGTTCTCCGGGAACAACACCGCGGCACCCGGGCTGATGTCGATCACCCGTCCAGAAGCGTCGCAGAGCAAGGCGATCGTGTCCTGCTCCCCCACGGCGGAATGGACCTGGCTGTCCGTTTGCATCCTGTCGTCACCTTCCCTGAGAACCGCCTGCCCAATCCCGGGCAGGACGGGGCACGATGCCCCGCTGTTCGCTCAATCCTAGCAATGAATCCCGGGGATCGGAATCAGGATCCGGTGATGTTCCGCGACGTGGCCCGTGGCGGCTCGTTCTCGTCGGCGACCGGGGTGGATTCGATGGCGTGGATGCTCTCGAGCAGTTCGTCGATCAGCTTGCGAATGCGGGCAGGGTCCTGCGAATGGTCGAGGGCGGTCTCGAGGGCGCCGGCACGTTTCTGCAGTCCGGTTTCCCGGCAGCAGGCAGCGGCCCCGCGGAGCTTGTGGGCCGCGTGGCGCAGGGCGTCGCGGTCGTCGGTCTGCTCGGTGAGCAGCCGCCGGTAGCCGGGCAGCTCGTCGAGCAGCAGCCGGGAAAGGAAGGGATCGCGATTCGCCGTGGCCGCCGGTGGTTCCGATGTCGGGGTGGAGCGGGCGTGGTTCTGCAGGGGGAAGAACTCGCCCACGGCACTGAGCAGTTCGCCTGCCGTGACCGGCTTGGTCAGGACGCGCTCGATGCCGCTGTTGAGCAGGTCCTGGTGCACGTTGCCCTGCCGGTTGGCCGTGATGGCGATGATGGGCGTTTCCAGGTGGCGGGCACGCTTCTTGAGGATGCGGGCGACGCCGGCCCCGGTGATGTCGGGCATGTGCATGTCGGTGAAGACGATGTCGATGTCCTCGTGGTCGGCGATCGCGAGGGCCTGCTTGCCGTTGCCGGCCTCCAGCACGTCAAAGCCCAGTTCGCCGAGCGTCTGTGCCAGGTGGGCGAGGTAGACCGGGTCGTCGTCGATCACCAGCGCCGTGCGGCCAGCGAACGAATACAGGGCGTGACGACTGGATGCCGGTGCCCGTGCCTTGTCGGGTCTCTGCGGGGGCTGGCGGGCGATGTCCGGCCGGTCGGGGCGCGGGGCCAGCCTTGGCTGGGGCTTGCCCGGCGCCGGACCGGCGGTGTCGAGGATGCGCTCCAGCGAGGCGGCCAGTGCCCGGCCCCGAATGAACAGCGGCAGGGTGAAGTCGGCCCAGTGGAGCGGCGCGGCCGGGCGTCCGCGGATCGTCAGGCGGCCTGCCAGGCCGACGACCCGGCCGGCCAGCTTCACCCACTCGCTGAAGGCGGGATCCCGGTGGTGTTTCTCGACGACGCGCTCGTCGAGGAACAGCAGGTCGACCGGCTGGCCGAAGTCGGGCTCGATCTGGATGTCGGCCCCCAGCGTGGCGAGGTTGCCCTGCCATGCCCGTCGATGCTGGTCGGAGGCACAGACCACGCCACAGAGCTTGCCGGTGAGCAGTTCGCCCGGCTCGGGTTCCTCGGCCAGGATGGGGGCCTCGAACACGGCGGAAAGGCCGATGCGACCGTTGCCCGTGTCCACCACTTCCAGGGTCGCGCCCAGGTGGCTGCCCACGGAGCGCATGATCCAGATGTCGATCAGGTCGTCGACCAGCAGGTCGCCGAGCGAGTCGGACAGGCGCTGCCCGAGCCGTGCCGTGAGGGCCTCGCGACCGAAGGACCGGTCCTGGGAACGCCCGTCCACCGTCAGGCGGAACCGCCCCAGTCGGTCGCCGCCCTCGGTGTCGTGTTCGTCCTCGATCTGGAAGGTGACGGCCGGCTCCTTGAGGTGGCCGATGCACAGCGCCTCGTTGAGTTGCCGGTCGAGCAGGCGACGCAGCATCTGGGGATCGAGCGAGATTTCCCGGGGCAGGTCCTGGTAGCCGATGAACTGCAGCACCTCGCCGTCGCGCTGGGCGGTGGTCTGCCAGTCGGCGACCATGTCCTCGCCGGTGGTGCGCGGGTTGACGCGTCCGTCGGTGCGCTTGAGCCGCCCCGCCGAGATCTCGTGGTAGTCGATGATGTTCTCGATGGAGATGCGCAGCCGGTGACTGGCGTGCCGCATGAGCTGCAGTGACCGGGCGGGCTCCTGCTGCTCGATGGATGCGGGCGGGGCACACTGGGTCAGGCGCCGCTCGAGGGCGGCGAGCGAGTCGACCGCCGAGCGGATGTGACCCAGGGGTGTCACCCATTGCTGATTGACCAGTTCCAGGACCGAGCCGGTAGTCAGTTGCATGTCCTCGGGTGGCCGGGACTCGGGTTTCGGCGGTGGGTTCGGTGGCGTCGACGGGGGCTGCGGAGACAGGGGGCGGTCCGGTTCCTGCACGCGACGGCGTCGCCATCCTGCCCACCATGTCACCGCGGCGGCCAGCATGAGCACCGCCCACAGCGCGACCCAGGCTGTCGCCAGCCGTTCCAGCGAGGACTCTCCGGGCACCAGGTGCCCGAAGCGAGGCTCGAGCAGGAGCAGCGTCGGCGGGCCGAGCAGGATGGCCAGGGCGAGCAGCAGCGGGACCATCGAGGCCCCGAGCTGGACCCGGCGTCCGGATACGTGCTGTCTGTGGGGGCGTGGGTTCACCGGGGGACCTTGTGGTTTGTGGCATACTCGGAGCGCGGGTCTATCGATGCTCCGCCTCCCGAGTCATTTCATCTGCAATCAGCCGGCAAAGCGTATGTTAGGTCACCGTCTTGATCAATTGATCGGCAACACTCCACTGGTGCGCATCCAGCGGCTGGACAAGGCCGGGTCGGCCCGCGGGAACGTGATCCTCGGCAAGCTCGAGGGCAACAATCCCGCCGGTTCGGTCAAGGACCGGGCGGCGCACTCGATGATCTCGCGGGCCATCGAGCGCGGCGACCTCAAGCCCGGCGACCGGCTGGTCGAGGCGACCTCGGGCAATACGGGCATCGCCCTGGCGATGGTGGCGGCGACACTGGGCATCCGCCTGACCCTGATCATGCCCGAGCACATGTCGATCGAGCGGCGCCAGTCCATGGCCGCGTACGGGGCCGAACTCAAGCTGGTCTCGCGGGAGGAGGGCATGGAGGGCGCGCGGGATCTCGCCGCCGAGATGGCCGCCCGTGGCGAGGGCGTGGTGCTCGACCAGTTCGCCAACCCGGACAACCCGCGCGCCCACTACCTGACCACCGGGCCGGAGATCTGGGAGGCCACCGAGGGGCGGGTCACGCACTTCGTTTCCGCGATGGGCACCACCGGCACCATCATGGGCACCTCGCACTACCTCAAGGAGCAGAACCCGGGCGTCGAGATCGTCGGGGTCCAGCCGGGCGAGGGGGCGCAGATCCCCGGCATCCGCCGCTGGCCGAAGGAATACCTGCCCTCGATCTTCGATCCCGCCCGCGTCGATCGCACCCTGGACATCGAGCAGGACGAGGCCGAGGAAATGACCCGCCGGCTGGCCCGCGAGGAGGGCATCATGGCCGGGATTTCCTCGGGCGGGGCGATGGCCGCCGCGCTCAAGGTCTCCGCCGAGGTGGAGAACGCGGTGATCGTCACCATCGTCTGCGACCGCGGCGACCGCTACCTGTCCACCGGCGTGTTCCCGGCCGGCTGACCCCGTGCAGCATGCGGCACTCGCCCCGTTGCTGGCCATCGGCGTCGTCCAGGCCGGGGTGCAGTCGCCGGACGCGCCGGTGTTCGACCGGTGTGGCGAGCGGATCGAGGCGGTCCGGGTCGAGCCCGCCGGCGACATCGCGCCTTGATCACGAACGGCTCGACAGGCCGGAGTGGCATGGCATTCGTGCAGAGTTTCCTTGAGGAAAGCTGCTCGCCGACCGAATCCCGTTGAACCCGGCGTCTCCCAGCGTGTCCGGGGCCGACACCCGAGAGCGAATCCCATGGCGCAGCGCAAGCGCATCAAGAAGCTTCCCCGCGGCGAGTTTTCCGCCCACGTCGAGTCGCTGACCCTGGAGGGCCGGGGCGTGGCGCATGTCGACGGCAAGGCCACCTTCATCGGCCGGGCGTTGCCGGGCGAGGACGTGCGCTTCGTCTACCGCGACCGGCGCCGTCACTACGACCTCGGCGATGCCGTGACGGTGGACAACCCCAGCCCGGAGCGGGTCGATCCCGGCTGTCCGCATTTTCACGTCTGTGGCGGCTGCGCCATGCAGCACCTTGCCCCCGAGGCCCAGGTGCGCCACAAGCAGGCCGCACTGATCGAACAGCTCGCGCGGATCGGCCGGGTCGAGCCCGAGCGGATCCTCGAGCCGCTCACCGGTCCGGTCTGGCGCTACCGGCGCATGGCGCGCTTGGGTGTGCGCTTCGACAGGAAGAAGGGGCGCGTCCGGGTCGGTTTTCGCGAACTCGCCAGCGCCCAGATCGCCGACATCGACACCTGCCCGGTGCTCGACCCCAGGGTGGGCGAGACGCTGCCGGCATTGGCCGAATGCATCACGGCCCTGGAGGCGCGCCGGGACATCCCGCAGGTCGAGGTCGGTTGCGGGGACGATCATTGCGCGCTGGCCTTCCGCCACATGCAGCCGCTTTCCGGGGCCGATCGGTCGAGGCTGGACGCCTTCGCCGACGAGCACGGGTTCGCCGTGTTCCTGCAACCCGGCGGGCCGGAGACGCTGGCCCCGCTCAGGGATGGCGCGCGGGACGTGTACCCGTCCTACCGACTCGATCGTTTCGATGTGGCCATCCGCTTCTCGCCGCTGGATTTCGCCCAGGTCAATGCCGAGATCAACCGCCGCATGGTGGAGCAGGCGATCGACTGGCTGGACGTGCAGGCGGGCGACCGGGTACTGGACCTGTTCGCCGGGTTGGGCAACTTTTCCCTGGCGCTGGCGAGGGTTACCGGGCCGGCCGGATCGGTGACCGCCGTCGAGGCCGACGAGGCGATGGTCGCCCGCGGCGAGGACTCCGCCCGGGCCAACGGCATCGACAATACCCGGCACGTGGTCGGCAATCTCTTCGAGCCGGACCAGCGGCTCCCCTGGATGCGCGAGCGTTACGACCGCGTCCTGATCGATCCCCCGCGTGCCGGGGCACGCGAGATGATGCCGGTGGTGGCGCGGATGGCGCCGAGGCGGATCCTCTACGTTTCCTGCCACCCGGGATCGCTGGCGCGCGATGTGGGCCTGCTGGTGCACGAGCACGGTTACCGGCTACTGGCGGCCGGTGTGATGGACATGTTCCCGCATACGGCCCACGTCGAGTCGATGGCGGTCCTCGAGCCGGCCGACTGAAGGCGGGGTGTCGGGCTCAGGCGAGCAGCGGTCCGGTAGCGGCAAGGCAGCCGAACAGCATGGCGGCGGCCGCGCCGAGGGGGTGCTCTCCTGTCGCCGTGGCCAGGCCGATCGCCACGGCCACGGCGGCGAGCGCCGGGAAGGCCGGGCGTGTCGCCAGCAGGGCGCGTAGCAGGGGTCGCCGATCAAGCCGTGCGGCATCGGGTTCGCTGGGCATGGGTACTCGTCTCGTGAGCGGGGGTGGGCCGTTCCTTGCCGTCGCATTGGATCACGGGGAGCGTCACGGAAAAGACCATTGCCAGCGGCCGGCCGTTTGGTTAGAATCTGCGCCCTTGCTGACCGACGGGTCAGGAAACGGAGAGGTGTCCGAGCGGTCGAAGGAGCACGCCTGGAAAGCGTGTGTACGGTAACCCCGTACCGAGGGTTCGAATCCCTCCCTCTCCGCCAGTTGCAGTTTGCCCGGGCGATTCGCCGGGGCCCGACGGCACGGCGTGGCCCGTGTCGTTCCCGTTTGGAGAGGTGCCGGAGCGGTCGAACGGGGCGGTCTCGAAAACCGTTGACCCCCTCGCGGGGTCCCAGGGTTCGAATCCCTGCCTCTCCGCCAATTGCAGGCACGAGAAAGCCGCCGGAATCCCGGTGGCTTTCTTCGTTTATGGGGCGTGAATACTGTCAACGCCTCTCCCTTTCCCGTCGCCGTTGTTCCGGCGGGCAAGCTCCCCTCATGCCGGCCGTCCGGACACGAGAAAACCCCGCGGCGCGGGGTTTCTTGCGTTACGGCTGGGCCGAACGTCGGTCT
>NZ_JBKGYT010000088.1:0-6668 GCF_046545975.1 Guyparkeria sp. | reverse complement strand
CGATTCCGACGGCTCGCTTTCCGACGCCTCGCTCTCCTCGCTTTCGGGCGCCTGCCCCACGGCGGGCAGACGGGCCTCGGGCAGGCGCGAGCCCAGCGTCGCCGGCGCACCGGGACTCGCCTCGGGCAGCGAGGGGGCGGGCGGCCGCTCGAGCGAGTCGTTCTCGCTCGTCCCGTCCTCGACGGCGGTGTCCCGCTCGGGGATATCGACCGTCTCGCCCGAATCCGATCGCTCCGATCCTTCCGGTTCCTCGGTGCCGCCGGTCAATTCCTGCCACCAGCCCTGGACGCGCTCGCCATCGAGCTGCGTCAGCACGAGCACGACGATCGCGGCCACGACCAGGGCCAGCAACCAGCCCAGGAGTCGCCCCCAGACCCCAGTGCCACCGCCACGACGATCCTCCATCACGGCCAGCGTCGGGTGCTGGCCGCCCTGAATCTCGCCGTGGGCAACGCCCTGTTGCCGGTTGTACTGCTCGATCAGCGCCTCGGCGTCGATGCCCAGCTGACCGGCCCAGGAGCGCAGGTAGGCGAGGATGTAGGGTCGCCCCGGAACGTCATCGAGCGCATCTCGTTCGATGTTCTCGATCACGCGCAGGTCGAGGTTCAGCGGCTGGGCCAGGTCGGCCGCCGTCAGACCGGCGGCCTCGCGCGCCTGGCGGATCCGCTCGCCGACGCTCGGGCCGGCCGGCGGTTCACTCACCGAGATCGCTTCCTCGGCGGGTTGGCCGAGGTCATCGCTCCATGCCGGCTCGCGTCGCTCCTGCTCGCTCATTGGCTGCCTCCACGCTCCAGTTCCTTCGCTTGGGACGAGTCCGGGAAACGGCCTCGCAGGATCATCCGGTGGTTCCGCAGCGCTTCCTCGTCACCGACGGCCTTGTCGATCTCGATCGCCGTGGCCAGCGATTCCGCGGTGTGGCGGAAACGACTCTCGTAGCGTTCCATGACCCGTGCGGCCTCTGCCGAATCGCCGGTTTCGTGGAGCGCGCGTGCCAGGCCGAGCGTTGCCGACGGTTGATTGGAGCCCGCATCGATCGCCCGCCGGAACTGCTCGAGCGCCTTGTCGCTTTCGCCTGCCCGCTGGTAGCAGCGGCCGGAATTGACCAGCGCATACTCGGGAGTCTCGTAGAGCGGGTCCTCGTAGGCCAAACGGAACAATGCCTGAGCCTTCTCGTACTCGCCCTCGCGACAGAGGTGGCCGCCGTAATTGTTGGCGATCCCCGCGCTGTCCCGATCAAGGCGGTGCGCCTTGCGGTACGCTTCGCCGGCCTCCTCGTCCTCGCCCAGCCGGTCGAGCAGCAGCGCGTGGACGTGGTGAGCCGCCGCGTAACCGCCGTCAAAGGCGATGGCGCGCTTGATCTTCTCCATGGCCACCTTGAGCTCGCCCTCGCGCATGTAGCCGGAGGCCAGCTCGGTGTTGACCTCCGCGGCCTGCCGGTGTTTGCCCGTGCTGCGCTCGATGTCGCGGGCATCGCTGCCCCCGTCCATCGTGGCGCAGCCGACCGGTCCGCCGGCCACCAGTGCCAGCGCAAGAACCGTCCACAGACCTCGTCCCTGTCGTTGTGAAATCATCAGCCGGTTACCTCCACGACACCCCGGTCGAGTCCCATCTGGGCCAGGCGGTCCTGGCGGCGGGAACGGTCGGCCACCTTGCCCACCAGCTGCCCGCAGGCCGCGTCGATGTCGTCGCCGCGCGTCTTGCGCGGCACCGTGTTGATCCCCGCGTCGCGTAGCCGGGTCGCGAAGCGCATGATGCGGTTGCGCGAGGAACGTCGGTAGTCCGAGCCCTCGAAGGGGTTGAAGGGGATCAGGTTGACCTTGACCTCGTCCCCACGTGGGCCCAGCAGGGCGATCATCTCGTCGGCATGCTCGGGCGTGTCGTTCACGCCGTCGATCATCACGTACTCGTAGACGATCGCCCCGTGCGGCACGACCTTGGCGTAGCGGTCGCAGGCGGCCATCAGCACGTCGAGCGGATACTTCTGGTTGATCGGCACCAGTTCGTCGCGCAGTGCATCGTTCGGCGCGTGCAGCGAGATGGCCAGGGAGATCGGCAGGTGCTCGGCCAGCCGGTCGATGGCCGGCACGATTCCCGAGGTGGAGATGGTCACGCGCCGCTTGGACAGGCCGTAGGCATGGTCGTCGAGCATCAGTTCCGCGGCGTCGACCACGGCGCGCTCGTTGAGCAGCGGCTCACCCATGCCCATGAAGACCACGTTGCTGATCGCCTTGCCCGTGGGCAGGCGGCGCTCGATTCGCTTCTCGGCCAGCCAGAGCTGCCCGACGATCTCGGCGGTGGAGAGATTGCGGTTGAATCCCTGGCGGCCGGTGGAGCAGAACGTGCAGGTCAGCGAACAGCCCACCTGCGAGGAAATGCACAGGGTCGCGCGATCGTCCTCGGGTATGTAGACCATCTCGACGGAGTTGCCCCCGCCAATGTCGACGATGAACTTGCGTGTCCCGTCGGACGACACCTGCTCGAGCAGGACCTCGGGCGTTTCGATGCAGGCCACCTGCTTGAGCTTCTCTCGCAGGCTCTTGGCCAGGTCGGTCATCGCGTCGAAATCCTCGACGCGACGCTGGTGCACCCACTTGAGCACCTGGGAGGCGCGGAAGGGCTTCTCGCCCATCTCCGCGAACCAGGCGCGCAGGCGCGCGGGCGACAGCCCCAGCAGATTCACGCGCTCGTCGGTTGCTTGCATCAGGTCACCATGGATCCTGCCCGGCGGGAAGGTCAGCTCAGCGGCTGATCACTTCCTCGGGCTTGAAGAAGAAGTCGATCTCGGTCTTGGCCGTTTCCGGGCTGTCCGAGCCGTGCACGGCATTGGCATCGATGGACTCGGCGAAGTCGGCGCGGATGGTGCCCGGCTCGGCGTCCTTCGGGTTGGTCGCGCCCATCAGGTCACGGTTCTTGGCGATGGCATCCTCGCCCTCGAGCACCTGGACGAAGACCGGACCGGACAGCATGAAGTCGACCAGCTCGCCGAAGAACGGGCGCTCCCTGTGCACCGCGTAGAAGCCCTCGGCCTGCTCGCGGGTCAGCTGCATCATGCGGGCACCGACGACCGACAGGCCGGCATCCTCGAAGCGGCTGATGATCTGACCGATCACGTTCTTCGCAACGGCGTCGGGCTTGATGATCGAAAGGGTGCGTTCAACGGCCATGAAACTTTCTCCTGATCGGGCGGTGGCAACCGTCCCGGTAAAACGTGAAAAACAAACCAGAAAACAAAAAGCTGCCGGCCGTCGTCTCGGACAACCGGAAAGCCGGATAGTTTAAGGAAACTCTGAACCAATAGCCAACGCCCGTGCGGCTCGCCAGGTGTCCGGATGCGAGGCGCGCTGCGCCGACGATACGTCTGGGCCGACAGGCCCCGGCGGGATCAGGGACCGACGCCCCGCATGCCCGAGGCGACCGCCTCGGTGCGCTCGTCACGGACCTTCTTCAGGCGACCGTCCTGTAACGCGGAAACATCGAGCACATGCGGCTTTTCCACCAGGTCCGCCAGCGAGATGGACTCGAGGAAATCGTGGATCTGGGCCGACAGCCCCATCCACAGATCGTGCGCCAGGCACTGGCCGCCGCCCTGGCAGTTGCCGCTCCCGCCGCAACGGGTCACGTCGACCATCTCGTCGACGGCGTGGATGATCTCGGCGATGTTGATCCGCCCCGGCTCGCGCGCGAGTTGATAGCCACCGCCCGGTCCCCGCACGCTGCTGACCAGCTGGCCGCGACGCAACTGGGCGAACAGCTGCTCGAGATAGGAAAGCGAGAGCGATTGCCGCTCCGCGATGTCCGCCAGCGCGGTCGGCTGCCCGCGGTCATGGATGGCCAGGTCGAGCATGGCCGTGACGGCGTAGCGACCCTTGGTCGTCAGCCTCATTGCAAACCTCCCGGCAGCGACCGTTGTCGCTGCGCTGAACACGGAATTCCGGGCACCCGGTGCCCGGAAACGATCGTCCCATCATAATCCTGCGAGCGGGGAGTGTATATGCCCCGCTCGTTACCGGGGCGGCGCGTCGTTGGCGCCGTCCCGTTCTTCGACGGCCTGGGGCGAGTCGCCGCAGCCGGCCACCCCGTCCTCCTCGTCGAGATGACAGCCATCCAGGCTGGGGCGTGCCGGGCGGGACACATCCACGCCCAGCGATCGCAGCGCGGCGGCCATTTCGTCGAGCTGGCCGTCGACCGCCTGGACGTGATCGAGCAGCCGGTCGACGACCGTGGCGACGGGGTCGGGCATGTCGCGCGCCACCCCGTAGGCATCGAACCCGAGTCGCTGGGCGACGCGGCGCTTGGTCTCGCTCTGCTCGGCACGGCGCTCGACCACTCGCGCCGGGATGCCCACCAGGGTGGCGCCCGCCGGCGCGTCCTTCAGGACCACCGCGTTCGAGCCGACGCGCACGCCGTCGCCCAGCTCGACCGGCCCGAGGATCTTGGCCCCGGCACCGACCACCACCCCGTCGCCCAGCGTCGGGTGGCGCTTTCCCTCGCGCCAGGTCGTCCCGCCGAGCGTCACGCCATGGTAGAGGGTGCAGTCGTTGCCGATCAGCGCGGTCTCGCCGATCACCACGCCCATGCCGTGGTCGATGAAGAACCGCCGACCGATACGGGCCCCGGGGTGGATCTCGATGCCGGTCAGCCAGCGGCTCACGTTGGAGACCAGCCGCGCCAGCAGGCGCCAGTTGCGCCGCCAGAGCGCATGCGCCACCCGGTGCCACCAGACCGCGTGCAGACCGGGATAGGTGAGCGCGATCTCCCAGCGGCTCCGTGCCGCCGGATCGCGGTCGAACACGCTGTCGACGTCATCGAGAATCGTTTTCCACCATCCCATCGCTTCGTCCCGCTATTCCTTGCCCGTCGGCGCGCCGCGCCGTTCCAGCGCCGTGATCATGCCCTGGAGGATCTGCACCTCCTCGCGGCGCGGCTCCGCCCGGTTGAGCATTACCCGCAGCCGGCGCATCAGTCGCTCGACCCGTGCCGCGCGATCGGCCTCCGCGCCGCCGACGGCGAAGAACCCCGTGGGCTCGAGCAACCCCTCGAGCCGCCGGCAGAGTGTAGCAAGCTCGCCGCGCGTGGCCGGGACCGCGTCAACGTCCGCCCCCGTCTCCCCGGGCGGCTCGACGGCGGCATGAAAGAGTTCGTAGCCCACCAGCTGCACCGCCTGCGCCAGGTTGAGCACGGGGTAGTCCGGGTTGGCGTGAATCGCCACCAGCCGATCGGCGACGGCCAGTTCGGCGTTGGTCAGGCCGGTACGCTCGGCGCCGAACAGGATGCTCACCCGGCCACCCGGACCGGCATCCGCTGCCTGGCGGCGCACGAAGGCTGCCGCCTCCCGACCCTCGTGCAGCGGCAGCGCGAGGTGCCGGGATCGGGCGGTGGTCGCCCAGACGGCCACCGAGTCGGCGACCGCCTCCTCGACGTCGCTCACGATGCGGGCACGGTCCAGGATCCCGGCGGCATGAGTCGCCACCGCGCGGGCGCGCTCGTCGACGGCCGCCCGCGGCGAGACCAGCACCAGCCGCGACAGGCCCATGGTCTTCATGGCCCTTGCGGCGGCACCGATGTTCTCGGCCATCGAGGTCTGGCAGAGCACGATCTCGACGCGCTCGAGCCAGTTCTCGGGGGACGGTTCCGTGATGGGACTGCGTTGCTCGTTCATGTCCAGGCGTGGTTGTTGGCGTGTTTACGCGTATAATTTCGGCCCGAGAGCCGGAGGGCCGGCCTCAATCACCACTCGCTCATCGAGCCGACAAGATCATTATGCCGCACCCCATGCTCAATATCGCCGTGCGCGCGGCCCGCGCCGCCGGCAGCATCATCTCCCGCAGTCACCACCGCGTGAACGACCTGACGATTGAGTCCAAGCGGCGCAACGATTATGTCAGCGACGTCGACCGGCAGGCCGAAGGCGCCATCATCGACACCCTGTTGCGCGCCTATCCCGATCACGGGATCCTGGCCGAGGAGAGCGGCGCGGGCGGCCACGAAGGTTCGGACTACCGCTGGATCATCGATCCGCTCGACGGCACCACCAACTTCCTGCACGGCATTCCCCACTATGCCGTGTCGATCGCCCTCGAATACCAGGGCCGGCTCGAGCTGGGCGTGGTCTACAACCCCGTCAATCAGGAACTGTTCACCGCCGAGCGCGGCGGGGGCGCCTTCCTCGACAATCGCCGCATCCGCGTGGCGCCGAGAAAGGGGCTGGAAGGCGCCCTGCTGGGAACCGGCATCCCCTTCCGCGACGACCAGAACCTCGAGCGCTACATCGCCACGCTGCGCGCCCTGCACGGACCGATCGCCGGCATCCGGCGCCCGGGTTCGGCCGCGCTGGACCTAGCCTGGGTGGCCTGCGGCCGTTTCGACGGCTTCTGGGAGTTCGGCCTGAAGCCCTGGGACATGGCCGCCGGCGTCCTGCTGATCCGCGAGGCCGGCGGGGTGGTGATCGACACCCAGGGCGGCGACGGCTACCTGGCCAGCGGCAACCTGATCGGCGCCAACCCCAAGCTCACCCACGTGATGCTCCAGGCGATCAGCAAGGCCGAGAAGGAATACGAGTCGGTCTCCCGCCCCTCCTGAATTTCCCCCGGGCTCAACCGGAACAAAGCAAGAAGGCCCGCCATTCGGCGGGCCTTCTTCTTGCCCGGTCCCGGAGCAACCGGTCAGGG
>NZ_JBKGYT010000087.1:0-6775 GCF_046545975.1 Guyparkeria sp. | reverse complement strand
CGCGCCCGCGCCGTCAGGAGTCGGAGCGGTTGGCCTCCCGCGTGCTCTCCAGGATGCGTTCGGCGTCCGCCTTTTCCTTGTCCAGCCCCAGCTTGTCGTATGCCTTGACCAGGATCTCCAGTGCCGGGATCGTCGAGGTCGAGCCGTCGTACTTCTCCAGGGCACGCTGTACCCGGTTGGCGGCAGCCAGCCAGGCTCCCCGGCGCATGTAGTATTCGGCCACCTGCACTTCGTGGCGGGCGAGCTCGTTGCGCACCTCGATCAGCCGGCGGCTGGCATCGTCCACGTACTGGCTGTCCGGGTACTGCTGCACAAGCTGGGAGAACGAGCGGTAGGCGTCCTCGAGCACAGACTGGTCTCGCTTGGAGAGGTCCGGGGGCGCGATGCGGTTGATCAGGGAATCGCCACGGCCCATGTTGGCCAGCCCCTTGAGATACAGGGCGTAGGGCACATTGTCTCCACGCGGGTGGAGCTGGATGTAGCGGTCGGCCGCCGCGATCGCCGAATCCGGCTCGTCGTACTTGTAGTAGGCGTAGGCGACCTCGACCTGGGCCTGCTCGGTATAGGCGCCGAAGGGGTAGCGGCCTTCGAGGGTCTCGTATTTCTTGATGGCCGTCTCGTAGTCGCCGCGGCTCATGGCGCTGTGGGCCTCGTCGTAGAGTTCGGCCGCCGATGCCGTCGGGTCGCCGAGATCGACGCTGTCGTCGTCTCCCTTCGAGAACCAGGTGCAGCCGCTGGAGAAAACGACCATTCCGGCGATCAGGGTGGCTCCTGCGATCTGCCTGACAGGAAAACGGCGGCGTGCCGGGCGGTTACGGTCGCGATGCTGGATCATGGTGTCGGAGTCGGTGCCCGCTGGATGTCGAATGATGGACGGACCGCCCTGCAAGCCCTGTGCTGATGCGTTGATGGGGCGGGTGTTAACGGCTAATCTTCGCAGATACGATCTGAAAAACCAACCGACTGCACGACGGGGTCAGTCCCGTCTTTTTTAATGTCTGCGGTGACGCCTGTGGCGCGGCACCGGACCAAGCTCGGGAGACCCGTTCAAGACGCATGGAAATTGACCGAACATCGATCGTCCCCGTCGAACATGCCGGCATGCGGCTCGACCAGGCCGCGTCCCGCTGCTGGCCGGAGTTCTCGCGCAATCGCCTGCAGGGGTGGATCAAGGAAGGCCGGCTGACCGTCGACGGCCGCAAGGCCCGGCCGAGGGACGCCGTGCTCGGCGGCGAGACGCTGGAGCTGGCCGCCGAGCTCGAGCAGCAGAGTGAGGATCGGCCGCAGGAGATCCCGCTCGACATCGTCTACGAGGACGAGCACCTGCTGGTGGTGAACAAGCCCGTGGACATGGTCGTGCATCCCGGTGCCGGCAACCCGGATGGTACGCTGGTCAACGCGCTGCTCCATCACGATCCGGATCTCGCCCTGCTGCCGAGGGCCGGGGTGATCCACCGGCTCGACAAGCAGACCAGTGGTCTTCTGGTCGTCGGCAAGACGCAGGCGGCCTACCAGTCCCTGGTGGCCGATCTCGCCGAACGACGCATCGGTCGCGAGTACGATGCCATCGTGGTCGGCCACGTGATCGCCGGTGGCACGGTGGATGCCCCCATCGGACGGCATGCGCGGGACCGGCAGCGTCAGGCGGTGGTGCCGCAGGGCAAGCCGGCGGTGACCCACTATCGCGTGATGGAACAGTTCGGCGAGCATACCTGGCTGCGCGTGCGTCTCGAGACCGGGCGTACGCACCAGATCCGCGTGCACATGGCCCATATCCGTCATCCCATCGTGGGGGACCCGGTCTACGGCGGCCGTCCGCGCCTGCCCAAGGGCGCCGACGACTACCTCGTGGAGCTGCTGCGCGGCTTCGGTCGCCAGGCGCTGCATGCGCGGCGGCTGACGCTCCGGCATCCCGAGACGGGAGAGACGTTGACTTTCAATGCGTCCCTGCCGCCGGATATGGAAGAATTGATCGAGGAACTGCGTGACTATCGCGACGGTTTTGACGAAGGAGAGGCTGAGGTTATCTATGTCCGGGACATCGACTGACAAACCCCGTTTTATCGAGGCGACCTGGCCGGCCCCCGCGGGCGTGCATGCCGGCGTGACTACCCGGGTCGGCGGGGTCAGCCCCGAGCCGTTCGACGGGTTCAACCTGGCCTTGCATGTCGGGGACGACCCCGCCGCGGTCGAGGCCAACCGCCACGAACTGGAGTCGATGCTCGACCTGCCCGAAGCACCCCGCTGGCTGGACCAGACGCATGGCACCACGGTGGCGGGGCCGGAGGTCCCGGCCGGGGCAAAGGCCGATGCGGCGTTCACGGACCGGCCGGGAGCGGTGCTGGCGGTGCTCACCGCCGACTGCCTGTCGGTGACCCTCGCCAGCCACGACGGGCGCGAGATCGCCGTCGCCCACGCCGGCTGGCGAGGCTTGGCCGCCGGCATCATCGAGCGGACGGTCGACCGGTTCTCCGTTGCCGGCGACGAGATGATGGCCTGGCTGGGTCCGGCCATCGGTCCGGCCCACTACGTGGTCGGCGAGGAGGTGCGCGAAGCCTTCATGCGCGACTACCCGGCGGATGCCTCGGCGTTCCGGGGCGCAACCGCGCCGGGCAAGTACCACGCCGACCTGTTCGCGCTGGCCCGCGCCCGCCTGCGGCGCCAGGGCATCAGCCGCGTCTACGGGGGCGAACGCTGCACCTTCTCCCAGCCGGAGCTGTTCTACTCCTACCGTCGGGACGAGGGCCGCACGGGCCGCATGGCGACCCTGATCTGGCGCGACTGAGGAACGTCCGGCCACCGGGCCGGTCTCCAGTACGGTAGAACACGACTAAAACGAGGATTGATCGAGATGGCACAACCCTGGCTTCTGCTTACTCTTGTCGGCGCCGACCGGCCGGGCATCGTGGCCCATGTCACCCGCGTGCTGTTCGGCGTCGGGGCCGAACTCGGGGAGACGGCCATGATGCGGCTCGGCAACCAGTTCGCGATCATGATGATGGTGCGCAACGCGGGCAATCCCGAGGAGGTCGCCGGCCTGCTGGAGTCGACGCGCGCGGATTTCGGTCTCAAGCTGCACGTCGACCGGATCGACGCCTCCCTGCATCAGCACCGCGAGCCGGACGTCTCCGTGACGGTCCACAGTGCCGACCGTAGCGGCATCGTCGCCGACGTCACGGCAGCGCTGCTCGAGGCGGGCATGAACATCCTCGACCTGCGTTCCGACGTGGGCGGTTCGGAGGACAAGCCGATCTACATCATGCAGATCGACGGCGAGAGCAGTGACGGTGTCGAGGCGATCGAGCGCAGCGTGGCACGTTTCGCCGATCAGGGCCTGACCGTCCGCGTGACGCCATTGCAGACCATGCGAGGCTGACACGTGGAACCGTTGCCGATCCTGACCTACCCCGACGAGCGCCTGAAGGCCGTCTGCGAGCCCGTGGAGCAGTTCGATCCCGAGCTGCGCGAGTTCGTCGAGCACCTGCAGCACACGGCCGACCAGGGTCCGTCGGCGGTGGGCATCGCCGCGCCCCAGGTCGGCCGCATGCAGCGGCTGTGCCTCGTGGATGCCACCCGTGCGAAGCGCCCGGTGGAGAACAACGGGCCGTTGGTGCTGATAAATCCCGAGATCACCAACTGGAAGGGCTTCGCGGTGGGCCGCGAGGGTTGCCTCTCGATTCCCGACTACACGGGCAAGGTGATCCGGGCCGAGTCGATCGAACTGGTCGCGCAGGATATCGAGGGGCGCGAGGTCCGCTTCACCATGAAGGGCTTCGAGGCGCGCATCGCCCAGCACGAGCTCGACCATCTCGACGGCATTCTCTTCCTCGACCGTCTGGTCTCTCGCCACGCTGACCTGCGCGAGCGCTGATTCGGACAGGATCTCCGTTCCCGACCTCCGCGGGTGTCGGCGGCATGGATCGGCCGTTGACGACGAGGGGCGGGGGAAATCGCCGCCCATGGAGGTGGGGCTGGCGCTGGTGATTCCCGCGGCCTTCCTCCGGGGCGTGTCCGGTGGCAACAGCGGAGTGGGGGGGGCGTCGACCGGCTGTTAGCAAATCGTGATCGGGCTGACACGTAACGGTCACCGCGTTGCGGGATAACGGGGCTTCACCTCGTCGTTCCGGAGGCGGTCATGTCCCTGTCCTATCGCATGGTGGTGGTCTCGGATGTGCATCTGGGCACACCGGCCGCGCGGGTCGAGTACCTGCTGGATTTCCTTGACCACGTTTCCACCGAGACGCTGGTGCTCAACGGTGACTTGTTCGACATCTGGAAGATGCGCGGCCATCGCTGGGCCTGGCCGCTGAGCAAGACCCGCCTGCTGCAGCGCGTCATGGCGATGGCGGCGGCGGGCACGCGGGTGGTCTACATCCCCGGCAATCACGACGAATTCTTCCGCGACTACATCGGCGTGTCCGTCGGCGGGGTGGAGGTGAGGCGGCAATGGCGGTGCACGCTGGCCGACGGGCGTCGGGCGCTGTTGCTGCACGGCGACGAATTCGACGGCATGGTGCGTCACAGCCGATTGCTCAAGGGGCTTGGCAGCGTCGGCTACGAATTCCTGATGGGGCTGGACCGGTTCAATGCCTGGTGGCGGCGGTGCATCGGTCGGGGTTACTGGTCACTGGCCCGGGCCGTGAAGGGGCAGGTGCCGGGGGCCCGGAGCTACATCCAGAAGTTCGAGGCGGCCGCCTGTCTCCACGCACGCGAGCAGGCCGCAGACGTGATCATCTGCGGCCATATCCATCATGCCAGTCTCTTCACCCGCGACGGGATCACCTACGCCAACAGCGGCGACTGGGTGGAGCATTGCACCGCCCTGGTCGAACGCCACGACGGGCAGCTCGAGCTCATCCGGTGGGCGGAGGAGAGTGCCCGGCTGCTGGATGCGGCCGGGGCCGGGGAGGCGCCGGCCGCGGGCGGCGGGATCAGGCGTCGCGCAGTGCCTTGACCCAGTCTTCCATCGCCTCGGTGGCCATCGGCATCGGCGGCTCGAGGAAGTTGACGATGAAGTGGTCGTCGAACTCGGTCACCCCGATCGAGCGCGGCCGGACCGCCATCACGCGGGCGTTGGGCAGCTTGATGCCGAAGCAGAACACCACGTGGGCGGCTCCGATGATCCCGTCGGCCACCTCGCCGCCGAGGTCTCGGGTATGGGCCAGGTGGTCGAAGGTACCGATGAACTTGGTGCGCTCGTCGGCCTCCACGGCAGCCTTCAGGCGCTCGATCACCTCCGCGGTGCTCTTCGCCGTCGTCTCGTTCTTGTCGATCCGGGCCTCGTAGACCGGATACTTCTCGTTGAAATGCGTCTGTTCCATGGGTCCTCCTTTTGGGTCATAAGGAAAATGTATGCCACAAAAGCAACGATAATCAATATCGTTCCTCGTGTCACGTATTCCAGATCGTTGCCCGCTCTTGAATCGGCGGGATCCGATACCAGAACAAGGGTAGACGCGCGGCGGCCCGATTGTGACTAACCTTTATCTCTTCGTAACGGCCGCCGACAGGCGATGAAACAAACCGATCCCGAGGTATCCGAATTCATGCGAATGGACAAGCTGACCGCCAAGTTCCAGATGGCACTGGCCGACGCCCAGTCGCTGGCCGTGGGCCAGGACCACCAGTTCATCGAGCCGGTCCACCTGATGGTGGCCCTGCTCGACCAGGACGGGGGCACCGTGCGCCACCTGCTGACGCAGTCGGACATCAACGTCAACATGCTGCGCTCGCAACTCGGCGAGATGCTCGACCGGTTGCCCTCGGTGTCCGGCGGCGAGGCCGGCGAGGTGCACATCTCCAACGACCTCTCGCGCCTGCTCAACGTCACCGACAAGCTGGCGCAGAAGCGCAACGACCAGTACATCTCCAGCGAGCTGTTCGTGCTGGCGGCGATCGAGGACAAGAGCGAGCTGGGCGAGACGCTGCGCCGGGCCGGTGCCTCGAAAGGCGCGATCGAGCAGGCGATCGACAAGCTGCGCGGCGGCCAGTCGGTCGACGATCCCAACGCCGAGGACGCCCGCCAGGCGCTGGAGAAATACACCCTCGACCTGACCGAGCGCGCCGAGCAGGGCAAGCTCGACCCGGTCATCGGCCGCGACGAGGAGATCCGCCGCGCCATCCAGGTCCTCCAGCGGCGTACCAAGAACAACCCGGTGCTGATCGGCGAGCCGGGCGTGGGCAAGACCGCCATCGTCGAGGGGCTGGCCCAGCGCATCGTCAACGGCGAGGTCCCCGAGGGCCTCAAGGACAAGCGCGTGCTGGCGCTCGACATGGGCGCGCTGCTCGCCGGGGCGAAGTTCCGCGGCGACTTCGAGGAGCGCCTGAAAGGCGTGCTCAACGACATTGCCAAGGCCGAGGGGCGCGTGATCCTGTTCATCGACGAGATCCACACCATGGTCGGCGCGGGCAAGGCCGAGGGCGCGATGGACGCCGGCAACATGCTCAAGCCGGCACTCGCCCGCGGCGAGCTGCACTGCATCGGCGCGACCACGCTCGACGAGTACCGCCAGTACATCGAGAAGGATGCCGCGCTCGAGCGTCGCTTCCAGAAGGTGCTGGTCGACGAGCCGTCCACCGAGGACACCATCGCCATCCTGCGTGGCCTCAAGGAGCGCTACGAGGTCCACCACGGCATCGAGATCGGCGACCCGGCGATCGTCGCGGCCGCCCAGCTATCGCAGCGCTACATCACCGACCGCCAGTTGCCCGACAAGGCCATCGACCTGATCGACGAGGCGGCCAGCCGCATCCGCATGGAGATCGACTCCAAGCC
>NZ_JBKGYT010000086.1:0-6832 GCF_046545975.1 Guyparkeria sp. | reverse complement strand
CTCCACCAAACGCCATCGATGCCCGGCTGATTCGTCAGCCGGGCATTTTTTTGGTCAGGCCTCCTGTTCGGACCCACAGCCGATTGCCCATGAACTGCAGGTGTCGGGATATTGACTAACCTTAATATCGCCACAGTGCGTTCTTGGCACGGGTATTTCCTGTGTGGCGTAACAAGGGCAGGGGATAGGGAGTCCGTAACGCATGTCAGGGATCGATCGAACACAGTCGAGGCCATGGAGCGGGCGCAGGTGGCTGACCGGGCTGCTTGTCCTGGCCGCGCTGGTGATGCTGACCGAAGGAGTCCAGGCGCGCGAGGTGGTCGTCGGCCTGTACGACAACGATCCCAAGGTGTTCCGCGATGCCTCCGGCCAGCCGGCCGGGATCTTCGTCGACCTCGTCGAGCGCCTGGCCGAGGAAGAGGGCTGGGAGTTGTCCTGGGTCGATTGCCGCTGGTCGGAATGCGTCGAGCGCACCGCGGCCGGCGAGATCGACCTGATGCCGGACGTGGCCATCACCGAGGACCGGCGCGAGATCCTCTCCTTCCATGAACTGCCCGCCCTGCACAGCTGGTCGCAGGTGTACCGTGACCCGGGCATCGACATCGACTCCGTTCTCGACCTTCGCGATCGTCGCGTGGCGCTGCTGGAGGAGTCGATCCAGTTCTCGCGCGTGGATGAGCTCCTGCACGACTTCGGCATGGGCTACGAGCCGGTGCTGGTCCCGGACATCCGCTCGGCATTCGCGGCCGTGGCGGAGGGGCGGGCCGACGTGGCGGTGGTGAACCATCTCTTCGGCAGTCGCTATTACCGCGACTTTGGCCTGGCGCGCACGCCGGTGATGCTCGAACCCGCCGAGCTGTTCTTCGCCACGGCCAGGGGGCGCAACGCGGACCTGCTCGAGGCCATCGACCGTCACCTTGCCGCCTGGCGGGAGAATGGCGACTCGGTCTACTACGACGTGCTCGAGCGCTGGATGGGTGAACGTCCGGCGTTTTACCTGCCCGGCTGGCTGCCATGGGTCGCCTCGATCTCCGCCGGGCTCCTGTTGCTGGCGATCGCGATCGCGGTGTGGCTGCGACACCAGGTCGGGGTGCGCACGCGTCGGCTGGACGAGACCAGCGGCGCGCTGGAGATCGCCTACCAGGTCATCGACGCCAGCCCCGTGGTGCTGTTCCGCTGGCGTCCCGAGCCGGGCTGGCCGGTGGCGTACGTCTCGGACAACATCCGACGCTGGGGCTACGAGGCCGAGCAGTGGATCGAGGAGGGGCGTCACTTCGCCGACATCATCCACCCCGACGACCTGCCTCGCCTCGATGCCGACCGGGAAAGTCAGCTGGAGTCGGGCGCGGACGGGTACCGGCAGGAATATCGCATCCATCGGCCAGAGGACGGCTACTTCTGGGTCGAGGGACTGTCGAGGCTGATCCGCGACGACGAGGGGCGTGTCCACCACATCGAGGGCGTGGTCACCGACATCACCGAGCGTCGCGAGAGCGAACGGAGCCAGCGCGAGGCCGCGGCGGTGATCGAGAACACGCTCGAGGGCGTGATCATCACCGATGCCCGGGAACGCATCATCCGGGTCAACCGCGCCTTCTGTGCGCTGACCGGTCACGACGAGTCCGAGGTGCTCGGTCGGCCGGTGACCCTGCTGGACGCCGAACCGGACGGCAACCCCTGGGCCGAGATCCGCCGGCAGCTGGCCAACGACGGCCACTGGCAGGGCGAAATGACCAGTCGGCGCAAGAACGGCGAGGCCTTTCCCGAGCTGCGCACCATCAACCGCGTCGACGGGTTGGTGGGCGAGGGCGACCGCGTCGTGCACATGTTCACCGACCTGTCGCGCATCAAGGCAACCGAGGAACAGCTGGATTTCCTCAGCCTCCACGACCCGCTGACCGGCCTCCCCAACCGCTCCCTGCTGCTGTCGCACCTGCGCGACCGGATCGCCGCCCCCGGACGGCGCCGGATGGGCCTGTTGATGATCGATCTCGACCGCTTCCGCGACGTCAACGACAGCTACGGCCACGATGTCGGCGACGACCTGCTACGCCAGGTCGCCGGTCGGCTGGACGAGCTGTTGGGCGGGGCCTTCCTGGCAAGACTCGGCGGGGACGAGTTCGCGGTGCTCAGCGAGGATTTCGACTCGGAGATCGAACTGGCCCGGTTGGCGGAGGCCCTGATCGGCACCCTGAGCGATCCCTGGCAACTCGGGGGCGACACCGAGGTCCGCCTGGGTGCCAGCGTCGGCATCACCCTCTATCCGACATTCGGGCGCAGCCCGGAGGAACTGCTCCAGCAGGCGGATGCCGCCCTCTACCGCGCCAAGGCCGAGGGCCGGGGCGACTTCCGCTTCTTCGACGAGAGCCTGACGGCCAGCGCCCGGCAGCGGATCGAGATGGAGACGAGGCTGCGACGGGGCATCGAGAACGACGACCTCGAGCTGCGCTACCAGCCCCAGCTCGACGTGCAGACGGGAGAGATCATCGGTGCCGAGGCCCTGGTCCGCTGGCGAGACGGGGAGCGCGGACTGGTGTCGCCGGCCGAGTTCATCCCGGTGGCCGAACAGACCGGCATGATCGGCGCGCTGGGCGACTGGGTGCTGCGCGAGGCGTGCCGACAGGGTCGCGCCTGGCTGGACGCCGGACTGCTGCCGGGCCGGCTGGCGGTCAACCTGTCGGCATGGCAGCTTCGGGATGCCGAGCTGGTCGACCGGATCGCGCTGGTCCTCGAGGAGACCGGCTTCCCGGCCGACCGGCTCGAGCTGGAGCTGACCGAGAGCGCCCTGATGCGCCAGCAGGACAAGGTCGTGACACGGTTGCGCCAGCTCAAGGCGCTGGGCGTGCACCTGGCCATCGACGATTTCGGCACCGGCTATTCCTCGCTCGCCTACCTGCAGCAGTTCCCGATCGACGTGCTGAAGATCGACAAGCGATTCGTCGACGATCTGGCGGAGAGCCATGATGACCGGGAGATCGCCAGCGCCATCCTGGCGATGGGGCATGCCCTGGGGTTGTCGGTCATTGCCGAGGGGGTCGAGGTCGACGCCCAGCTGGCGTTCCTGCGGGAGAACGGCTGCGACGCCTACCAGGGCTATATCGTCAGTCCGCCGGTGCCGGCGGACGAGTTCGCCACGCTGCTCGACCGGAACCGAGCGCCGCGCGACGGCGAGGGCTGAAGTCGGTCGACCCGGGCCGGTCGTCGCCTGCTAGGCTTGAATCGATGGCGTCCGGCAGGGCCGGGCCGACGGCGTTCATGTCGAGATAAAGGAGCAGTTCATGACGAGAAGCGGTGGGTTGCTGGCGGACGCGCTGGCGCACTTGAAGCCCCTGATGGACCACGAGCGCATCTCGGAAGATGCGCGGCGACGGCTGTCTCAGCCCAATCGGGTCGTGGAGGTCGAGATCCCGCTGCGGATGGACGACGGTTCGCTGCGCGTGTACACCGGCTGGCGGGTGCTCTACGACAACACCCGTGGCCCGGGCAAGGGCGGCATCCGCTTCCACCCGGACGTCACCGTCGACGAGGTCGAGGCGCTGAGTTTCTGGATGGCGGTCAAGTGCGCCGTGGTCGACCTGCCCTTCGGCGGTGCCAAGGGCGGCATCTGCGTCGATCCCAAGCAGCTCTCCCGGCTCGAGCTCGAGCGCCTGTCGCGGGGCTATATCCGCGCCCTGCTGGACGTGATCGGCCCGGACCGCGACATCCCGGCGCCCGACGTGAACACCAACGAGACCATCATGGGCTGGATGGCCGACGAGTACCGCCAGGCGGCCGGCCAGCATCGTCGTGGCGTGATCACGGGCAAGCCGCCGGGACATGGCGGCTCGCTGGGGCGGACCGCGGCGACCGGTCGCGGTGCGCTGCAGGTGCTCAACATCTGGGAGCGGCGCAACGGTCGTGGCGACGATCATCCGACGGTGGCCGTGCAGGGCTTCGGCAATGCCGGTTTCCACTTCGCCCGCCTGGCGCATGACGCCGGCTACCGCGTGGTCGCCATCGCCGATTCACGCGGGGCGATCTACCGCGAGGAAGGGCTCGATCCGCTGCCCATCTGGGAGAGGAAGAACAAGACGAAGGAACTGGCCGGAGAGGTCTACTGCGAGGCTTCCGTATGCTCGGAGGTCGAGGTGGACCATCTGACCAACGACGAACTGCTGGGGCTGGACGTGGACATCCTGGTGCTCGCCGCCCTGGAGAACGCCATCACCGAGCGGAACGTCGATTCGATCCGGGCGAAGACGGTCCTCGAGATCGCCAACGGCCCGATCAACAATGCCGCCGACCGGGCGCTGCACGAACGTGGCGTGACGGTGATTCCCGATGTGCTCGCCAACAGCGGCGGGGTGATCGTCAGTCACATGGAGTGGGTGCAGAACCGCATGGGTGACTACTGGAGCGAACTGGAGATCGAGCAGAAGCTGGCTGCCCGGCTGGGCGAGCAGGCCGACCTGGTGTTCGGCCGGGCCGTGGCCGAGGAGGAGTCGCTGCGGTCGGCCGCCTATCGGCAGGGCATCGAGCGGATCGCCATCGCCATGGACGGGTTGGGCTCCGAGCGCTACTTCTGCGGCGACACCGGGCCGTAGGTTCGCTGTCTCGATGCGGACGGCAGGGCCGGCTCATGCCGGTGAGGGGCACCGGCAACCGGCCCGTTCCGGTACAATGGCGCTATGTCCCGAGCCCCCCATTTCAAGGATCCCATTCTCGACCCCCTCAACCCCGCCCAGCGCGAGGCGGTGACCAGCCCCTCGCTGGCCACCCTGGTGCTCGCCGGGGCGGGATCGGGCAAGACGCGCGTACTCACCCACCGCATGGCCTGGCTGGTCGCCGAGCAGGGCATCTCGCCGTACTCGATGCTCGCCGTGACCTTCACCAACAAGGCCGCCGGCGAGATGCGCGGTCGGCTGGGATCCCTGCTCGACGGGCAGGAACTCGGTCCGCGTGGCGTCGACGGCATGTGGGTGGGCACCTTCCACGGCCTGTCGCACCGGCTGCTGCGCCAGCACGCCCGCGAGGCGGGTCTGCCCGAGGGCTTCCAGATCATCGATTCGGACGACCAGCTGCGGCTGGTCAAGCGCCTGATCCGCGAGGCGGAGCTCGACGAGAACCGCTTTCCGCCGCGGCTGGTCGCCTCGATGATCAACGGCTTCAAGGAAGACGGCCTGCGCGCCCGCCATGTCCAGCCCGGCGACGACCCCATCCGCGATCAGGTGATCGTCATCTACAAGGCCTACGAGCGCGTCTGCGAGCGCAGCGGGCTGGTGGACTTCACCGAACTCTTGCTGCGTGCCACCGAGCTCTTGCGTGGCAACGATGCCCTGCGCGCCCATTACCAGCGCCGTTTCCGGCAGGTGCTGATCGACGAGTTCCAGGACACCAACGCGCTGCAGTACGCCTGGGCGCGATTGTTAGTCGGCGAGGACAACGGCATCTTCGCCGTCGGCGACGACGACCAGTCGATCTACGGCTGGCGCGGGGCGAAGGTCGAGCACATCCAGCACTTCTCGCGCGACTTTCCCCAAACCCACCTGGTGCGCCTGGAGCAGAACTACCGCTCGACGCGCACCATCCTCGAGGCGGCCAACAGCATCATTGCGCGCAACCAGGGGCGCCTGGGCAAGAACCTCTGGACCGAGGGCGAGGCCGGTCCCCCGATCCGCTTCTACCGTGCCTTCAACGACCAGGACGAGGCCAACTTCGTGGTCGAGCAGATCGCCACCGCCGTGCGCGAGGGCGCCCAGCGATCCGACTGCGCGGTGCTGTACCGTTCCAACGCCCAGTCGCGCCTGCTCGAGGAGGCACTGATCCGGGAGGGGATGCCCTACCGCATCTACGGCGGGCTGCGCTTCTTCGAGCGGGCCGAGATCCGCGACGCGCTCGCCTACCTCAAGCTGGTCTCCAACCGCCACGACGACACCGCCTTCGACCGGGTGGTCAACCGCCCGACGCGCGGGATCGGCGACAAGACGCTCAACGAGGTGCGCCAGGCGGCCCGCGAGCAGGGCGCCTCGCTGTGGGATGCCGCGCTGATCCTGCTGGCGGAGAATCGCCTGTCCCCGCGCGCCGCCGGCGCCCTGCGCCAGTTCATGACCCTGATCGAGGCGATCGACCAGCAGACCATCAACGACGAGCTGGGCGAGCGCATCGAGAAGACCATCGACAAGAGCGGCCTGCGCGCGCTGTTCGAGAAGGACCGCGACCGCGAGCGCGGCGAGGCCAAGATCGAGAACCTCGACGAACTGGTCTCCGCCGGGCGCGGCTACGTCATGGAACGCGACGTGGCCGAGGAGATGGGCGAGCTGGAGGCCTTCCTCGCCCACGCCAGCCTCGAGGCCGGCGAGGCGCAGGGCGAGTCCTGGGAGGACTGCGTGCAGATGATGACCCTGCACGCGGCCAAGGGGCTGGAGTTCCCGAACGTCTTCCTGGTCGGCATGGAGGAGGGGCTGTTCCCCCACCAGATGTCGATCGACGAGCCGGGACGCCTCGAGGAGGAGCGACGGCTCTGCTACGTCGGCATCACCCGTGCCGAACAGCAGCTGACCATCACCTGCGCCGAGTCGCGCCGCCTGCACGGCAAGCAGATCTTTCCCATGCCGTCGCGCTTTCTCGGTGAGCTGCCGCCGGATCTCGTCGAGGAGGTCCGGCCCCGTGCGACCCGGGCGGCCGCCGCCTTCGGTGGCCGGCGGCCCGAGCGGTCGGGGGGCGAGCCCGGCCCGCGCACGCACAAGCAGAACGAGACCGGTTTCACCATCGGCCAGACCGTCCGCCACGCCAAGTTCGGCGAGGGCACCATCCTCGACTGCGAGGGCGCCGGCGCCTCGGCGCGGGTGCAGGT
>NZ_JBKGYT010000085.1:0-6942 GCF_046545975.1 Guyparkeria sp. | reverse complement strand
TGATGCCGTGCGGCCCGAGCTCACGTCCGTAGCCGGAGCGCTTGACGCCGCCGCTGGGCAGGCGGGGATCGGTCTTGACGATGCCGTTGATCGAGACCTGGCCGGCCTCGATGTCGCGGGCCATGTGGATGGCGCGGGCGGTATCGGCCGTCCAGACCGCCGCACCCAGACCGTACTGGCTGCCGTTGGCGATCTCGAGGGCGTGGTCGGCGTCGCGCGCGGACATGGCCACGGCGATGGGGCCGAAGGTTTCCTCGCAGAAGGCGACCATGGAATCGTCGACGTCGGCCAGCAGCGTGACGGGGTAGAAGAACCCGTCGCCTTGCGGCATCTCGCCGCCCATCAGGCAGCGCGCGCCGGCCTCGATGCTGGCCTGCACCTGCCGGTGCAGCCCGTCGCGCAAATCGGCGCGGGCGATCGGACCGACGTCGGTGGTTTCCTCGCGCGGGTCGCCCATGGTCAGCTTCTCCAGACGCGTCTTCATCATGTCGAGGAAGCGCTCGTAGATGCTCTCCTCGATGATGATGCGCTTGGCCGCGATGCAGGACTGCCCGGCGTTGATGATCCGCGAGAGCACCACGGTGTCGGCGGCGGCCTCCAGATCGGCGTCCGCCAGCACGATCACCGGGTCGGAGCCACCCAGTTCCAGCACGGCGGGCTTGATCTGCCGGGCGGCGGTGGCCGCGACGATCGAGCCGGCACCGTCAGAGCCGGTGAACGACACGGCGCGCACGATCTCGTTCTCGATCGCCCCGGCGATGTCGTCTCTCTCCAGCGGCATGTTCTGGAACACGCCCTGCGGGAAGCCGGCGCGCTCGAAGGATTCCATGATGCCCGCGGCGCAGGCCGGCACGTGGGCATCGTGTTTCATCACGCAGGTGTTGCCGGCCATCAGCGCCGGAGCGGCGAAGCGGAAGGCGAGCCAGAAGGGCGCGTTCCACGGCAGGATGCCCAGCACGGTGCCGATCGGCAGGTACTGCACGTAGCTGACCGTGGCGTCCGAGCCGAGCATCTCGGCGGCGAGGTAGTCCTCGGCGTGGTCGGCGTAGTGCTCGGCGCACCAGGCGGCCTTGTCGACCTCGCCGCGCGCCTCGCGGATGGGCTTGCCCATCTCGTCGGTCATCAGCAGCGCCAGCCGCTCGCGGTCCTCGCGCATCACCTCGGCGACGCGCCGCAGCAGCGCGGCACGCTCGGCGAAACTGGTCCTGCGCCAGTCACGGTAGGCGACGTCCGCCCGTTCCAGCACCGCATCGCGCTGGGCCGGGTCGAGCACGGGGAACTCGTGCAGGGTCTGGCCGTTGGTGGGATTGATGACGGTCTGGGTCATGAGGCGCGCGTCTCCTTGTCGTGTTTGCCGTGGCCGGACTTGCCGCCCTTCTTTCCGGCGTGCTCGCTTGCCTTGCGGGCGGTTTCCGCGGCCTGCCCCGGGTGGTCGCTGGTCACGTCGGCGGCGAGCAGTTCGATCACCGGCTCGTCGGTGATCTCGCGGGTGCCTTCCTCGCGCTTGACGGTGAAGTTCTGCTCCATGTCGAAGAAGGACTTGCAGCCGTCACCGGTGATGTAGATGGTGTCGGAGATGCCGCAGGTCTTGTCGCCGTCCACGCCCCAGGCCCAGGGGATGATGTGGAAGGTCATGCCCTCGCGCAGGACGGTCTTGTCGCCGTGCATCAGGCTCAGGATGTAGCCCTCGTCCCAGCTGGGCGGGAAGGCGATGCCGATCGAGTAGCCGGAACGGGTGATCAGCTTCCCGTGGGCATCGTCCACCGTCATGATCGACCGGACCAGGTTGTCGGCGTCCGAGACGGTCACGCCCGGGCGGATCAGCGCCTTGACCCGCTCGAGCGCTTCCTTCATGCGTTCCTGGGCCTTCCACATCAGCTCGCTGGGCTCGCCCAGCACGGCGGTGCGCATCATGGCGGTGTGGTAGCGGCGGTAGCAGCCGGCCACCTCGAGAAAGACGTGCTCGCCCGGCTTGACCACGCGCCCCTCCCAGGTGGCGTGGCCGATCATGGTGCGCGGCCCGGAGGTGACATAGGGCATCACCGCCGGCGGTTCGCCGCCGGCGCGGAACATCGCCGCGCTGATCTCCGCGCCGATCTCGTTCTCGGTGACACCGGCCTTGCAGGCCGCCAGCCCCGCCTTCATGCCCTCTTCGGTGGCGATGGCCGCACGGCGCATCACCTCGATCTCGTGCTTGGACTTGGTGCGCCGGCCGCACTCGACGATGCCGAAGCAGTCGAGCAGGTGTGCGCCGGTGAGCGTGGTATGCAGCGCGTCCTGCTGGTAGGCGGGGAAGAAGTAGCTGTTGCGCTCGTAGCCGATGTACTTCTTGGCCAGGCCGAACTCTTTCAACGAGGAGACCAGCATCTGGATGGCATCACCCGTGTCCGGGTAGGGCCGGGTGATCTCCACCCAGGTGCGCGCGTGGACGTTGGACTCCTCCATCGTCCGCGTGATCATGAACGGCTCGTTGTCCAGCGGCACCACCAGCGCCTGGAAGAACGAGTACCCCGTGGTCTGGTAGTCGGTGAGGTACATCAGGTTCTCGGGGTCGGTGATGATCACCGCGTCCAGGAGCCGCTCGGCCATGCGCATGCGCAGCTCGCCGAGCCGGCGCTCGTACTCCTCCATCGGGAAGGTCATGTCGTCGCGTTGGCGCATTGTCTAGCCCTCCACCTGTGCATCGACGGCCTGCTCGAACAGGTCCAGCCCCTCGGCCAGGTCGTCGTCGGGAATGGTCAGCGGCGGGATCAGCTTGATCACCTGCCCCTTCGAGCCGCAGACCGCCGCCAGGAGACCGCGGTCGAAGCATTCGCGGGCGACGCGCTTGGAGAGATCGCCGTCGATGAAGTCGATCGCCTGCATCATGCCGCGACCGCGCACGGCGAAGCGCGGGTACTTCGCCGCGATCGTCTCCAGGCGCTTTCGGATCACCTCGCCCTTGCGACGGGTCTCTTCCATGAACGCCGGGTCGTCGAAGTAGCCCAGCGCCACGGTCCCGGCGATGAACGACAGGTCCTGACCGCGGAAGGTGCCGGTGTGCTCGCCCGGTGCCCAGTGCTTGTCGTGCTCGGGCTTGTTGAGGTTCATCGCCATGGGCGTGCCGAAGCCGCCGATTCCCTTGGCCAACGTGATGATGTCCGGGTCGAGGTCCATCTCGTCGAAGGAGAAGTACGAGCCGGTCCGGCCGCAGCCGACCTGGATGTCGTCGACGATGAACAATGCGCCCAGCTCACGTGCCAGGTCCTGCACGCCCTTGAGCCACTCCTCCGAGGCGACGCGCACGCCGCCCTCGGCCTGGATGGTCTCGACCAGGAAGGCGGCCGGCGGCGGAAATCCGCTGGACGGGTCGGCGTAGATGTCGCGCATCCGCTCGAGCGAGTCCATGCCGCAGCCAAGCTGGCAGTCGGGGCACTGGCTCTCGCAGCCGAAGGCCTGGTGGACGACGTTGTCCAGCGGCACGCCGGCGGCATTGCGGAAGTGCGCGTTGGTGGTCGCCGCCAGCGCGCCCAGCGTCATGCCGTGGAAGGCGTGGTGGAAGGAGACCACCTGCGTGCGGCCCGTGACCCGGCGCGCGAGCTTCAATGCCGCCTCGACGGCGTTGGTGCCGGTCGGGCCGACGAACTGCAGCCGGTAGTCCATGTCCCGCGGCTTGAGGACGGTGTCGACGAACTTGGTGATGAAGGCCCGCTTGGCGCTGGTGTACATGTCCAGGCTGTGGGCGACACCGTCGTTCTGGATGTAGTCGATCAGTGCCCGCTTCATCCTCGGGTCGTTGTGCCCGAAATTGAGCACCCCGGCGCCGGCGTAGAAATCGATGTAACTTCGCCCCTGCTCGTCGGTCTGACGGGCGTTGCTCGCCGAATGAAAGACCGTGGGCGCGGCGCGGCAGTACGCGCGGATCTCGGATTCCCACTGCTCGAACACCTGCATGTGCATTCTGTCTCTCCACTGGTTGCGGGTGTGGTGGGACCCCCGGCGTTGCCGGCGGGTCACCTGGGCCGGAGTTCCGGCATCTCTCTGGGCCGACAGGCCGGTCCTGCCTTCGTTCAGTCCGCCTCGGTCGCGACGGTCGCACCGACCAGGTCGGCGAAGATCCGCCCCACGGGGTCGATCAGCCGGTCGTTGAAGTCGTAGCGCGGGCTGTGGCAGGGCTCGTGGTGGCCCTGACCGTCGTCGGCGCCGATCAGGGCAAAGGCGCCGGGCACCTCCCGAAGGTAGTAGCTGAAATCCTCGGACGCCATGATCGGCACGGGCAGGCGGGTGTCGCGCCACCGGGCGCCGAGCACGCGGCCGAGCGTGCTGCGGTAGGCCGCGGCGGGCTCGGGGTGGTTCACGGTGGCGTGGTAGCGGGGGGTGAAGGTCACCCGGGCCTCGACGCCGTAGGCCGCGGCGGTGTCCTTCGCGATCTGCTCGAGGTGCCCGGCCACGGCATCGCGATCCTCCGTGCGCGCGACGCGCACCGAGCCGGCCAGCCGGGCGGTATCGGGGATGGCGGTGATCGCCCCGCCCGCCTCGAAGGTGGTGACGCTCACCACCGCGGCGGTCTGCGGGGGCAGGCGGCGCGAGACGATCTGCTGGAGGGACTGGACCAGGGCGCTGCCCGCCAGCACCGGGTCGCGGCAGGCCTCGGGCTGGCTGGCATGCCCGCCGCTGCCGACCAGGCGGATCTCGAAGGTGCCGTTCGCCCCCATCACCGGCCCGTCCGGGCAGACGGCCTGGCCGTAGGGAATGGCCGGCCAGTTGTGCCAGCCGAACACCCAATCCACGCCCTCCAGCGCCCCGTCGCGGATCATCTCGCGCGCGCCGTGGCCGCCTTCCTCGGCCGGCTGGAACACCAGCGTGACCGGCCCGGGCAGCTCGTCCTCCCAGACCTTGAGCCAGCGCGCGACCGCCATCAGGGTGGCGGTGTGACCGTCATGGCCGCAGGCATGCATGATGCCCGGCGTGCCCGACGACCAGTCCTTGCCGCTGACCTCGTCGATGGGCAGGGCGTCGATGTCCGCGCGCAGGGCGATGTGCCGGCCGGTGGCCGCAGGGGCCAGCGTCCCGACCGTGCCGGTGCCGGCACAGGCACGCCAGGGGATGCCGAGCTCGTCGAGCTCGTGGCGGATGGTGTTGGCCGTGGCATGTTCCTGCCAGGTCAGCTCGGGGGACTGGTGCAGGCGACGGCGGAAGGCCGTGGCCTGGGTGGCAATGTCCGTCCAGATCGATGGCACCGCAGGCCTCCTTGTCCGATGTGACGCCGGGCCACACCGTGGATGAATGGCGTTGATTCGAGCTAATCACAGTCGCCGCCCGGCGCGCAACAACCCCGTGGCCGCGGCGTTGCGGGCGGGCCACGGAGGCCGCCGCCGGGGGACCGGATCCCGACGAAACTTCGCCGGTCACCCAAAGTCTACTGATGCAATCCACAAATTTTCTGATAGATTCCAGCATCACGCATTAACGACCCAACCGATCCGGGGGAGCATTCATGCTGTTCGAAGCATTCGAAGAGAAAGGCCTTTCGCAACTGAGCTACGCGATCGGCTGCCAGCAGAGCATGGAGCTGGCCATCGTCGACCCGCGCCGCGATATCGACATCTACCTCGATTTCGCCGAGCGCGAGGGCTACGTCATCCGCCACGTGATGGATACCCACATCCACGCGGACTACGCCTCCGGCGCCCGCGAACTGGCCGAGGCCACCGGGGCGAAGCTCCACCTGTCGGGCTACGACGACAACGAGGTCTTCGAGGTCGGCTTCGACCACCTGCCGATGCAGGAAGGCGACTCCGTGCAAATGGGCAACGTGCGCATCGAGGCCATGCACACGCCCGGCCACACCCCGGAACACATCTCGTTCCTGGTCTACGACGGCGCCCGCTCGGTCGACGAGCCGAACGTCTTCCTGACCGGCGACTTCCTGTTCGTCGGCAGCCTCGGCCGCCCGGACCTGCTGGGCGAGGAGGCCACGCGTGGACTGGCCAAGCAGGCTTTCCACAGCGTGCGCGAGAAAATCAAGGACCTGCCCGACGGACTGGAGATCCGCCCGGGTCACGGCGCGGGCTCGGCCTGCGGGGCCGGCATGGCCGGTCGCACCGTGTCCACGCTGGGCTACGAACGCACGGCCAACCCGCTGCTCGACCCGTCGCTGAGCGAGGACGAGTTCATCGAGCTGCTGATCGGCAACCTGCCGCCGGCGCCGGACTTCTACCCGCGCAACAAGGTCACCAACTCGGAAGGGCCGAAGCCGGTCCAGGCGATGGTCGACCTCGACCCGGACGTGATCGAGGCCTTCGACGTCGACGACCTCAAGGAGCAGGTGGCCAAGGGCGCGGTGATCATCGACGTCCGCGACCGGCTGGCCTTCAACGCCGCGCACATCAAGGGCTCGCTGGGCATCGAGTTCGGCGCCGACCTGTCCACCTGGGCCGGCTGGATCGCCCCGCCGGACAAGCCGCTGATCCTGGTCGACGACGAAGGTCTCGACGAGCTGATCAGCGAATCGATCCGCTGCCTGGTCCGCGCCGGGCAGGACAACGTGGTCGGCTTTCTCGAGGGCGGCTTCGACGCCTGGCTGAAGGCCGGCGAGCCCTTCGCCAACATCCCGCTGGTCGACGCGGAGACCGCGAAGGCCGACCTCGAGCACGACCGCCGGCCGCTGATCGATCTGCGGACCAAGAACGAGTGGCAAGACGGCCATGCCCTGGGCGCGCGGCACCTCCAGACGCAGGACGCCCGCGAGGCGATCGAGGGCATCGGCAAGGACGAGCCGGTCATCCTGACCTGCGCCTCCGGCATGCGCTCGACCGTCGCCGCCAGCCTGCTCATGCGCTCCGGCTACAGCAACATCGCCAACCTCATGGGCGGCATGGACGCCTGGGTCGAGGCCGGCCTGCCGGTGGTCGCGAAAGACTGATCGCCCGCCAGCCCGAAACGAAAAAACCCCGCTCGAAC
>NZ_JBKGYT010000084.1:0-7003 GCF_046545975.1 Guyparkeria sp. | reverse complement strand
GTGGCCGAGGCCGAAGAGGCTGCAGCCGAGCCCGCAGCGGGCGAGGAGTCCACCGAAGGCAAGGAAGAGGACGAAGAGAAGGGCAAGCCGAAATCGCGCCTTCGCATCGTCGCCATGCCGGAGGAGGCACCGGGCATCCCGGTTTCCCAGGAAGAGGAGCGCCACAAGCGCGGCAAGCACGGCGGCAAGGGCCGTCATGCCCGAGAAAAGGCGCGCGAGGAACTGCACCTGGGCGCCGGCGCCGGCCGTCGGCGCAAGAAGGGCAAGAAGGGTGCGGCCTCCCGGACCGCGGTGGCTACCCGCCACACCTTCGAGAAGCCGACGGCTCCGGTCGTCCGGGACGTCAACGTGCCCGAATCGATCTCCGTCGAGGAGCTGGCACAGCGCATGGCGGTCAAGGGCGTCGACGTCGTCAAGGCCCTGTTCAACATGGGCGTGATGGCCACGATCAACCAGGTGCTCGACCAGGACACCGCGATCCTCGTGGTCGAGGAGATGGGACACAAGCCGCACGCCGAGTCCGAGACCGCGATCGAGGACGAGGCGCTCGAGCAGGTCAAGCAGGGCGAGGCCAAGCCGCGCCCGCCGGTGGTCACCGTCATGGGTCACGTCGATCACGGCAAGACCTCCCTGCTCGACTACATCCGCCGGGCCAAGGTCACCGCGGGCGAGGCCGGTGGCATCACCCAGCACGTCGGTGCCTATCATGTCGACACGCCGCGCGGTACGGTCACCTTCCTCGATACCCCGGGCCACGAGGCGTTTACCGCCATGCGTGCCCGTGGCGCGAGTGCTACCGACGTGGTGGTGCTGGTGGTCGCCGCCGATGACGGCGTGATGCCGCAGACCAAGGAGGCGATCCATCATGCCCGCGCCGGCAACGTGCCGATGGTGGTCGCGGTCAACAAGATCGACAAGGAGGGCGCCGACCCCGAGCGGGTGCGCGCCGAGCTCTCGCAGGAAGAGGTGATCTCCGAGGAATGGGGCGGCGACACGCAGTTCGTGCACGTCTCCGCGCATACCGGTGAAGGGATCGATCAACTGCTCGAGGCGATTCTGCTCCAGGCCGAGCTCCAGGAACTCAAGGCGCCGGAAGAGGGCCACGCCGTCGGTACCGTCGTCGAGTCCTCCCTCGAGAAGGGCCGCGGTCCGGTTGCGACGATCCTCGTCCAGAGCGGCACGCTCAAGAAGGGCGACACCGTGGTGGTCGGCAAGGAATACGGCCGGGTGCGTGCCCTGCTCGACGAGAACGGCAAGCAGGTCAAGTCCGCCGGCCCGTCCATCCCCGTGGTGGTGCTGGGCCTGTCCGGCACGCCGGAGGCCGGCGACGAGCTGGTCGTGATCGAGGACGAGCGCAAGGCCCGCGAGATCGCCGAGTTCCGCGAGGCCAAGCAGCGGGACTCCCGCCTGGCTGCCCAGCAGGCCGCCAAGCTCGAGAACCTGTTCGAGCAGATGAAGGAAGGCGAGGTCGAGTCGCTCAACGTGCTGGTCAAGGCCGACGTGCAGGGTTCCGCCGAGGCGATCCGCGACAGCCTGCAGAAGCTGTCCACCGACGAGGTCAAGGTCAACGTCCTGATGAGCGGCGTGGGCGGCATCAACGAGTCGGACATCAACCTCGCGGCGACCTCGAGCGCGATCGTCATCGGCTTCAACGTCCGTGCCGACGCGGCAGCGCGCAAGACGGCCGCCGAGCAGGACGTCGAGATCCGCTACTACTCGGTCATCTACGAGATGCTCGACGACGTCAAGGCGGCCATGACCGGCCTGCTGGGCACCGAGACCCAGGAGAAGTTCGTCGGCCTGGCCGAGGTGCGCGACGTGTTCCGCTCGCCGAAGCTCGGCGCGATCGCCGGCTGCATGGTCACCGAGGGCGTGGTCAAGCGGAACAACCCGATCCGCGTCCTGCGCGACAACGTCGTCATCTACGAGGGCGAGCTCGAGTCGCTGCGCCGCTTCAAGGACGATGTCCAGGAAGTGCGCTCCGGCATGGAGTGCGGCATCGGCGTGAAGAACTACAACGACGTCAAGGTCGGCGACCAGATCGAGGTCTTCGAGCGCGTCGAGGTCCAGCGGACCCTGTAAGGCGGTACGGTTCATGGCACAGGGTTTCCAGCGCCACCAGCGGGTGGCCGGGCAGATCAAGCGCGAGATCGCCGAGCTCATCCGTGATTCCGGCGTGGACAGCGGGCCGAATGCGCCGCTGACCCTGCTGACGATCACCGACTGCGAGGTATCGCGCGACCTGGCGCACGCACGCATCTTCTACAGCGTGCTCAACGCCGACGAGCAACCGGTGGCCGAGCAATGGTTCGCCGAGGCGGCCGGACATCTCCGCAGCGAGCTCGGTCATCGCATGCGCCTGCGCATCGTGCCGCAGCTGACGTTCATCTTCGACAACTCGATCGAGCAGGGCATGCAGATGGATGCCCTGATCCGGGCGGTACGCGAGAATGACGCGGACGGCGAGTCCGGCGAACCGGACGACGAGTCCGGCAACCGCTGACCGGCCGGCGGATTCTGCATGGCACGCAAGCGTCGCGGTCGGCCGATCAACGGCATCGTCCTGTTCGACAAGCCCCTGGGGCTGAGCTCCAATCACGCCTTGCAGCGGGTCAAGCGCCTGTTCCAGGCGGCCAAGGCCGGCCACACCGGCAGCCTCGACCCGGCGGCCAGCGGTCTGCTTCCGGTCTGCTTCGGCCAGGCGACCCGCATCTCGGGGCTGCTCCTCGACGCCGACAAGACCTACCGGGTCACCGGACGCCTCGGGGTGATCACCGACAGCGGCGACCTCGAGGGTGAGGTGATCGACCGGCGCGAGGTGCCGCCGGTCGACGAGACGGCGCTCGAGGCGGTCCTCGGTGGCTTCCGCGGCCGAGTCGAGCAGGTCCCGCCGATGTACTCGGCGCTCAAGCAGGGTGGTCGTCGCCTCTACGAACTGGCCCGCGAAGGCAAGACGGTCGAGCGCAAGGCCCGCAGCATCGACTTCCATGAGATCACTCTCGAATCGCTGTCGGGGGACGAGTTCACCCTGCGCGTTCACTCGAGCAAGGGGGCCTATATCCGCACCCTGGTCGAGGACATCGGTGCGGCCATCGGTTGCGGGGCGGTGGTCACCCGGCTCAGGCGCATCGGTCTGGGACCCTGGTCTATCGAGCCGCGCGGCGATGGATCCGTCGATCCGGCCTGGACGCTCGAGGCGCTCGAGGCGTTGGCCGAGGAAGGCGGGACCGAGGCCCTGGATCGTGTTATCCTCCCGATCGATTCGGCGCTGGACGCCTATCCGGCCGTGGTGCTGGATAGGTCTAGCGTCGACCCAATTCGCCATGGTCATCCGGTGTTTGTGCCCAACGCGCCACAAACCGGGTGGTTTCGACTGTACGCACCCGACGACCTCTTCCTGGGTATGGGGGAAGTGCTGGATGACGGGCGAACCGCGCCGCGACGACTGTTCGCGGCGCTGTAGGGGCGCCAAGGCGCCCAAGGCATTGCGGGACGGTGACTGGTCGTCACTGACCCGCGATGGACTTTGAAAGCTTCACCCAGGCAGACGAGGAGATATCCCATGTCACTGAACGAAAAGACCAAGGCCGACATCGTTGCCGAGTTCGGCAAGGATGCCAACGACACCGGTTCCCCGGAGGTACAGGTTGCCCTGCTGACCCAGCGGATCCAGCACCTGACCGAGCACTTCGCCACGCACAAGCAGGATCACCATTCCCGCCGTGGCCTGCTCAAGCTGGTCAACCAGCGTCGCAAGATGCTCGACTACCTCAAGTCGAAGAGCCTGACCCGCTATCAGGAACTGATCGCGAAACTCGGCCTGCGCAAGTAAGCGCTTCCCGGTTACACTGGGGAAACTCTGCACGAATGGCATGCCGCTCTGGCCTGTCGAGCCGTTCGTGATCAAGGCGCGTCGTCGCTGGCGTGCCGATGGCCACGTCAAGACGGCGCAACGCGGAGCACGGGCGGTTCGACAGGCCCCGGAGGGCGCATCTTGAGCCGGACATCTGCTATGTTGTCGTCCTTGGAAAGAGAATCACTCTTTCGCGGCGGACGAACGCCTTGCATCTGCCCGGCTCAAGACGCGCAGAGCGGTATGGCATTCGTGCAGAGTTTCCCTAAACCCGTCGCACCGCGGCGGGTTTTTTGTTTGCGGGCCGGTCCGTCGATCGTCCCGTCGTCCATCGAACACATCTACAGAACGTCAGGAGCCAAGCGTGGCAGTCAGCAAACAGTCCTTCGAGTACGGTCAACACACCGTCACCCTGGAGACCGGCGAGATCGCCCGGCAGGCCAGCGGGGCAGTCATGGTCAGCATGGGCGAGACGGTGGTGCTGGTCACCGCGGTGGTCGCGCCGACGGCCGATCCGGCCAAGGACTTCCTGCCCCTGACGATCGAGTACCAGGAGAAGTTCTACGCCGCTGGCCGCGTTCCGGGCAGCTTCTTCCGGCGCGAGGGACGGTCGACCGAGGGCGAGACGCTGGTCGCGCGCCTGATCGACCGGCCGGTGCGTCCGCTGTTCCCCAAGGGCTTCACCCATGAGACGCAGGTCATTGCGCAGGTGCTGTCGCTCGATCCGGAGGTGGACTCGGAGATCCCGGCGCTGATCGGTGCCTCCGCGGCGCTGTCGCTTTCCGGTGCGCCCTTCGCGGGGCCGATCGGGGCTGCCCGGATCGGTCACGTCGACGGCGAGTTCGTGCTGAACCCGAGCCCGGCCCAGGTGGCCGATTCGCGCCTGGACCTCGTGGTTGCCGGCACGGAGAAGGCCGTGCTGATGGTCGAATCCGAGGCCGACCAGCTCCCCGAGGAGGTGATGCTCGATGCCGTGATGTTCGGTCACGAGCAGATGCAGGCAGCCATCCGGGCCATCGATGCGCTGGCTGCCGAGGCGGGCCGCCCGCCGATGGAGTGGACGCCCCCGGTCGACAACAGTGCACTGGCCGGCGAGATCGAGGCGGCTTTCCGTGGCGAGATCGAGGCGGCCTACCAGATCGCCGACAAGGCCGAGCGCGGCAGCCGGCTTGGGCAGGTCCGCGGCGAGATCCGCGAGCGGTTCGTCGACGAATCCGCCGAGCCGCCGGTGACCGAAAAGGTGATCGACGGGCTGGTCAAGGGTATCGAGTCCGACGTGGTCCGCGGCGATATCCTTGCCGGCAAGCCGCGAATCGACGGGCGCGACACGCGCACCGTGCGTCCGATCAGCATCCGCACGGGGTTCCTGCCCCGCGCCCACGGCTCGGCACTGTTCACGCGCGGCGAGACCCAGGCCATGGTGGTCACCACGCTGGGCACCGCGCGGGACGCGCAGCTGATCGACGCGGTCGGCGGCGAGCGCAAGGAACCGTTCCTGTTCCACTACAACTTCCCGCCGTTCTGCGTCGGCGAGACCGGCCGCTTCGGTGCGCCCAAGCGCCGCGAGATCGGCCACGGCAACCTCGCGCGCCGCGGCGTGATGGCCGCCGTGCCCGCGGCCGAGGAATTCCCCTACACGATCCGCGTGGTCTCCGAGATCACCGAGTCCAACGGCTCGTCGTCGATGGCATCCGTCTGCGGGGCCTCGCTGGCGATGATGGACGCGGGCGTGCCCATGAAGGCACCTGTGGCCGGTATCGCGATGGGGCTGATCAAGGAAGGGGACGAGTTCGTGGTCCTGACCGACATCCTCGGCGACGAGGATCACCTCGGTGACATGGACTTCAAGGTCGCCGGCACCGCCGAGGGCGTGAACGCCCTGCAGATGGACATCAAGATCGAGGGCATCAACCGCGAGATCATGGAGGAGGCCCTGCGCGAGGCGCGTGCCGGTCGTGAGCACATCCTCGGGCGCATGAACGAGGCACTGGCCGAGGCACGTACCGATCTTTCCTCGCACGCGCCGCGGTTCGTCACCATGCGGATCAACCCGGAGCGCAAGGGCGACCTGATCGGCAAGGGTGGCGCGACCATCCAGGCGCTGACCAGGGAGACCGATACCCAGATCGACATCGGCGAGGACGGCGTGGTCACCATCGCGGCGCCGAACGGGGAGGCTGCCGAGGAGGCGCGCCGCCGGGTCGAGGAGCTGACCGCCGAGCTCGAGGTGGGCAAGGTCTACCACGGCAAGGTGGTGCGCGTGGTCGACTTCGGCGCGTTCGTCAACATTGCGCCGGGCAAGGACGGCCTGCTGCACATCTCCGAGATGGCCGAGGGGCGCGTGGACAAGGTCACCGACATCGTCAACGAGGGCGACGAGGTCGACGTCAAGCTCCTCGAGATCGACCGTCAGGGGCGCCTGCGCCTGTCGATGCGCAAGGACCGTTAGTGACTGTGACTCGCCGGCCGTAACCGGGCTGGAAAGGAAAAGGGCCGTGATCTCGCGATCACGGCCCTTTCTGTTTCCGGGAAGCGGAAACCTCCCTCAGAACCGCCCGATGTTCGGGTTGATGTAGCTGAGCAGTTCGCTGTGCTGGCGATTCATCCGGCGGATGATCTCGCGGATGCTGTGCACGATGGCCCGCATGACCTTGTAGACCAGGATCGGGTGGTCGACCAGCAGCGCCTCGAGGTGCGCGCGCTCCAGGGTGACCACCTCGGCATCGCCCACGGCGCGGAGTGTCGCGCTGTGTGGCGAACTGTCCAGAAAGCCGGATTCGCCGGCGAGGTTGCCGGCATCCAGGAGGTGCAGGGTGTCGGCAAAGCCCCGCCCGGTGTCTCGGCTTACCGCGAACCGGCCGGCAATGATCACGAACAGGGTTTCGCTGACCTCGCCCTCGCTGAACAGCGTCTCGCCGTTCGGGATCATGCGCCGGCGACAGGCCTTGGCCAGCAACTGGCACTGCTCGTTGGTCAGTTCCCGGCCCAGGGCGGTCTGCTTGAGCTCCTCGCCGCTTACGACTTTCTGTGTCATGGTCTTTAAGTGTTCCCTGTCAGTTTGCTTGTGCGTGGGTCTGCCGATCAGGGCAATGCCTTGAGCGGCTGGTCCGGCAGCCCGTTAGCCGCGTCCCCGGCGCTGTCCGAGTCACC
>NZ_JBKGYT010000083.1:0-7035 GCF_046545975.1 Guyparkeria sp. | reverse complement strand
ATCCCGAACCTGATCGCGCTGATTGCCCTGTCGGGCACCGTGTTCGCCATCACACGTGAATACTTCGCACGCGCCGAAAACCGGGAGACGACACGATGAATCCAGTCTGGAGCACGCGCAAGCTTGTGGTGGCAACGGCCGCAGCCGGTCTCCTCCTGTTGGGTGGCTGCGCCACCACGGCACCGGAGGGAGATCAGCGCACGGTCGTCATCCACCCGGGCGGCGATACCTCGCTCGACCCGGTGACCGTGCCGGCCACGCACCTTCCCCCGCCCGGCGAATGCCGCATCTGGTACCCGGATCGCGACCCGGAGGACCAGCCGGACCCGGGCGATTGCCGTGACCTGCAGCGGGACGTGCCGGACGGCGCGGTGCTGGTGCGGGGCTGATTCGCCACCTCCGCCCGGGGCAACCGCTGGCGGCCGGTTTTTGGCAAACTGTCGGCTGGTTCATTGACGGGGACAGGCATGGCCTGGATTGGAAAGGTACTGGGGGCGGGACTCGGCTTCTGGATCTTCGGCTGGATCGGGGCGGGTGTCGGGCTGCTGCTCGGCCACTTCCTCGACCGTTTCGTCGGTCGCATCAAGCGGGTCGGCGGGCAGTTGCTGGAGGTGCAGAAGAGCTTCTTCGACACCACCTTCACCACGCTGGGGTTCGTCAGCAAGGCCGACGGGCGGGTCAGCGAGGCCGAGATCCGGGCCACCGAGGCGGTGATGGCGCAGATGCGGCTCACCAAGGCCCGCCGTCGCGAGGCCATCCGGGCCTTCAACCGGGGCAAGGCACCGGGCTTCGACCCCGACGCCACCATCCGGCGCTTCGTGCAGGTCTGCGGCAGTCAGCCGACCCTCATGCGCGTCTTTCTCGAGATCCAGATCCAGGTGGCCTTCGCCGACGGGCGTGTGGACCCGGCGGAGCGGGAGGCGTTGCTGCGCATCGCCCGCCTGCTGGGCGTGCCGGACGCGGATTTCGCCCGCCTGGAGGCGCTGCTGGCCGGTCACTACCAGCGCGGCCCGGGCGCCCCGAACACCGCCGAGGCACTGACGAATGCCTACCGCGCACTCGGCGTGGAGAAAAGCGCCACCGATGCCGAGGTCAAGCGCGCCTACCGCAAGCTGATGAGCGAGCATCACCCGGACAAGCTGATCGCCAAGGGGCTGCCCGATTCCATGGTCGAGCTGGCCAAGGAGCGCAGCCAGGAAATCCAGAATGCTTACGAGACCGTACGCCGCTCGCGCGAGCGACGTGGCTGAACGAGGGGGATGACGTCATGACCGGTCTGCTCAAGGTGATCCACCTGCTCGCCGCGGTGCTGTGGATCGGCGGGGTGTTCTACGCCTACACGATCCTGCGCCCGTCGGTGGCCTTTCTTTCCGGCCCGGAGCGGGTGACGCTCTGGGATCGCGTGTTCACCCGCTTCTTCCGCTGGGTCTGGGTGCTGATCGCCTTGCTGCTGGTCAGTGGCTACGGGCTGCTGTTCTCGGCCTTCGGCGGGTTCGCCTCGCCGGGTTACCTGCACGGGATGCAGCTGTTCGGCTGGCTGACCGTCATCGTCTTTGCCGTGCTGGCCTTCGGGCCGTACCGGCAGCTGCACGCCGCGGTCGCCGCCCAGGAGTGGTCGCGGGCGGGCGAGGCGATCCCGCGTATCCGCCGGCTGGTGCACGTGATCCTGTGGCTGGGTCTGGTGAGCATCGCGATCGGGGGTGGCGGGGCCCATCTCTGACACGCCGCGGCGAAACGGATTTGAAAATGCTCCCGCTGGGGGACTATGGTCGTGCTCGTTCCTACCGCATTCGATTCCAACAGGAAATCAAGGAGTTCGCGCATGAGTACGTATCGCCCCGAGAAGGCCGACGAACTGGTCCAGACGGCACAGGCAATGGTTGCCCCCGGCAAGGGCATCCTGGCCATCGACGAGAGCAACGGCACCTGCAACAAGCGCTTCGAGGCCGTGGGCATCGAGCCATCGGAGGAGAAACGTCGCCAGTACCGTGAGTTGCTGCTGACCATCCCGGATCTGCAGGAATACGTCAGCGGCGCGATCCTTTACGACGAGACCATCCGCCAGTCCACCGCCGACGGCAAGGCCTTCATCGACGTGATGCGCGAGCGCGGCCAGGTGGTCGGCATCAAGGTCGACACCGGTGCCAAGCCGCTGGCCGGTTCGGACGACGAGAAGGTCACCGAGGGCCTCGACGGCCTTCGCGAACGGCTGGCCGAGTACTACGCGATGGGTGCGCGCTTCGCCAAGTGGCGGGCGGTGATCACCATCGACACGGCCAAGGACCTGCCGACCCGCGGCTGCATCGAGGCCAACGCCCACGCGCTGGCGCGTTATGCCGCTCTGTGCCAGGAGGCGGGCCTGGTGCCGATCATCGAGCCGGAGGTGCTGATCGACGGCGATCACGACATCGCCACCTGCGAGCGGGTGACCGAGGAGGAGCTCAACGAGGTCTTCCGTCAGCTCCACCACCAGAACGTCATGCTCGAGGGCGTGATCCTCAAGACCAGCATGGTGATCTCGGGCAAGAATGCCGCGCAACGTGCCGGCGTCGAGGAGGTGGCCGACCGTACCGTCGAGACGCTGCGGCGCACCGTGCCGGCCGCGCTCGGTGGCGTGGTCTTCCTCTCCGGCGGGCAGGGCGTCGAGGAATCCACCGCGCATCTGAATGCCATGCACACCCGTCACGGTGACCGGCTGCCCTGGCCGCTGACCTTCTCCTATGCCCGCGCGATCCAGGGGCCGGCGCTGAGCTACTGGAAGGGCGAGCCGGGCAACGCCGAAGAGGCCCAGAAGCGGGCGTTCACGCGGGCGAAGTTCAATGGTCTGGCGAGCCTCGGCAAGTACAGCGAGGACATGGAAAGCGCCTGATTCGGGCAGCCAGGCCGCCGAGAACGGAAATCCCGCCGATCTGGCGGGATTTTTCGGTTTCCGGGTGAATGTCCCGGCGACGTGCCGGTTCCCCGCTCAGGGGTGGGCGTCGAACGGCCGCTCGCGGATCACGACCAGCCCCGCGCCGATGATGATCAGGCCGCCGAGAACGGTGAAACCGTCCGGCCACTCGGCGAATACCAGCCACCCGAGCAGCGTGGCGCCGAATATCTCGAGGTATTGCAGCGGGGCGAGCAGGCTGGCGTCGCTGCGGGCGAAGGCCATCGCGATCAGCACGTGGGCGAATGCCGCGAGCAGGCCGGCGGTAGCCAGCCAGAGCCATTCCGCGGCCCCCGGGGTATCCCAGCGGGCGAGCGACCAGCCGAATCCCTGGCCCAGGAGCACGAAGCCCAGCATGATCAACGAGGCGGCGGCCCCGACCCAGAACTGCAGCACCAGGGCGTCACGGGGCCGGGGTGCACTGGCCCACGCCCGCGTGGCGGTCAGGTAGCCGGCATAGCAGGCGGCCGCGGCTATGGGGAGCAGGGAGGCCAGTCCGTAGGCGCTCCAGTTCGGTCGCAGGATGATCACGGCACCGATCAGCCCGCCGATCACGCCGATCCATCGTCGCGCGGTGATGCGTTCGCCCAGGAACAGGGCGGAGAAGATCACCAGGATCAGGGGCTCGACGAAGAACAGGGCGATGTTGTTGGCCAGCGGCAGGTGGGCCAGCCCCCAGAACAGGAACAGGATGGAGGCGGCGATCAGCGCGCCCAGCAGCAGGTGGATCGGCTGCAACCGCCCGCTGCGCCAGTACATCGCCAGGAAGGGCAACAGGAACAGTGTCTGGAACACGAACCGGAGCCAGGCGATCTCGCCCACGGACAACTCGGTGGACAGCCATTTCGCGATGGTGTCCGACATCGGGATGGTCAACACGGCAAGGGCCATCAGGATCAGGCCCAGACGATGATTGCGCAGGCTCTCGGTCATCTTGCACCCGTGAATCATTAGGTAGCTATACAAACTAGCACGGTGGCATGAATGGCGATAGACGCGAGCGCAGGCGTTGCCTACAGTCAGCCCATGTCCCGGTCCGCCTGCAGAGCGGAACTCGATGAGCGGCGCGCGGCGTTCCGGCGGGCACTTTTCCGGGGGCGTGGAGCGGGCGGCTTATCCCGTGGACGCTTGACTCGACGGGATGGGCGGTGAGCCCGAATGGATAGCGATGAGGTTCGATCACGATGAGCGAGTTGGCAGACAATCACTGCGAGGCCTGCCGGGCCGACGCGCCGAGGCTGGACCACGACCAGATCGTCGCCCTGCAGAAGGAACTGGACGACCGGTGGCAGGTGATCACGCGCGACGGGGTGCGCCAGCTCGAGCGCGTCTTTCGTTTTCCCGATTTCGCCGAGGCCCTGCGGTTCACCAACGCCGTCGGCGCGATCGCCGAGGCGGAGGGCCACCATCCGGCGTTGCTGACCGAATACGGCCGGGTCACCGTGACCTGGTGGAGCCACAAGATCCGCGGGCTGCATCGCAACGACTTCATCATGGCCGCGCGCACCGACAAGCTCGCCGCCGAGCAGTGAGTGGACCGTGGCGAGGCTGCTCTTTCACTCCGACCCGCACGGCAACTTCGAGCCGCTGCTGACCGCCGTCGAGCGTGAGCGCCCCGACGCGGTGTTCCTGCTGGGGGACTGCGAGCTGGACCGGCCGCTGGACGAGGTGCTGGCGACGGTGGCCACGCCCGTCTACTGGATCCACGGCAACCACGATACCGACGAGGAACGCTTCGACTTCCTGTTCGCCTCGCGTTTCCCGTCGATCGACGGGCGGGTGGTCGAGGTCGGAGGCTGCCGCGTCGCGGGGCTGGGGGGCGTGTTCAAGGAAAGTGTCTGGTATCCCGGGCGGAGTGCCCCGCGGCACCACAGCCGGGAGGATTGCGTGGCAACGGCGGGCAAGGGCAATCTCTGGCGGGGTGGGGTACCGCGTCGCAAGCGGGACGCGATCTTTCCGGCCGACTGGGAGCGGCTGGCAGGTGAGCGGGCGGATGTGCTGATCCTGCACGAGGCGCCCGAGTCGCACCCGTACGGCTTTCGCGAACTGGGTGACCTGGCGCGGTCGATGGGCGTGCGCATCGTGTTGCACGGTCACCAGCACCAGGGGTACGAGGCAGAGATCGACGGGGACATCCGCGTGATCGGTCTCGCCCTGCGCGGCAGCCGGGTGATCGAGCAGGAATGTCAGGCGGTTGCCGGCACGTGAAGCCGGCCCGACCGGCCGGCTCGGTTCAGTCGAGCTGGAAGGTGATCTTCGCGTTGATCCGGTACTTCACGATCTTGTTGTTCTCGACCTTGGCCTCGAACTCCTTGATGTAGATCGACTTGATGCCGTGTACGCTCCGGCTGGCCCGGGCAATGGCCTGATCGGCGGCATCCTCCCAGGACTTGTCGGACTCGGCCAGCACCTCGATGACCTTCAGCATGTTCTCGCTCATGGCAATTCCTCCTGAATCGGTTCGTGTTCAGCCGCTTGCGGCACAATCGAGTGTAGACACGCAGCCGGGATGCTGCCCGCCGACGGTGCGCTACCATGCGGGTATGCAGGTGATCGTCTCCCTCGCCGCGCCGGCCGACCGATCACCAGCGGCAACCCAGGAGTCGTCTCATGGAAGTCACCACGCTCGTCGCCCGTATCCTCTCGATGGTCTACCTGGCCTTCGCCGCGGGGCTGCTGCTCAATCGCCATCACTACGAGAACCTGCTCGACGAGCTGTACCGCAACACCGCGAGCACCTACCTGTCCGGCTTTCTCGCGCTGGTGTTCGGCATGCTGATCATCCACTTTCACAACCGCTGGCAGGTCGACTGGTCCCTGTTGGTGACGCTGGTCGGGTGGCTCGCCCTGGCCAAGGGGCTGCTGCTGATCACCGTTCCGCGCCAGGTGATCGCGCTCAGCCGACGGCTCTACCGCGGCTCGGTGGTGACGGTCTATCCCTGGGCGATCGCCCTGCTCGGCCTGCTCTTCGCCTACATCGGGTTCGGCCGGTAGGCCGGCGCGAGCCGTGAACGGGAGGTCCAGACGGCATTGATCATCGAGACGTTCGACAATCTCATCGAGGCATTCGTCACCGCGTCCCCGATTACCCAGGCGCTGGTGGCGACGCTGTTCACCTGGGGCATGACTGCCGCCGGGGCGCTGCCCGTGTTCTTCACCGAACGGGAGAACCGGCGCCTGCTCGATATCCTGCTGGGCTTTACCGGGGGGGTGATGATCGCCGCGAGCTTCTGGTCGCTGCTGGCGCCGTCGATCGAGATGGCCGGGGACCTTTCCGTCCCGGCCTGGTTTCCCGCCGCGGTGGGGTTCGCGCTGGGCGCGCTCTCGCTGCGCCTGGTCGACCTGATCCTGCCCCATCTGCATCTCAACGCGCCCATGCACGAGGCCGAAGGGGTCCCGACCAGCTGGCGTCGCACCACGCTGCTGGTGTTGGCCATTACCCTGCACAACATTCCCGAGGGGCTGGCAGTCGGGGTTGCCTTCGGGGCCCTGGCCTATGGTTTCGACAACGCCAGCCTGGGTGCGGCGGTGGCGCTGGCCATCGGCATCGGCATTCAGAATTTTCCCGAGGGGATGGCCGTGTCCATGCCGCTACGCCGCGAGGGCGTCGGCAAGTTCAAGAGCTTCTGGTACGGGCAGCTTTCCGCCGTGGTTGAGCCGATCGCGGGGGTGCTCGGCGCGGCGGCCGTGCTCTTCTGGGAGCCGATCCTTCCCTACGCGCTGGCGTTCGCCGCCGGGGCGATGATCTTCGTGGTGGTCGAGGAGGTCATCCCCGAGGCCCAGCGCAGTGGACATGCCGATGCCGCGACCCTGGGCGTGATCGGCGGCTTTATCGTTATGATGGTGCTGGATGTTGCCCTGGGCTAGAACCAGCGCCGCCGCTTGAGCCAGATACCCAGGCCGATACCGAGGGCGGCGATCAGCAGCATCACCCACCAGAAGCCCATCGGGGTTTCCACCCACGGCATGCCGCCGACGTTGATGCCGAACAGCCCGGTGACGAACCCCAGCGGCAGGAAGATCGCCGCGACGATCGACAGGATGTACATGCGGGTATTGAGCTGATCCGAGAGCCGCGTGAGCAGTTGCTCGTGGATCATCGCGCC
>NZ_JBKGYT010000082.1:0-7067 GCF_046545975.1 Guyparkeria sp. | reverse complement strand
CCCTCACCGGCAGACTCACTGTCCGAATCAGGCGTCCCGTCAACAGACTCGTCACGGGACTCGTCAGCCTCCTCGGCTGTACGTTGCCCGTCCGTCTCGCCCTCCTGGTCCCCGGCATTGTCGGAATCCCCTGACGTCGCCGACTCGTCTTCGGACGGGGCTTCCGGCTCGACGGGGGCTTCCGGCGCGGGATCTTCCTCGTCGGTCTCGTGGGATCCGGCACGCAACTCCTCGGAAGCCTGGTCGGGGAAAAGGGACGATGGGGGATCGTCCAGCGGTTCGCTGCTGTCGCCCGGCGGCTGTGAAATCTCGCCCGGGTCCGTGCTAGCGACCTCGGGCTTTTCGGGAATTGGCTGCACGCTGAGACTGTCGATGCCGCTACCGTCAAGCCAGAGTGGCAACAGCAACACCGCCAGTGCCACGACCACCGCCGCACCGACCAGCCGCTGGCGGAAGCGCGATTCAGTCCAGGTTGAGTCGGATTGCTCTGCCACGGCGTCCTCGTCGGATTAGGCTGCAGGCGTGGGCCTGTACGGCACATTGTGGGTCCCATTCACCCGGTCCCGCAACGGCCCGACCACGTGGAATGACCCGAAGATCACGATCTCGTCACCCGGTGCCGATGCGGCGATGGCGGCATTATACGCGGCCAGCAGCCCGCTTTCACTGTATACCTGCCCCACCCCGGCCTCCGCCAGGGCCCTTTCGATGGCCGGCAACGGCATCGCCCGGGACTCCGGCAGTTCGGCCACCCACCAGGTGTCGATGCATCCGGCCAACGACGCGACGATGTCGGCGATCGGCTTGTCCAACAGCAACGAGAACACCGCCAGACGCCGCTTGGCGGGCCGCGCCCCGAGCGCGTTCGCCAGGGCGCGGGCCGCCTCCCCGTTGTGCGCCACGTCCAGCACGAAGCGCCGGCCGTCGCGTTCGAAACGTTCGAGCCGCCCCGCCAGACCGGCCGCAAGAAGCCCCTCGTTCACGGCGGCAACGGGTATGACCAGCGGACTGCGCGGATGTTGCAGCAACGCAACGACCCCCGCGGCGTTCACGAGCTGATGCTCACCGCCCAGCGCGGGAACCGGGACGACGTGACGCCCCTCCGGCCCGACAAGAGCGAAATGATCCGGGGCATCCGGCGTCGGTCGCTCCAGCCGGAACTCCTGCCCCAGCCGGAGCAGATCCGCGCCGATACGGTTCGCTTCCTCGATCACGGCCTCGACCGGGTCCGGGTCGGCGTAGACTGCCGGGCGATCGTGGCGCAGTATGCCGGCCTTCTCCCGGCCGATCGCCTCTCGAGAGTCGCCCAGCCAGGCCTGGTGATCCAGGCCGATGTTGGTGATCAGGGCCAGGTCGGCGTCCAGGGCGTTCACGGCGTCAAGCCGCCCGCCCAGACCGACTTCCAGCACCCAGACGTCCAGGGATTCGGCGGAGAACACCACGAAGGCCGCCACGGTCAGCCATTCGAAGTACGTCAGCGCCCCGCTCTCTGGGTGGGCATCGATCGCCTCGAACGCCGCGATCAGGCGCTCCGCCGCGACCGGCTCGCCGTCGACGAGGAAGCGTTCACGCACGTCGACCAGGTGGGGGGAGGTGTAGCTGCCCGTCCGATAGCCCGCCGCGCGACAGACCGCCGACGCCATGGCCACCGAGGAGCCCTTGCCGTTGGTGCCCGCCACCGAGATGACGGTGCCGATCCGCTTGCCGCGCAGCAGGTCCGAGGCCACGCGCTCGACACGGGTGACGCCCGGCTCGATGCGGTCCGGATCACGTTCCAGCAGCCGTTCAAGCCAGCGTTCCAGGATGGCGTCCGTCATGCGACCTCCCGCCCTACCGCGGGCCGACCGGACGTCGGGTCATGCGTCGGTGCGTGCAGGAGCGCTCACCTCGGACCGAGGCAGGTCCTTCTTTTGCAGGTTGGCGACCAGTGTCGCGATCGACCCGGGCAGTTCGGCGCGCGGGACGATCATGTCGATGGCGCCGTGCTCGAGCAGGAACTCGCTGCGCTGGAACCCTTCGGGCAGGGTCTCCCGCACGGTCTGCTGGATCACGCGCGGGCCCGCAAAACCGATCAGCGCGTTGGGCTCGGCGATCTGAACGTCACCGAGCATCGCCAGCGAGGCCGAGACCCCGCCCATGGTGGGATCGGTCAGCACCACGATGAAGGGCAGCTTCTTCTTCGACAGCCGGGTGAGCGCCGCCGATGTCTTTGCCATCTGCATCAGCGAGAACAGGGCCTCCTGCATGCGCGCACCGCCGGACGCCGTGAAGCAAATCAGCGCGCAGCGGTTCTCGATCGCCGCCTCCACGGCGCGAACGAACTTCTCGCCGACCACCGAGCCCATGGAGCCGCCCATGAAGGCGAAGTTGAAGGCCGCGGCCACCACCGGCAGGCCTTCGACCTGCCCGCGCATGACCACAAGCGCGTCCTTCTCGCCGGTCTTCTTCTGGCTGGCGGCGATCCGGTCACGGTATTTCTTCTGGTCACGGAACTTGAGGATGTCCACCGGGGCGATCTCGGTGAACAGCTCCTCGCGCCCGCTCTCGTCGAGGAAGGCGTCCAGGCGCTCGCGCACGCCGATGCGCATGTGGTGTCCGCACTTCGGGCAGACCTCGAGGTTGCGCCGCAACTCCTCGCGGTAGAGCACGGCGTCGCAGCCGTCGCACTTGACCCAGAGCCCCTCGGGCACGCCACGCTTGCCGCTGCTCTCGGTCCGGATTCGTGACGGAAGGAGTTTGTCCAGCCAGCTCATGCGTCAGCCTCCCCGTTCGTTCGCCTGTCCATATTGCCTGTCATTTCCTTGCGGTTTCCACGGCCTTGCGCATCTCGGCGACGAAGGCCCCTACCGTCTCCAGCACGGCCTCGTCGACACCGCCGCGCTCGACGGCCTGTTCGTGTATCAGTCGCACGATTGCCGAACCCACGATGACGGCGTCGGCCACGGCCGCCACCCGGCCGGCCGTCTCGGCATCCCGGATGCCGAAGCCCACGCCGACCGGCAGGTCGCAGGTCTCGCGGATGCGACCCAGCTGGGCGCCGAGCGCATCGACGTCCAGGTTGGCCGCGCCGGTCACGCCCTTGAGCGAGACGTAGTACACGAACCCCGAGCCCCGCGCGGCCACGGCGCGGGTGCGCTCGCCCTTCGTCGTAGGCGCCAGCAGGAAGATCGGGTCGATGCCCGCCCCGGCGAAGGCCCGGACAAGGTCGTCGGCCTCCTCGGGCGGCAGGTCCACCGTCAGCACGCCATCGACGCCGGCCTCGGCCGCCTGCCGTGCAAAAGTCTCGATCCCCATGGCCTCGATGGGGTTCTGGTAGCCCATCAGCACCACCGGGGTCTCGCTGTCCCGCTGGCGGAATTCGGCCACCAGGCCCAGTACGCCGCGCAGGCCCAAGCCCGATTTCAGGGCGCGCTCGTGCGCCGCCTGGATGACCGGGCCGTCCGCCATGGGATCGGAAAACGGCACGCCGAGTTCCAACGCATCCACGCCCCCGGCGACCAGCGCGTGCATGAGTTCGACGGTCGCCTGCGGATCCGGGTCGCCGGCGGTGATATACGGGATCAGCGCGGCGCGGTTCTCGCCCTTGAGGCGCTCGAACAGGGCGGCCAGGCGGCTTGTCGGTTGCTTGGTCGTCTCGCTCACAGTTCGATCCCCTCGAGTCGTGCCACGGTATTGATGTCCTTGTCGCCCCGCCCGGAGAGGTTGATCAGGATGCGCTGTTTCCCCCTCGCCTCGGCGAGCAGGCGCGCATGGGCGACCGCGTGGGAGGACTCGAGTGCCGGGATGATCCCTTCGCAGCGCATCATGTCGTGGAAGGCGGCCATGGCCTCCTCGTCGGTGATCGCGGCGTACTGCACGCGACCGACGTCCTTGAGCCAGGAATGCTCCGGGCCCACGCCGGGGTAGTCGAGACCGGCGGAGATCGAGTGCGTGCCGATGATCTGGCCATTCTCGTCCTCCATCAGGTAGGTGCGGTTGCCATGCAGGACGCCCGGCCGACCGGCGGTCAGCGGCGCGGCGTGCCGGCCGGTCTCCACCCCGTGGCCACCGGCCTCCGAGCCGTGCAGTTCGACGGTCTCGTCGGCGAGGAACTCGTGGAAGATGCCGATGGCATTCGACCCCCCGCCCACGCAGGCGACCACCTGGTCGGGGAGTTCACCGGTCTTCTCCAGCATCTGGGCACGGGCCTCGCGGCCGATCACCGACTGGAAGTCGCGCACCATCAGCGGGTACGGGTGCGGGCCGGCCACGGTGCCGATGATGTAGAAGGTGTCGTCGACGTTCGTCACCCAGTCGCGCATCGCCTCGTTAAGCGCGTCCTTGAGCGTGCGTGTGCCGGAGTCGACCGGCACCACCTTCGCGCCGAGCAGGCGCATGCGGAAGACGTTGGGGGCCTGGCGCTGGATGTCGTCGGCGCCCATGTAGACCACGCACTCGATCCCCAGGCGCGCGGCGACGGTGGCCGTGGCCACGCCGTGCTGGCCGGCGCCGGTCTCGGCGATGATGCGGGTCTTGCCCATGCGCTTAGCCAGCAGGGCCTGGCCGAGGGCGTTGTTGATCTTGTGCGCACCGGTGTGATTGAGGTCCTCGCGCTTGAGCCAGATCTCGGCACCGTAGAGCTCGGACAGGCGCTTGGCGTGGTAGAGCGCGGTGGGACGGCCGACGTAATCGCGCAGGTCCGACTCGAACTCCTCGATGAAACCCGGATCGTTGCGATACTTCTCGTAGGCGGCGGTCAGCTCCTCGATCGGCTCCATCAGGGTCTCGGCCACGTAGCGCCCGCCGTAGTCGCCGAAGCGGCCGCGGGCGTCGGGAAAGCTGGTGTAGTCGATCGCCTCGCGGGCCATCGGGTCAGTGGTCTCGGGCATGCCCTACCCCTCGCATGAATGCATGAATCAGTTCGGCCGACTTGATGCCCGGCTCGGTCTCCACGCCGCTGGACACGTCCACCGCGTAGGGCGCGAGTGTCGACACGGCCTCGGCAATGTTCTCGGGAGTCAGCCCCCCGGCCAGGATCCAGGGGTGCCGCTTGCGTCCGGCCTGTCGCGGCCAGCGCCCCCAGTCAAAGGTGTGCCCCGTGCCGCCTAGCCCGCTGACGGCGTGGCTGTCGAGCAGGAAGCCGCGCGCGGTGGCGTGATCGGCGACCGCCTTGTCGCGCGCCGTGTCGTCGAGCTCGGCGCTCAGCGCCTTGATGTACGGGCGCCCGAACTGCCGACAGAAGCGCCCGGTCTCGCTGCCGTGGAACTGCAGCAGGTCCGGGGCGACCTGGTCGATCACGCTCTCCACCCAGTCCACCTTGGCATCGGCGAACAGCGCCACGGTCTGGACGAAGGCCGGCACGGCGGCGATCAGTTCCCGCGCCCTGCCGATATCGATCGAGCGTCGGCTCGCCGGCACGAAGACGAAGCCCAGCGCGTCGGCACCCGCCGACACGGCGGCCTCGACGTCCTCGGCCCGGGTAACCCCGCAGATCTTGACGCGTGTGCGGCTGTTTTCCACCTGGATGCGGTCCTCGTGCAGAACGTGGCCGGTGCCCGGCGGACCATCCGCGGCGGGCCGACCGGGCCGGCAATACTAGCAGGATTCCGGCGGCCGCTCGAATCCGCCGATCGCCTCGAACAGCGGGCGGCGCGGCCCTGTCGGCAGTCCGAAGACCGCCGGATACTCGACCCCCGTCAGGTACAGCCCGTCGGCGGGCGCCGTGATGCCGGCTGCGTCGCGGTCACGCGCGGAAAGCACCTCCGACAGCCAGTCGACCGGTCGCTCCCCTGCCCCGATCGCGAACAGGCTGCCGACGATGTTGCGCACCATGTGATGCAGGAAGGCATTGGCCCGGACATCGATCAGGAGGTAGTCGCCCTGCCGGGTGACATGGATGGACTCCAGCGTGCGCACCGGCGAGTGCGCCTGGCAGTCCCTGCCGCGAAAGCTGGAGAAGTCGTGCTCGCCGAGCAGGCGGTGCGCCGCCTCCTGCATGCGGTCGGCATCGAGCGGGCGATACCACCAGGTGAGCCGACCGGCCGACAGCGCCGGCCGGGACGAGCGATTCACCACGCAGTAGCGGTACTCGCGGGCGGTGGCGGAAAAGCGTGCGTGAAAGTCCTCGCCCACCGGCTGCACCCACAGCACGGTGATGTCCCTCGGGAGGTGCTGGATGGAGCCCATCTGCCAGCCGTACAGGGGGCGCTCGACCTCCACGTCGAAGTGGGCCACCTGGTGGGTGGCATGCACACCGCGATCGGTCCTCCCGGCGCAGACGACCTCCACGGGGCCATCGGCCACCCGGGAGATGGCCTTTTCCAGGCGCGCCTGGACCGAGTCGCAGTGCGACTGTCGCTGCCAGCCGTGGTAGCGCCCCCCGTCGTATTCGATGCCCATGGCCAGCCGCATGTCGTGCCGTCTCCCCTGCGTTCTGTCGTGTGTATTCAAGCCGATGTCGAACCCACCATGATATCGCGCCCGACACACCTTCCTGGTCGCGCGGGGCCGGACCTCGGCCGAACCGCTCGAATATCAGTGTCATGCCAACTACTTATCAGGCAACGCGTGGGCTGCGGCCATGCTAGGCTCCGGTAGTACGGGCTCGGTACAACCGGCCTGAGACAGCGAGACCGGAGCCAGGTTTCCCATATTAGCGGTTTCTGATATTGTTTGCGGCCGACGATGCCCGCGCAACGACTGCCGGGCGGCCCAGACCGACGTCCCAGGAACGAGAGCAGCATGGCGCGAAAAGACCCTACCGATCGCAAGCTCACCGGTGAGCGTTCCACTACCGGAGGCGCTCGCCGCGGCCCGGCCATCGGCCTGCTGGCCGCCTCCATCATGGTCGGCCTGTCTCCCGGGCCGGTGTTCGCGGAACCCTCGCCCGACTTCAGCCCGATCGCGACGGAGACCGGCAGCCAGGAACAGCTTCGGCTGACGTTCGTCGAGGCCGTCGAGCGGACGCTCTCGCAGAACGCGGCCATCGACCTGTCGCAGGCCCGCATCGCCGAGGCACGCGCGGCCATCGAGCAGGCCAACGGCAACCTGCTGCCCACGCTGGACCTGTCCTTCGGCGTGACGGGTTC
>NZ_JBKGYT010000081.1:0-7180 GCF_046545975.1 Guyparkeria sp. | reverse complement strand
AGCAGTTCACTCATCGTCATCGATCCTGAATAACGGTTCTCCCTGAAGCCCGTGATGGGCGATTACCGCCCCGGCCGCGCTCCAGCCCTGACAGCGCGTGCCGCCCGGCGTGAGTTCCCGGCCATGCACGAATTCCGGAAAGGACCAGGACTCGTCATCCATCGACAACGCATTGGCCGCATGAATCGCGTCGAGGTGGCGTCGGGCCTTCCCGCTGTGCCCGCGGCGGGCCAGGTCGGCGACATAGAAGCCGGTGAGCATCGGCCAGAGCCCCCCGTTGTGAAATTCGTACGGCCTGTTCTTGAAGCTGTAGGAGAACATCATCTGCAGGCTTTCCCAGTCCCGGTCCACCGGTTCGATGATGGGGTGAAAGGCGGGCAGCAGGGGCATGGCCTTCGGCGTGATCTTCGCGATATACGCATCGACCTGCTCGCTTTGCCGGTCTCGGGCCACGCCGAACAGATTGGCCAGGACATTGGCGAAGGCGTCGAAGCGGTAGCCGTACCCGGTCGGCGAAAAGAACGGCATCCAGTAGTGGTCGCGGCGGCGCGGGGCGGCCTTGCGCCCCTTCTCGTAGAGCACCTCGTGGTAGACGTCGGCCGGGTCGTCGCCGTTGAACCAGAAGTTGCCGCGGATCAGGTGGAACAGCCGCAGGGTACGGTCCTGCAATTGATGGTCGGCCGTGCCGTGGACATGGTCGTGCACCTGGCAGAGCGAGCGCAATGCCTGCAGGTAGAGGAGCTGATCGTAGAGTATGTAACCGGACTGGACGTATTCGTCGGCCCAGTCGCCGGTCTGCGGGACATAGATCAGGCCGCGGTCGTTGAATTCCCACGCCCCGAGTAGAAAGTGCACCCGCTCGAGCGCCGGCAGGGCCTCTTCCAGGAAGGCATCGTCCCCGGTGGCACGCCAGTACTCGGCGCAGCCGATGACGAACCAGAGGTCGGCATCCACCCGCCCGGTGGTGCCGCCGTAGCTGATGCGCTGCGTGCTGGTGTCGACGTTGCTGGGGATCTCGCCGTGAGGGCCCTGGTGGCGCGCCAATGTCTCGAGCGTCTTGCGCATCGTGGCCACCAGGGCCTCTTCCCCGGTCATCAGGGCGGCCAGGCCGATGATCACCCCGTCACGGGCCCAGACACGACGGTAGTTGTCCCGGTGGATGGGCGAGGCGAGAAATCCGTCGTCCGTTGCACACTGGCGCACGAGGTCGAGTGCATGGTCCAGCCCTTCCCTGCGCGTTTCGGATGATGTCGTCATCGTCGCCGTCGGCCTCCTTTCTCACAATCTACACGCAAGACCAGTGTAGCGGTAGAGCGGCAAGCCGGACGAGGGAGGGGCCGCTACTCCTGGGTCAGCGAGGATTCCAGCGCGACGAGCCGCAGGCTGAGAAGTCCGGCGATGACGACGAAACCCAGCGCGAAGGCGATGCTGCCCGTGATCCCGATCCACTGGTAACTCAGCCCCGAGAGCACGGTCCCCATCAGCCGCCCGGTGGCGTTCGCGGCGTAGTAGAAGCCGACGTTCATCGACGCCTTCTCCTCGACGGAATACCGCAGGATCAGATAGGAGTGGGTCGCGGAGTTGATCGCGAACACCACGCCGAAGAGTGCCAGCCCCGCGGTGATGATCCATGCCGCGGTGAGATCCGCGGCCAGGGCGACAAGGATGGCGGCCAGCGGCAGGACCAGGGCGAAACTCCACACTGTCGCGGCGCGGGCACCCGGCCCGCCCTGCCCTTCGGCCATGCCGCGTCGAGCGCCGATGAGTCGCGGCGCCGCGGACTGGACGATGCCGTACCCGATCACCCACAGGGCGAGGTAGGCGCCGACCCAGTGGAAATCCCAGCCGATGGAGACCAGGAATACCGGCAGGGCCACGACGAACCACACGTCGCGGGCGGCGAACAGGAAGATACGCGCACCGGCGAGCCAGTTGATCACCGGGTCACGCGCGAACATCTGGCCGAAGGCGGCCTTCTTCCGGATGGCACCCAGCCCGGACGGCAGCGTCAGCGTCATGGCGAAGCCGATCACGAGCATCGCCGCCAGGGCCCCCATCGCCCCCTGGAAGCCCAGCCAGGCGAGCAGGAGGCTGCCGAGGAAGAAGCCCGCCCCCTTCAGGGCGTTCTTCGAGCCGGTGATCCACGCCACCCAGCGGAAAAGCTGGGCGTTGCCTTCGCGGGCGACCATCTTCACGCCCGCCTTGGCCGACATCTTGTTGAGATCCTTGGCGATGCCCGACAACGCCTGGGCGGCCATCACCCAGACCACCGTCAGCCATGCATCCGGCACCGTGAGCATCAGCAAGGCGAGGATCTGCAGCCCGGTACCCAGCTGCATGGTGCGGTTGAGGCCGATGCGGGCACCCAGCCAGCCGCCGACGAAATTGGTGACGATGCCGAAGAACTCGTAGAAGAGGAACAGCATCGCGATGGCGAACGGGGAGTAGCCTAGCTGGTAGAAGTGCAGCACTACCAGCATGCGGATTGCCCCGTCCGTCAGGGTGAACAGCCAGTAGTTGCCGGTGATGGTCAGGTATTGGCGCAGTGCCGCGGGCATGGGGCGTTCCTCGTCTACGGGCCGCTCAGGCGTGGCCGATCCGGGAGACCAGCTCGACCAGTCGCTGGGCATACCCCCACTCGTTGTCGTACCAGGCGAGCACCTTCACCAGGTCGTCGTCGATGACCATGGTCGAGGGGGCGTCGACGATCGAGGACCGCGGGTCGTTCGTGTAGTCCACGGAGACGAGCGGGCGGGTCTCGTAACCGAGGATGCCCTGCATCGGTCCCTCCGCGGCCGACCGCAGCAGGTCGTTGACCTCCTCCACGGTGGTGGAGCGCTCGGGAACGAACACGAAGTCCGTCAGCGAGGCATTCAGCAGCGGGACCCGGACGGCAAGGCCGTTGAGCCGGCCGTCGAGTTCGGGAAAGATCGCGCCGATGGCCTTGGCCGAACCCGTCGTCGTCGGCGAGAGCGACATCGACGAGGCCCGCGCGCGACGCCAGTCCCGATCGCCCTTGTCCACCACCGCCTGAGTGTTGGTCAGGTCGTGCATCGTGGTCATGGTGCCCCGGCGGATCCCGAGCCCCTCGTGCAGCACCTTGACGACCGGGGCGAGGCAGTTTGTGGTACAGGATGCCGCCGTGACCACCCGGTGGCGCGCCGGCTCCAGGCGATCGTCGTTCACGCCCATGACGACGTTGAGCACATCCGGGTGCTTGACCGGCGCGGCGACCACCACGCGTTCCACGTCCTGGGCCAGGTGGGGGGCAATCTCCTCGTAGGCACGCCAGCGGCCCGTGGATTCGATGACCACCTCGACCTCGCTGTCCCGCCATCCGATCGAGTCGACGTCGGGCGCGCTGGTGAAACGGATGTCGCGACCGTCGAGGGCCATGCGGTCACCATCCCCGTCCATGTCGCGGTTCCAGCGGCCGTGTACCGAGTCGAACTGGGTAAGGTGTGCCATGCAGGCGGCATCCGCGGCAGTCTCGTTCACGTGAACCACCTCGAGGCCGAGCTCGGGGCGGTCGGCGAGTGCGCGGAACGCGAGGCGGCCGATACGCCCGAAACCGTTGATGCCCACTTTGATCGTCATGCCTGCTTCCCTCTCTTGCTGCCTGATCTTGCCCCGACGGCTTGTGCCGCGAAAGTATATGGGCAACCGAATGGAATGCGAACCCTAGTTCCCGAACGTGACGTTTTGATAACAGTCGGTTGTCCAAGCGTCTACACGGTGGTGTTGCCGCCCACGACGCGGGCCGAATATCGAGTGAGAAATCGATCCGGATCCGGTGCCCAAAGGTTTCCACAGTTCCTGTGGATAAACGTGTGGAAGAAACAGCTAAGGCCCTTGTTCACAGGGGCCGGAACGGAAATGGCCAATTCTTGACCATTCGATGACCGCCGTTGGCAAATGTTCAACAAACAACGAGTTATGGCCACAAAGCTCCCAACTCCATGATAACCAAGACCCGATGCGGCTCCCGCGGACCGTCCCGATGCATTGATGTGGAAAATCGCGCCTGTCAACCCTTGACAGCGCATGATCGAGTCGATCCATCAAACCCATCGTCCGACACGTCACCCTGCCCCTATGCCAGGTCATCGATCCTTGATGAATCCGGCGGGCCATTGAACAAAAATGAATGCCACGAATCATTCCGATCGAACCGATCTGACGTTCCCTGCAGGTCGACCAACGAGGGTGGCGTTTCAAGGGACATCTCTGAAGGAGACCGGCATGGCGGCCGATTGCAGATGGGAGTCCCTCGACGGCGTCGCCTTCCGGAGGCGAATGGCTGGAACAGCTCGGCAGAAGTTCCCGGCCAAGGAAAAGTTTTTCACAGATCCTGTGGATAAGCCTGTGGAGATAGTTGCCAAGTGCATGCCACGCAAGGCCCGCGACAGGAATGACCAATTCTTGGCCACCCTGTCGTCTCTCGCTCCATAGTCACGCAAGAACAATCACTTGCGCGCTTTTTTGCCCTAAGTCACTGATTGGTCGTCCACAAGAAAAGGCGCAACCGAAATTGCGCCTCGATCATGTGGAAAATGTTCCTGTCAAGTCTTGACTTGGGTCGCGTTTTTCTTCACTTGGCGCCGATCAGTTCGATGGCATAACCGTCCGGATCGGCAACGAACGCGATAATGGTGGATCCGGCGTTCATCGGTCCGGGTTCACGCAGGATCTTGCCGCCCTTCTCCCGGATGCGCTCGGCCGCCTCGTAAACATCGTCCACTTCGATGGCGATGTGACCATAGCCGTCACCAAGATCGTACTGGTGGTCGCCCCAGTTGTAGGTCAGTTCGAGTACGGCCGTCTCGCTCTCCTCGCCGTAGCCGACGAATGCCAGCGTGAACTCTCCGGCCGGGTAGTCCTGCTGACGCAGGAGCTTCATGCCGAGCACGTTGGTGTAGAAATCGAGCGATTTTTCCAGGTCGCTGACGCGAATCATCGTGTGAAGGATGCGCATGGACACTCTCCTTGATCTTGTGATGGTGAACGGCGTGCGACTGTAGACGAAAAGCGTAACGGAAACGACCGCTCGTCATGTCCTCGAAATGGGTTCCGGCCGATGGATGAGGAACCCCTGGACGTAGTCCACACCCATGGCGCGAAGGCTCTCGTACTGCTGCTCGGTCTCGACCCATTCGGCGACGGTGCTGGCCGACATCACTCCGCTCACCTCGATGATGGCCGAGACGATCACGCTGGCCACCGGGTCATCGGTCATGTCTCGGATCAACTGACCGTCGATCTTGACGAAATCCGGCTGGAGGCGTCGCAGGAAGTCGAAGGAAAGGAAGCCGCCGCCGAAATCGTCGAGGGAGAATCGGCAGCCGAGTCGCCTCAGTGCCCGGGTGAGGCGTTCGGCCTGTTCCAGGTTTCGAATCGCCGCGGTCTCGGTCACCTCGAAGATGATCCGCCCGGGATCGGCGCCGGTATCGGCCAGGGTTTCCCGGATGAAGGGGATCATGCCGGGGTCCTGCACCGAGTGCGCGGACAGGTTGATGCTCACCGTCTTGGGCGAATCGAGGTGCGTGGCGATCCACTCGCAACCGGTCCGGACCACCCACCGGTCGACCTCCGTCATGGCATGATGTTTCTCGGCTATCTCGATGAACTCCGAGGGGAATTCGAGCTCACCATCTTCGCCGACGATGCGCAGCAAGAGTTCGTGATGCTCCGGGCGTGACGGATCGATGGGGGTGATGCGCTGGGCGGCCTGGGACAACCGATTGCTCGCGATCGCCGCACGCAGGCTGTTGTAGCGTTTCACCTGAGTCTGTCGTTCCAGCAGTTCGGTGTCGCCACCGGAATACTGGACAACCCGGTCGCCACCCTGTCTCTGGGCGCTCTGGCAGGCACGTTCGGCATCGTCCAGTCGCTTCGCCGCCAGGGCGTCATCCGGGTCGATTCGGGTGACGCCCACGCTGGCCTTGAGCCGAAGATGTTCGTTCTCTCCGGGCATCCGGAAGGAATGCACGCTTTTCAGGACGTTCCGGGCCGCCACGATGCAGTTGTCCTGGCTTGCCAGCGGCATCCAGATGGCGAACTCGTCCACGCCCATCCGGGCGATCATGGCATCCGACGGCAATTCCAGGGAAAAATGCCCGGCCAATGCGGCCAGAACACGATCGCCGAACTGCCGCGTGCCGATCTCGTTGAGGAGCCGGAATTCGTCGAGATCAAGCCAGATCAGGCAGGCCGTGCCCGGCACGCCGTGCTTTGGCTCGCTGTTCGTGGCAGTACGGTCGAGAAAATCCTCGAGCGCCTCGCGATTCAGCAGACCCGTGAGCCGATCATGCGTGGCGCGATAGCTCAGCAACGCATGGGCCGAGCGCAGTTCGGTCACGTCGAGCATGGAGACGAGCAACTGGGTCTCGTGATCGCCCTCCAGGCGATTCACCCGCAGGTTGACGTCGAGTCGCTGCCCCTCCCGTTCGATGATTCCGTCCATGGTGGCCGGGTCGTCGGACCTTGCGGCACGCTCGAGGACGTCGAGCGCGCACCCCGGCTCGGTTCCCTCCACGTCCAGGGCGAACGCCGTGCAGAAGGACTGACCCACGAGCGAATCCTCGTTGGCGGATGTCGAGCGCGCGAATCGAGTCACCGCCCGGTTCGCCAGCAGGATGTTGCCGGCCGCATCGAGAAGCACGGCACCGGTGTGCAGCCCCGAGAACGCACGCCGGAGGCGGTTCTCCTGGCGTTGCAGGCGCCGCGTCCCCTGTCGGCTCTGCCAGTGGAACAGCCCGATCACGACGGCCAGGGCGAGGACGAACAGTGGCCAGTTATCGCGCAGCACGTCGCGGACCGTGATCGGTTCGGGCATCCACTTGTCGCGCAGACGATCGATCACTGAGTAGTCGAGCGGTGCCTGCCAGCCTCCGATGCCCGCCTCCTGGATCGCCTCGGCATCGGCGGGCAGCGAGATCAGTTGCCGGGCAACCGTGGCGGGGAGACCGTCCGGGGCCCTGCCGGTCGCCGCGAAGGGCCACTCGGGAACCAGCGGTGTGTTGCTTGCGTAGGGGAAATCATGGCGAACGGCCTGCCCGATCGGCGCAAGACGGCTGTCGGGAAACTCCTCGAGATAGCTCTGGAAGTAGTTCGAGCGCACCACGCCTGCATCTGCCCGCCCTTCCAGCACCGCGTCGATCACCGATCCCATGGGGAGCCC
>NZ_JBKGYT010000080.1:0-7261 GCF_046545975.1 Guyparkeria sp. | reverse complement strand
TGATCCGCGACCGCCACGAGGAGATCCCGGAAAACCCGGACGATCCCTGGAGGCACTACCTTTAACTCTGCACGGCTTGACGATTTCACGATGCCCGGCCTGACGCCGGGCATTTGCGTTATGGCACAAACTCACCGGACGGACCGGCATGCAAGACGAGGAACTGCTCCGCTACGGGCGGCACATCATGCTCGACGGCCTGGACTACGAGGGCCAGGAACGGATCATGCGATCGAGGGTGCTGGTCGTGGGTCTCGGCGGGCTGGGTTCGCCGGTTGCCCTGTATCTCGCGGCCAGCGGGGTGGGTGAACTGCACCTCGCCGATTTCGACGAGGTGGACTTGAGTAACCTGCAGCGCCAGATCCTGCACGACACCGCCCGGGTCGGTCGTCCCAAGACCGAATCCGCCGTCGAGCGGCTCGGCGCGCTCAACCCGCTGGTGCGCCTGCATCCGATCAACCGCAAGCTCGAGGGCGCGGCGCTCGACGACGCGGTGGCGGGCATGGACCTGGTGCTCGACTGTTCCGACAACTTCGAGCTGCGCTTCGCGCTGAATGCCGCCTGCTCCCACCACGGTATCCCCCTGGTCTCCGGGGCGGCGATCCAGTGGGCCGGCCAGGTCACCGTGTTCGATCATCGCGATCCGGATGCACCCTGCTACCGCTGCCTGTACCGGGAGGAGGGCGAGGACCAGCTGCGCTGCGCCGAGACGGGGGTGCTCGCCCCGCTGGTGGGCATGATCGGCAGCCTCCAGGCGGCCGAGGCCATCAAGGTGATCACCGGCAGCGGGCGTCCGCTGGTCGGGCGGCTGGCACTGTTCGACCTGCGGGACGCGGAATGGCGGACCGTGCGCTTCCGCCAGGATCCCGACTGCCCCGTCTGCGCCTCCCGTCGCGCCGTCCGCGGCGTTACCGGCTGGTAGCCCGGCCGGCTCGGTTCGTCGCCGGCATCCCCGCCAGCGTCTCGGTGACTTCCTCGACCAGCCTGGGGCCGTGGTAGATCAGGCCCGTGTAGAGCTGCACCAGGTTCGCGCCGGCCTCGATCTTCTCCCGGGCGGCCTCGGCCGAGTCGATGCCGCCCACGCCGATGATGGGGAAATCTTCCGGCAGCCGCTCGCGCAGGGCGCGGATCACCCGCGTGGAGCGTTCCCGCACCGGCCGGCCGCTGAGCCCACCGCGCTCGTCGGCGTGCGCCATGCCCTCGACCCCGTCGCGGGCCAGCGTCGTGTTGGTCGCGATGACCGCGTCGATGCCGTGTTCCACCAGTGCCTCGGCCAGTTCGGGAAGTTCGTCCTCCTCGATGTCCGGCGCGATCTTGATCGCCAGCGGCACGTACCGGCCGCTCTCGGCCTGCAGGCGCGCCCGCTCGTCGACCAGGCCGCGGAGCAGGGCGGTGAACGCCTCGCCGCCCTGCAGGTCGCGCAGGTTGGCGGTGTTGGGCGAGGAGATGTTGATGGTGACGTAGTCGGCGTGCGGGTAGACCGCGGCCAGCCCTGCAAGGTAGTCGTCCAGGGCACGCTCCATCGGCGTGTCGAAGTTCTTGCCGATGTTGATGCCCACCGGGACGTCGCGCCGCGCACGGGCGAGGTTGTCCAGGGCCGTCTCCAGCCCGTCGTTGTTGAATCCCATGCGGTTGATCAGGGCCTCGCCCTCGGGAAGGCGGAACAACCGCGGTGCGGGGTTGCCCGGCTGGGGGCGCGGCGTGATCGTGCCGACCTCGATGAAGCCGAATCCCAGGCAGGCAAGCCCGTCGACGTGGGCGGCGTTCTTGTCCAGGCCGGCGGCCAGACCGACGCGGTTGGGAAAGTCGATCCCCATGATCGTGACTGGGTCCTCGGCCACGGCCTTTTTCTGCCATCCGCACCATGGCGTGCGGGCGGCCAGATCGAGCATGCCCAGGGTGACGCGGTGGGCCGTCTCGGGTGCCAGACGGAAGAGGAGGGGGCGGACGAGCGTGAACAGGTTCATCGGCGGTTTCGCTGTCGGGCGTGGTGAATGTGGGACCTCGTGTCGCCGGGTGCGCCACCGGGTCGGCGGCCATCTTAACGCGAAACCGAGCAGGCCAGGTCGCGTCGGCGGGTGAGGATTCCGGCTGATATACTCGCCTTCCGTCCCCGGCGGACAGAGACGCGGCCCGACCGGACGCGACCCATCTGCCTTCCGTGCCATTGCCCGAGCGCTGCCCATGAGCCAACAAGTCCCAGATAACCAAACCGCGACCGACTGGCTGGACCGCCGGCACGTGCACGTGCTCGTGCTCGGGCTGGCCGTTGCGATCGGCTACGTCTGGGGGATCGGAACCCTGCCGCTGTTCGATCTCGACGAGGGGGCGTTCACCGGCGCGACCTGGGCCATGTTCGAGCGGGGCGATTTTCTCGTTCCCTACCTGAACGACGAGCCGCGCTTTGCCAAGCCGGTGCTGATCTACTGGCTGCAGGCCCCCTCCGTGGCCGTGTTCGGCTTCCACGAATGGGCCTTCCGCCTGCCCTCGGTGCTCGCCTCGACCCTCTGGGTGGCGATGATCTACCTGTTCGCCGACCGCTACCTCAATCCCCGCGCGGCCTTCTTCGCCACGCTGATTCCCGCCACCGCGATGATGACCACCGTGGTGGGCAAGGCCGCCATCTCGGACGCCGTGCTACTGCTGTTCCTCACCGGCGCGGTGTTCGCCACCTTCAACCACTGGGTCAGTGGCGAACGGCGCTGGATCCGCTGGGCCTATCTCGCCATGGCGCTGGGTTTCCTCACCAAGGGTCCGGTCGCCGTGGTCATCCCGGCGGCCACGAGCTTCCTCTTCTACCTGATGACCGGCAAGGGCCGGGCCTGGTGGCGCGCGGTGCTGGACTGGCAGGGCCTGCTCCTATTCGTGGTGGTGGCCGTGCCCTGGTACGTGCTGGTCTGGCTCGAGTACGGCCAGCTGTTCATCGACGAGTTCTTCCTCAAGAACAACCTCGGGCGTTTCGATGAGCCCATGGAAGGGCACTCGGGGGGGTACTGGTACTACCCTGTGGTCACCTTCGTGGCACTGCTGCCCTTCACCGGCGCGGTGCTGACGTCACTGCGGCACTTCCGCAGTGACTGGGTGAATCCCCTGCAGGCACCGGGGTCGCTGCCGCTGGCCCTGCGTCGCTTCGGCTGGATCTGGTTCCTGGTCACGCTGCTGTTGTTCACCTTCTCGGGCACCAAGCTGCCGCACTACCTCGGCTACGGGCTGGTCGGGCTGATGCTGGTGATGGGCTCCCACCTGCCGCAGGTGCGAAGCCGCGCGCTACACCTGCTCCCCGTGGCGGCCTTCCTGCTGTTCGTGCTGGCGCTGCCGACGCTGGTGAATCTCTACCATGACCAGATCAAGCCCAGCTACGTGCAGGACATGCTCGCCGAACGGGACCGCTACTTCGGCGCCGCGTGGTACGTGGTGGCGGGACTGTCGCTGCTGCTGGTCCTGCTGCCGCTGGCTAGCCGTCGCTGGCCGCTCCCCAATGTCCTCGTGCCGGCGGCGCTGTCGTTCGCCATCGTGGTCAACGCGCTGGTGCTGCATGCCGTCGGACAGATGCAGCAGGGGCCCATCCGCGAGGCCGGCCTGATGGCGCGCGATCTCTCCGGGGACCTGGTCATGCGGGGCATGAACACGCCCAGCTTCGGCGTCTACGCCCAGCGCGTGGTCGAGCGGCGCGATCCGCGCGCCGGGGACCTGCTGCTCACACGGAACAAGCACGCCTCCGGGATCCCGGGCGAGATCCTCTATGCCCGGGGCGGAGTGGTGCTCGTGCGTGTCGGCGAGGATGACCCCGCCGCCGGGCCGGCGGACTAGTCTGCGCGCTGGTGGACTATCCTCGTTGAAATTGGCAATGTTTCGCCTGTTAAGGAAATCACCTCATAGTCCCTCGACCGGCCTTCGGGCGGACGGGCCTGGCGACGATTTCCCCGCCATTGACACCGACCGGGGCCGGCCGGTACCGAATACCAGGAGACCATCCTCATGACCGATTCGCGCAACAACCGCAGACGTTTCATCACCGCCATGGCCGGTGCCGGCACCGCCGCGCTGGGCATCGGGCAGGCGCGCGCCGAAGACGAGATGCGTTTTCCCGGGGACGACCCGGAACATTTCGTGATCTACCAGCTCAACCACGGTGACGTGGACTACCAGACCCACGTGCTCAACTCGATGAATGCCATGATCGGCAAGTACGGCGACAACGTGCAGATCGCCGTGGCCTGCTTCGCCAAGGGCATCCACATCCTCGCCAAGGAGCCCAAGCGCGAGGTCGACGAGGAGATCTACGCGCGCGTCGCGGGGTTCGCCGAGAACTACAACGTGGAATGGATCGCCTGCGGCAACACCATGGACACCGTCGGCTACAGCGAGGACGACATCCGCGATTTCGCCCGCATCGAGCAGGTCGGGGCGGCGGCGCTGATGGAATACCAGGAAGACGGCTACGCTTACATTGCCTGGTAAGGCACCCCGAGCCCCATCATTCACCCGATACAAGCAACAGGACATTCCCTTGGACGAGCTGATCATCCGCCAGCCCGACGACTGGCACCTGCACCTGCGTGACGGCGCCATGCTCGACGCCGTGGCGGGGTTCTCGGCACGGCAGTGTGGCCGCGCCATCATCATGCCCAACCTGGTCCCGCCGGTCGCCACGGTGGCCGAGGCCCATGCCTACCGGGACCGCGTGCTCGCCGCGGTCGGGCCGGGAAGCGACTTTCAGCCCCTGATGACCCTGTACCTCACCGATCGGACCACGGCCTCGGACATCGAGCAGGCCGCGGCCGATCCGGCCATCCACGCGGTCAAGCTCTACCCGGCCGGCGCCACCACCAACTCCGAGAACGGTGTCACCGACCCGCTGGCGATCGAGCCGGTGCTGGGCGCGCTGGAGCGCACCGGGCTGCCGCTGCTGGTTCACGGCGAGGTGGTCGACCCGGCCGTGGACATCTTCGACCGCGAGGCGGTGTTCATCGAGCGCGTCCTGACGCCGATGCTCGAGCGCTACCCGAACCTGCGGGTGGTCATGGAGCACATCACCACCGCCCAGGCGGCCGAGTTCGTGCGCTCCCAGGGGGATCGCCTCGGCGCGACCATCACGGCGCATCACCTGATGTTCAACCGCAACGCCATGCTCGCCGGCGGTATCCGCCCCCACTACTACTGCCTGCCGATCCTCAAGCGCGAGGCGCATCGCGAGGCGCTGCTCGAGGCCGCCGTCGACCCGTCGGGCAAGTTCTTCATGGGCACCGACAGCGCCCCGCACCCGAAGGGGGCCAAGGAATCCGCCTGCGGCTGTGCCGGCGCGTTCACCGCCCCGGTGGCGATTGAGCTCTACGCGCAGGTATTCGATAGCCTCGGGCGGCTCGATGCCCTGGAGGCCTTCACCAGCCTGAACGGCCCGCGTTTCTACGGCCTGCCCGTCAACGAGCGCCGCCTGCGCCTGGAACGGCGCCCCCAGCGCGTGCCGGAGCCGGTCAAGGCCGGGGATGACGTGGTGGCACCCCTCCTGACCGGCGAGGAAATCGACTGGACGGCGACCCTCCTCGATGACTGACGCGCTGACCGACTGGCCCGGGGCGCCCGGCAGGGCGCGCCTGCGGATGGCCGGTGCCCCGTCGTGGCAGGCCGGTTTCAAGGCGAGCCCCGAGGCCTTCCGTGTCGACGAGGACCTCGGTTTCGAGCCGGCCGGGACCGGCAATCACTGGCTGCTGCGGCTGGAAAAGCGGGACATGACCACCGGCGCGCTGGTCGACCGGGTCGCCGCCATCACCGGCACGAAGCCCCGCGACATCGGCCTGTGCGGTCTCAAGGACCGGCAGGCGGTGACCAGCCAGTGGCTGAGCGTCCCGCACGAGACCTTCGATCCGGCGGCGTTCGAGGCGGCCTGTGCCGCCGAGGGCATCGGGCTTTTGGCCATGGACCGGCACGACAAGAAGCTGCGTCGCGGCATCCACCGGGCCAACCGCTTTCGCCTGGTGCTGCACGACGTCGCCCCCCGCCCCGGCGAGGACGCGCCGGCACTGGCCCAATACCTGGCCGAACGGCGTGAACGCCTCGCCTCGCGCGGGTTCGCCAACTACTTCGGCGAGCAGCGCTACGGCCGCGGCTTTTCCAACCTCGAGGCCCTGCGCGAGTGGGGGCAGGGCGAGCGCCGCGGCAGCCCGAAGCGGGCGGCCCGCAACTGGCTGCTGTCGACCCTGCGATCGGCGATCTTCGACCGCGTGCTGGCCGACCGGCTGGAGCAGGCGACGGTCGCCACCGTGCTCGAGGGCGACGTCCTCAGGCTCGCCGGGTCCCGCAGCCGCTTTGTCGCCGAGGCCGACGAGATCGACGCGCTGCAGCGCCGCCTGGATGCCGGCGACCTGTCCCTGACCGGCCCGCTGTGGGGCGAGACGGGCACGCAGGCCGTGGCGGCGGTGGGCGAGCGCGAAACCGCCCTGGCCGACGCCATGCTCGAGCGCTGGGGCCGGGAATCCTGGCAGCGCCGGCTGGTGCAGTGGCGCGTCGAGCCCGATCGCCGGCCCTTGACGATCCCGGTTGCGGACCTGGCGTTCGAGGTCGGCGAGGGGACGGTGACCCTGTCGTTCTCCCTGCCACCGGGCAGCTACGCCACCGAGCTGGTGGCCGAGCTGTTCGCCCCGCCCGCGTGAGAGAAAGGAGGCACGCACGCCATGCTGGAATCCATTGTCGCCCTGATGGGCTCGATCGTCCTGGTCGCGCTGACCGCCCTGAGCGGCGGGCTGTTCCGGCCGGACGACTGGTACCGCAACCTCGCCAAGCCCGCCTGGACCCCGCCGAACCGGGTCTTCCCAATCGCCTGGGCGATCCTCTACCTGCTGATGGCCGTGGCCGCCTGGCGGGTCTTCGAGGCGGAGGATTCGATCTGGCGGACGGCCGGGCTGGCGCTCTACCTGGTCCACCTGGGTTTCAACGCCGCCTGGTCCTGGCTGTTCTTCGGCCGTCACCGGATCGCTGCGGCGCTGACCGACATCCTCGTGCTCTGGGCGCTGCTCACACTGGTGATCCTGCTGTTCGCCCAGGCAAGCGGGCTTGCCGCCGCGCTGCTGGTACCGTACTGGATCTGGGTGGGGTTTGCCGCCGCGCTCAATGCGCGCGTCCTGCGCCTGAACCCCGACGCGTCATCGCCCTGACATCCCTCGCTGCGAGACTTCCGCCCTGGTGCAAACCCGGCGTAAACCCGGGCGCATGCGCAGCGGCCCGGGCGCCGGTTCGCCGTCGGGGCGGCGCTTTGGGTAGAATC
>NZ_JBKGYT010000079.1:0-7963 GCF_046545975.1 Guyparkeria sp. | reverse complement strand
GTCGCCGTCATGGATCGCGATCGAGTGCGGCTCGGTCATCATCTCGTCGACCGTCACCTCGATAGTCGTGGTCGATTCGTCGCCATCGATCTCATCGAGTTCGAACACCGGGTCGTTGTCGAAAGCCAGCATTTCCGGTGCGTCTTCGCCGTCGTTCGCATAGCGACAAAGTCCGGTGTGGATCCCGACGGTCAGCCCGTCAGCGTTCTCTGCTGTGACGCGCACTTCGATTTCTCCGTCGCCCTGCGGAACCAGGATTGTGGAACCCGAAACGCCGGAACCCTCTCGTTCATCGATCTTCGTCTGATACTGTTCGTAAGTATCGGCAGCCGAAGCAGTGGTCATTCCGGTCATGCCGAATCCCAGTCCGGCCATCACGCTTGCGAGCAGAACCTTTTTCATGCGTTCTCCTTACTCTTGCTTGGATTGAATACGGCCTCTCCGACGCATGGTATCACCGTGAACCTTCGCCAGTCATCGTGACCGTCCGTGCGGAGTTGACCCGAGCTTAGGACAGTTGCGTGAGGTTGCAAGCAGAGAGGACGGAGCAGAGAGGGGCGACGTGGTAGCCTGCGACGACGAATTTTCACCCTTTCATGCAATCAGGATCGCAGCAGTTCATGAAGCTCTACCTTCTCGTGGGTCTGGCCGGTGGGCTCGGGGCGATGGCCCGGTTCGCCATGACGTCGTGGCTGGCATCGACCGCCGGACGGGGGTTCCCCTGGGGCACCTTCAGCGTCAACGTGATCGGGTCCGGGTTGATGGGGTTTCTCGGGATCTGGCTCATGACCCGCTGGCAGTTGCCGATGGAATACCGCCTGGCGATCCTGACCGGTTTTCTCGGCGCGTTCACGACCATGTCGGCCTTTTCCGTCGACACGCTCGCGCTCCTGCAGCGCCAGGCCTGGGTGCTGGCGGGGCTGTATGTCGTCGGCACGGTCCTGCTTTGCCTGGTGGCGGCCCGTGGCGGGATGCTGCTGGCCGAGCGACTGTCTTCCTGATTCATGGACCCGCTCGAACTCAAGTCGGCGATCCGCGAATGGGCCCGTGATCTCGGTTTCACGGACCTGCGCGTCTGCGACACGGATCTTTCCGACTACGAGGCGGGGTTCCTGAGCTGGCTCGAGGCCGGCCACCAGGGGTCGATGTCCTACATGGACCGGCACGGGCTGCTGCGCTTCCGGCCGCAGGAACTGGTACCCGGCACGCGACGGGTACTGATGGTCTCGCGGGACTACCTGCCGCCGGAATCGACCGGGCCGAGCGAGGTGCTGGGCGACCCGGCGAAGGGATACGTCAGTCGCTACGCGCTGGGTCGCGACTACCACAAGGTGGTACGCAAGAACCTGCAGCATCTGGCCAAGCGCATCAGCGAGGCCACCGGCCCGTTCACCTACCGAGCCTTCTGCGATTCCGCGCCGGTCTACGAGACGGGGCTGGCCGAGCGCTCGGGGCTCGGCTGGAAGGGCAGGCACTCACTGGTACTCAACCGCAGCGGGGGATCCTGGTTCTTCCTCGGGGCGCTGTTCGTCGACATCGAGTTGCCGGTCGACGAGCCGGTCACGCCGCATTGCGGCAGCTGCACCGCCTGCATCGACGTGTGTCCGACCGGCGCGATTGTGGCCGACGGCGTGGTCGATGCCCGGCGCTGCATCTCGTATCTCACCATCGAGGCCGACGAGGACATCCCCGAGGAGCTGCGTCCGGCGATGGGCAACCGGATCTACGGCTGCGACGACTGCCAGCTGGTCTGCCCCTGGAATCGATTCGCCCGGAAGACGGGGGAAACGGATTTCCATGCCCGGCACGGGCTGGACGCGCCCGATCTGCTCGAGCTGTTCGCCTGGGACGAGGAGACGTTCCTGTCGAAGACCGAGGGCTCGGCCATCCGCCGGATCGGCTGGCGACGCTGGCGGCGCAACCTGGCGGTGGCCATCGGCAATATCCCGCCCGACCACCGCCGGGCAGGCTCGGCCGTGGCGCTGCTCGACGCGTCGTTGGGCGAGGCCGGCGAGCAGGTCGACCGGCATATTCGCTGGGCGCTGACGCGTCTGCGAGGCTGAAACCAAAAACGGCGTCCCTGGGAGACAGGGGCGCCGTCGTGGTCGGCCGCGGGTGGCGGGATCACAACCGGGTGATCAGATGCGCCGAGCCATCTCCTCGGCGTTGCCGACGTAGTCGCCCGGGGCCATGGCGGCCAGGCGCTCGCGTGCCTCTTCGGGCAGCTCCTGGATACCGCGGACGAACTCGCGCATCGCCGGGCCGTCGACCCGCTGGCCGCGGGTGAGTGCCTTGAGCTTCTCGTAGGGCTTCTCCACGCCGTGACGACGCATCACGGTCTGCACCGCCTCGCCGAGGACTTCCCAGTTGCCGTCGAGTTCGGCGGCCAGCTGGTCGGCGTTGATCTCCAGCTTGGACAGCCCCTTGGCCAGCGAGCGGTAGGCGATCAGCGAGTGGCCGAGGCCGACCCCCAGCGTGCGCAGCACGGTCGAGTCGGTCAGATCACGCTGCCAGCGGCTGATCGGCAGCTTGCGGGCCAGGTGTCCCATCACGGCGTTGCCCACCCCGAGGTTGCCCTCGGCGTTCTCGAAGTCGATCGGGTTGACCTTGTGCGGCATGGTCGAGGAGCCCACCTCGCCCTCGACCAGACGCTGCTTGAAATGCCCCAGGGCGATCTGGCCCCAGATGTCGCGGGCGAAATCGATCAGGATGGTGTTGGCGCGCTCGACCGCGTCGAACAGCTCGGCGATGTAGTCGTGCGGCTCGATCTGGATCGTGTAGGGGTTGTGCACGAGGCCCAGCCCCTCGACGAAGTGCCTGGAGAACGCCGGCCAGTCGACCTCCGGGTAGGCGGCGAGATGCGCGTTGAAGTTGCCCACCGCGCCGTTGATCTTGCCCATCAGCTCGACCGCCGCGATCTGCTCGCGCTGGCGTGCCAGGCGGGCGACCACGTTGGCGATCTCCTTGCCGATGGTCGACGGCGAGGCCGGCTGGCCGTGGGTGCGCGAGAGCAGCGAGACGGCGGCCCACTCGTGTGCCATGCCACGCAGGGTGTCGATCAGGCCGTCGATCTCGGGCAGCACGACTTCCTCGCGCGCCTTTTTCAGCATCAGGCCGTAGGCGAGGTTGTTGATGTCCTCGGAGGTGCAGGCGAAGTGGAAGAACTCGCTCAGGCCCTCGAGGGTGGCGTGACCGGCGACCTGTTCCTTGAGGAAGTACTCCACGGCCTTGACGTCGTGGTTGGTGGTCGCCTCGATCGCCTTGACCCGCGCGGCCGCCTCGACGTCGAAGCCCTCGACGATACGATCGAGCACGGCGCGGTCCTCACTGGACAGTGCCGGTACCTCGGCGATCTTCGGCTCGTCGGCCAGCGCCTTGAACCATTCGATTTCCACCAGTACCCGATGCCGGATCAGCGCGTACTCGCTGAAGGCGTCGGTCAGCGCGCGGGTGTGGCGGGCGTAGCGGCCGTCAAGCGGCGAGATGGCGGTCAGGGCAAAGGCGGCTTGGTTGCTGTCGGTCATGGCTCATCCTGTGGGAAAGACGGGTCGACGGGCCGGCTCGTCGGCGGCCCGTTCCGGGTAATGTGGCGGCAATTATCCGATGGCCGCCGCCCGCGGCCAAATCGAGGGGTCCCGTGGGCGATCAGCTCGCCGGGGGACGTTCGAGTGCCTCGCGCAGCCTGCCGGTCAGTTGTCGCAGGACGTCGAGGGTGAGGCGCTGCTCGGCTTCCAGGCGGGTGGCCGGGTCGTCCAGTCCGTCGTCGTCGAACTCGTCGTCCAGAGTTTCCAGCGCCTTGACCTTGGTCAGCGCGCCGTCGGCGCGAATGGTGAAGCGCAGCCGGTCGCGCCAGACGAGTTCGAGCTGCTCGACGGTCATGCCGTCGCGCAGGTGGGCCAGCACGTTGTCGTCGGGCAGGCCCAGGCGGGTGACGGTGATGCTGCCCCCGTCGCGCGGCTCGAGCAGCTTGGCCGAGTCGCCGAGTTCGAAGTCCGCCGGGGGGCCTTCGAGCAGCCAGCGAGACAGCCGGCTGCCGTGCTCCTCGCTGCCGAACGCCGGGACGATGCGCCACTGGCCGAGCGTCTCGCGCAGCAGCGAGCTGATCTGGCTGTTGCGCTTTTCCGCGGCGTTGGCGAACCATACCTGCCGGTGACGGCGGTCGATCAGCACGCGCGTCTCGGCCTGGCGGGGAAAGGCCTGCGGCAGCAGTTCCAGCAGGGCGGCCTCGCGTGCCTGGCGCAGTTCGTCGCGGGACGGTTCGCGTTCACCTTCCTGTTCGGCCAGCATCTTCGCGGCGTGATCGCTGACGACCCGCGGCGGCACCGAACGTTCCTCGCGACGGAACAGCAGGCCCACGGCCTCGTCGGTCTCCATCAGCAGCTGGTCGTCGACCACGGGCGCCCAGCCCATCGACTCGACCTGCTGGGACAGGGTGGGGGCGAACGGTTTTTCGGCCAGTTGACGGGCGAGCACCTCGCGCTCCGGTTCGGGCCAGTCGGAAAGGTCGAATGCGGCGATCTGCGTGAAAAGCATGCGGTGGCAACCCTCGTGTTCCTGCAAGCCCGGGCGGACCCGGATCCGTGAAATGGAAGAAGGGGCGCATTATGCCTGATGGGCGGACCGCTTGCTCGGCCAGCCACAGACGGAATGCCGGTCGATACTGCTATGCTGGACGGCCCCGACGGCCGACGGCTGTCCGCCTGCGCGGATCCGGGCCGCCTGCATGTTTCGACGCCATGCCTCCCAAAACCCGACACCTGAGTGAAATGACTGAACAAACGCCCACAATCGTCCGCCTGGAAGACTACCGCCCGCCCGACTACCTCGTCGACGATGTCGAGCTGACCTTCGAGCTCGCCTCCCGGGACACTCGCGTGACCTCCCGGTTGCATGTCCGTCGCAACGGAGAGCACGACGCGCCGTTACGGCTCGACGGTGACGAGCTGCGCCTCGAGTCGGTGGCCATCGACGGCGACGCGCTGGCGACCGACCGCTACACGCTCGACGAGACCGGCATGACGATCGAGTCGGTGCCCGAGTCGTTCGTGCTGGAGATCGTCAACCGGGTCGATCCGATCGACAACACGGCGCTCGACGGCCTCTACCAGTCCTCCGGCAACTTCTGCACGCAGTGCGAGGCCGAGGGCTTTCGGCGGATCACGTTCTTTCCGGACCGGCCCGACGTGCTCAGTCGCTACCGCGTGACGCTGATCGCCGACAAGGCCGAGTGCCCGGTGCTGCTCTCCAACGGCAACCCCGTCGAGCAGAAAGACCTGGGCGACGGTCGCCATCAGGCCATCTGGGAGGATCCGCACCCCAAGCCGTCGTACCTGTTCGCGCTCGTCGCCGGGAAGCTCGAGGCGATCCGTGACGAGTTCATCACCCGGTCGGGGCGCAAGGTGGGTCTGGCCATCTACGTCGAGCCGCACAACATCGATCGCTGCGACCATGCGATGCGGTCGCTGATCAAGTCGATGCGCTGGGACGAGGAAACCTATGGTCGCGAATACGACCTGGACGTGTTCAACATCGTCGCCGTCGACGACTTCAACATGGGCGCGATGGAGAACAAGGGGCTGAACATCTTCAACTCCAAGTTCATCCTCGCCCGTGCGGACACCGCCACCGACCAGGATTACGACGGCATCGAGTCGGTCGTTGCCCACGAGTATTTCCACAACTGGTCGGGCAACCGCGTTACCTGCCGGGACTGGTTCCAGCTCTCGCTCAAGGAAGGCTTCACGGTCTTCCGTGACCAGGAGTTCTCCGCGGACATGGGCTCCCCCGCGGTCAAGCGCATCGAGGAGGTGAACCTGCTCCGCCAGGTGCAGTTCGCCGAGGATGCCGGACCGCAGGCGCACCCGGTTCAGCCAAAGGAATACCAGGAGATCAACAACTTCTACACCGCCACGGTCTACAACAAGGGGGCCGAGGTGGTGCGCATGTGGCACAACCTGCTCGGCTGGGACAGGTTCCGCAAGGCCACCGACCGTTACTTCGAGCGATTTGACGGTCAGGCGGTGACCATCGAGGATTTCATCGACACCATGGCCGAGCAGGCCGACTTCGATACCGCCCAGTTCCGCCGCTGGTACGACCGCGCCGGGACGCCGGTCGTGCGGGTCGAGAAGAAGCGCGTGGGTGACCGGATCGAGGTGGTGTTCGTCCAGGAGATTCCGGCGGTCGCCGGACAGGACGACAGCGACCCGTTCCTCATGCCCCTGCGCATCGCGGCCTTCGACGGGCAGGGCCGACAACTGCCGATCGATGCATCCGGAGCGACGGAAACGACGCTCGTCCTGAACGATACGCGGACGACGTTCACCTTCCCCGTCGCGGCAGACGTCGACCGGGTGGTGCTTTCGCTCAACCGCGGCTTCACCGCACCGGTCAAGATCCAGCACGCCTACGATGCCGACGAGCTCACGCTGCTGGCCCGCTGCGATACCGACGAGTTCAACCGCTGGGATGCCTACCAGCGGCTGGTGCTCAAGACCCTGGTCGGTCGCGTCCGCGAGGCCGCCGAGAGCGGCGAATGGCCCGATTCGGGCCTGCCGGCAGGTCTCAGCGAGGCGTTCGGCAGCCTGCTGCATGCGGCGAGCAACGGCACGGATACGCGTTTCGTCGCCGAATGTCTTGCCCTGCCGTCCGAGCCCTACATCGCCGAGCAGTTCGAACGGGACGTGCCGGTGGATGCCATCCATCGCGCCCGGGTGGAACTGCGCGAGCAGCTGGCGAACGAATGGTCGCAGACCCTGATGCTGACCTACCAGAACCAGGCGGTCGAGGGCCCGTACGAGTTCGACGGTGCCGATGTGGGCCGGCGCGCCCTGCGTGCCCAGTGCCTGTCCTTCCTCAACGCCCTGGACCACCCCGCGTGGCGTCGTCTCGCCGTCGAGCAGATCGCCGAGACGGACAACATGACCGAGCGCTTCAACGCGCTCCAGGCGCTGTGCATGCGCGAAAGCGCCGAGCGGGACGAGGCCCTGGAAGGCTTTGCGGGACAGTGGGCGGACGATCCGCTGGTCATGGACAAGTGGCTGTCGCTACGCGCGCGGATCGTCGAGCCGGACGACACGGCCACCCTGGCGAAGCTGGAAGCGCACCCGGCGTTCTCCATTCGCAATCCCAACCGTGTCCGTGCGCTGGTCGGCACCTTCTCGCGTGCCAACCCGGTGGCCTTCCATGCCGCGTCGGGTTCCGGCTACCGCTGGGTGGCCGACAAGATCATCGAGGTCGATGGGTTCAACCCGCAGATCTCGGCACGGATGGCGACGGTCTTCAGCCGCTGGCGCCGCTTCGACGGCGCCCGGGCCGACCTGATGAAGGAACAGATGCGCCGGATGCTCGACCGGCCGGACTGCTCGACCGACCTGGCGGAAATCGTGGGCAAGGCGCTGGCCTGAACGGCCGTGCCCCGACCATGCCTCGGGGGGCTGCGCAAGGGGGGCTGCGCAAGGGATCGGGCAGGCAGAAACAGAAAAGCCGGCTTGGAGCCGGCTTTTCGTCATTCTCCCGAAGGGGAGAGCGCCTCAGTAACGCGAACCGAAACCGCCGCGATCGTTGTTGCGCTCGCGCGGACGCGCTTCGTTGACGCGGATGTTGCGACCATCCATGTCCGAATCGTTCAGCGCTTCGATGGCCTGCATGCCGGCGTCCTTGTCGGACATCTCGACAAAGCCGAAGCCCTTGGAACGACCGGTGGCCATGTCCTTGATGACCTTGGCGGATTTGACTTCGCCGAAGGCTTCAAAGGCGGCCTGGAGGCCCTGGTCATCCTGGGAGTAGGGCAGGTTGCCCACGTAGATATTGATCATCGCGAAAACAAACTCTCAAAACAGTGCTGATCTGGCGACTGCACGGGGTGACCAGCACTCAATCTCACCTCGCGCAGATGAGGCGGTGTCGCGGATCGACCGCGTTGACAGCCCGCCTCATGCTTTGGACAGTAAACCATTCCGGC
>NZ_JBKGYT010000078.1:0-7970 GCF_046545975.1 Guyparkeria sp. | reverse complement strand
TGTTCGGTGCCGGCCTGATCGCGATCACCTACGGGCTCGCGCGTTTCGCCTTCGGCCTGTTCGTCCCCCCCATCCGTGCCGAGCTGGGGCTGACGCCGGATGTGGTCGGCGTCATCGGGGCGCTTCCGCTGATCAGTTTCATTCTGGCCTCGCTGGTCGCGCCGATTCTCGCCGTTCGGATAGGGGCACGCTACACGGCGATGCTGTCCGGCACGATCGGTGCCAGTGGTCTCCTGGTGATCAGCCAGGCCCCGGATGCGCTGTCGCTCGGCGTGGGGGTATTCGCTTGCGGCATCGCCACCGGCCTGATGATGCCGGCACTGTCGGGCGCCATGCAGGCGGTGGTCGACCGGTCGATGCACGGTCGGGTGAGCTCGATCATGAACGCGGGCACCAGCGTCGGCGTGATCGTGGCCGTGCCGGCGGTGCTGTTCCTGGCCGACGCCTGGCGTTTCGCCTACGGGTCGTTCGCTATCCTGGCAGCTATCGGGGTGGTGGCCACCTGGTTCGTCATCCCCTCGGTGTCGCGGTTTACGTCGTGGGATGCCGCGCCGCCCCCGCCGATCGGCAGCCTGCAACGATGGCGCCTGGGCAGGCTTTCGGTGTTTGCCTTCCTCATGGGCTTCGTCTCCGCCGCCTACTGGATCTTCGCGCCCGATCTGGCGGTCACGCTGGGCGAGTTGCCGCCGGGTGCGACCGGCTGGTTGTGGCTGGCGGTCGGCGTCGCCGGCCTCGGTGGTGCGGCGGTGGCCGACCTGGCCGATCGCAACAACCCGCCCATCACCCAGGCACTGATGCTGATGATGCTGGCCACGAGCCTGGCGCTGCTCGCCGCCAGCCCGGGCAATGCCTTTCTCGCGGCCTTTTCCGCGCTGGTCTTCGGCCTGGCCTACATGAGCCTGACGGGGCTCTACCTGATGACCGGCATCCGCCTGTTGCCGGGACGCCTGTCGATGGGGCCGGTGCTGCCGTTCATGGCGGTCTCGCTGGGGCAGGCGGCCGGTTCGCCCGTCGTCGGCTCGCTGGTGAATGCATTCGGCTACGCCGAGGCGTTTGCCATGTTCTCCGCCATGGGCGTCCTGGTGGCAATCCTGTCGCCTCTCTACCCGGGCTCCATCGGCTCGGAGCCCGAGAAGGAGGCCGAGGGCGAAGCCGGCCTCCAGGCGGCCTACGATTACCAGTTCCTGGACGCGGATGGCGAGCCGCTGGAGCCAGCCACGGGAGAAGCCGAAAACCCCGGGGAACCTCGGCACGATGACGCCTCTCGCTCCCGGTGACTCCCCGGCCAGTTACCCGGGCGGCATCGGCCGGGGTTGGCTACACTTTTGATTGTGAGTGGTCGGTCAACCTCGAGGGGAGGGCGGCGTTATGCGGATCGCGAAAGACGATATTCCCGTGCGGATCGATGTTCCCGGGGCAACGGTGAGGCAGAAGGGCGGGTTCGGCGATGTCTCGGGATACGAGACGATGGGGGCCGAATACTTCTCGTTTGGCGCCGGCACGGATATCACCGAGTTGCTGCAAGGCCTCGACGGTGACCTGTGCCAGAGTCCGCACTGGGGCTACGTGGTCAAGGGTGCGATCACGGCGTTGTACGCCGACGGCAGCGAAGAGACGTCGTCGACCGGCGACCTGTTCTACTGGCCGCCGGGTCACAGCGTCCGGGCCGAGGACGATACGGACATCGTGATGTTCAGTCCCCAGCACGAGCACGGCGCCGTGATCGAGCACATCAGGCGTCAGGTCGGCGACTGACCCCGGCTTCCCGGGCTGCCCGGCATGCCTTCCCGGTTTTTCCAGGCACCCGGAAAAGGCATGGTCCGTTTCGCGCAGGCCGCCATCTATTCGCTCACCGTCCGCCGTCGACCGTGGGCGTGGCGCTGATGCGGTGGATGGACAGGTCGGCGCCCTCGAATTCCTCTTCCTCGCTCAGGCGGATGCCGACGCTGCGCTTGAGTGCCCAGTAGACGACGAACCCGCCGGCCAGGGCGATGATGATGCCCACGGTGGTACCGATGAGCTGGGAGATCAGGTTCACGCCGCCCATGCCCCCGAGGGCCTCCAGGCCGAAGATGCCGGCGGCGATGGCGCCCCAGGCGCCGCACAGCCCGTGCAGCGGCCAGACGCCCAGCACGTCGTCGATCTTCCAGCGGTTCTGGGTGAGGATGAAGGTGCCGACGAACAGCGCCCCGGCGATCGCGCCGATGGCGAGCGCCCCGAGCGGGTGGACGATGTCCGAGCCGGCACAGATGGCCACCAGCCCGGCCAGCGGCCCGTTGTGGACGAAGCCCGGGTCGTTGCGGCCGACGAACAGCGCGGCGAGCACCCCGCCGACCATCGCCATCAGCGAGTTGATGGCCACCAGCCCGGAAACGGCCTCGACCGATTGTGCCGACATGACGTTGAAGCCGAACCAGCCCACGGTGAGGATCCACGCCCCCAGCGCAAGGAAGGGAATGCTCGACGGCGGATGGGCCGACATGGTGCCGTTCCTGCCGTAGCGCCCGCGGCGCGCGCCCAGCAGCAGTACCGCGGCCAGCGCGATCCAGCCGCCCATGCCGTGCACCACCATCGAGCCGGCGAAGTCGTGGAAGCCGGCGCCGAAAGTGGACTCCAGCCAGCCCTGCAGGCCGAAGCGGCCGTTCCAGATCATGCCTTCGTAGAGCGGGTAGATCAGCGCGACGATCACGAAGGTGGCGGCCAGCACGGGGTAGAACTTCGCCCGCTCGGCGATGCCGCCGGAGATGATCGCCGGGATGGCCGCGGCGAAGGTGAGCAGGAAGAAGAACTTCACCAGCTCGTAGCCGTTGCCCACGTTGAGCTCGGCAGCCGCGGCGTAGAAGTCCATGCCGTAGGCGATGGAATAGCCGATGAAGAAATAGGCGATGGTCGCCACGGCGAAGTCCGCGATGATCTTCACCAGGGCGTTGACCTGGTTCTTCGCGCGCACCGTGCCCACCTCGAGAAAGGCGAAGCCGGCGTGCATGGCCAGCACCATTGCCGCGCCGATCAGGAGAAAGAAGGTGTTCGCACCACTCTGGAACGTTTCCATGGTCGTCTCCGGTTCAAGATGATGCTTGCACCAGAAGCAGGAAACGTTCCATGCGTGCGTGCCGCCTTTTGAGGCGCGCCGGACGATTCATTTGCACGATCGGTGTGCGCTTGGGCGCGAAAACGCACGATGCCGGTGCATTCGGGCGGCTGTCGGCAGTACCTGTCTAACGGATCACCACGGTATTGCGCCCCAGTCGCTTGGCCTCGTAGAGGGCGTCATCGGCGCGCTTGATCAGCGTGTCGGAGGTGTCTCCGGCGCGGAAGAGGCTGGCGCCGACGCTGGTGGTCACGCGCTCGACGTCGCTGAATGCCTGTGCCTCGACGGACGCGCGCAGCCGCTCGGCAAAGGCGTGCAGCGTGGTCCGGTCGGCGTGCGCCGAAATGACGAGGAATTCCTCGCCGCCCCAGCGGCCCAGGACGTCGGTCTGGCGGCAGGTCCTGCGCAGCACGTCGGTGAACTCCCGCAGGACGGTATCGCCGCTGCGGTGCCCGAAGCGGTCGTTGATCTGCTTGAAGTGGTCGATGTCGAGGATCAGTACCCCGAAACCCTCGCCGTAGCGGTGGGCACGGCGGGTTTCCTCTTCGAGCACCTGGTCGAGCCGATGGCGGTTGTACACGCCGGTCAGCTTGTCGGTCACGGCGAGCCGCTCGGCTTCCCGGTAGGCCGCTTCCAGCTGCCGCTTGAGGCCGGCCTGCTTGAGATAGACCGCCAGGCCGATGGCCATGAGCAGGGCGAAGACGGCGGTCACCACCCAGAGCAGGGTGTAGTCCATCCGCTGTTCGTAGCGCACCGAGATCCACTTGTCGTTGATGGTCCGCCGCTGCTCGTCGGTGATGCTGTTCACGGCCTTCTGCATGATGCCGTGGAGGACCGGCTGCCCTTCGCGCACCGCAACCCCCATGTTCCAGGACAGCCCGGTATCGCCCGTGATGCGCAGGTCGCCGGCGTATTCCGTCTGCAGCTTGTAACCGATGGTGGCGAGCGTGCCGATATAACCGAACACCTCGCCGCGGCGCACCATCTCCAGCCCGGCGTCGATGTCGGTGACCTCGATCAGCTCGAGCTCGGGGTAATCCTCGCGCAGCAGCTCGGCGAAGGCGTACAGCGCCGGGATGGCGATCCTCCGCCCGGCGAGATCCTCCAGCCCGGTGACGAAGGCCACGTCGGACTGGGTGGCCACGACCAGCGGTGTGCGGATGTAGCTGTCGGTGAAATCGAGATAGGTCTCCCGCTCCGGCGTACGCATCGCCAGGCTGAGCAGGTCGCAGCGACCGGCCTTGAGATGGTTCACCGACTCGGTCCAGGTCTCGGCGTGGACGGGGCGGAAGTCCACCGAGAGTACCTTCTCGAACAGGGCGAAGTAGTCGGCGCTGATGCCCTCGTGGTCGCCGTTTTCGTCGAAGCGCTCGAAGGGCATCCAGTTCGGGTCGATGCAGATGTCGATGCGTCCCTTGTCTCTCAGGTAGGCCCGCTCCTCGGCGGTGAGGTCCGGGGTGGGTTCGTCGCCCTTGTTCCTGACGTCGAGCCACCGCTGGGTCAGCGCTTCCCACTCGGCCGGGGTGATGTCGTCCATCGCCTTCTGCACGATCGAGCGCAATTCGGGCTTGTCCGGGGTTATGCCGAAGCGCAGGTCCTCCCCGGAGACCCCCGGCAGTTCGAGCTCGCCGGCGATGCGGACGTTGGTGTAGGCGCGGCGCTTGATGATCTGGTTGATGTTGCTCAGGTTCTGTACCAGCGCGTCGATCTCGCCGAGCACCAGCGCACGGATCATGCCCTGGTAGGTGTCGAATCGCACCAGCTCCATTTCGCCGGCGTCCTCGAGGTCGCCATCGTAGAAGATGTCGCGGATGATGCCGACCTTCCGCCCGGCGAGATCCTCGATGCCCGCGTACCCGCCGAAGTCGTCGCGGACGAAGACGAAAACCGGGATGCGGTAGTACGGCTCGGTGTAGAGGGTGAAGGGGGTACGGTCCTCCCGGTAGGAGATGCTGGAGATCATGTCGACCTCGCCGCGGCGGAAACGGCGCAGCGATTCTCCCCAGACCCCGAAGCGCTTCTCGAAATCGAGGCCGGCCTTTTCGCCCACGAGATCCAGCAGGTCGTGCTCGAAGCCGACTCCGCTGCCCTCGTCCTCGATGGTGAACGGCGGGTGCTCGACCATCATGGCGATGGTGACGGAGGGGTTCTCCTCGATGAATGCCCGTTCCGCCGAGTTCAGCGAAACGGCCGACGCGCCGGTCGAAAGCGATAGCAGGCAGGTCCAGGAGAGGACGAGGAGGAGTTGCTTGATCACAAGCGCCGGGTTCCCTCGATGCAGTTGGGCGGCCGAAGGGCGATTTGGCCGCCAATCTTCCGTGTTATTCCCTTTCGACAGTATGTCAGCAGCCGGAGGCGGGCAAGGGGCGACGGTTTGTGCCTCGGAAGGGTCGGCGCAGGAGCTAGACCTGCCCGTACTGCCCCGCCGCCCCCACCCACCGGGCGATCAGCGGATTGATCGAGTCGGGGAACCGTTCCAGCAGTTGGTCCGCCAGTTTTCCCGCTTCCTCCAGCTTGTCCTGATCTTCCAGCAGGTCGGCGATTCGGAGCTTGGCGATACCCGCCTGGCGGGTGCCGAGAACCTCGCCGGGGCCGCGCTGTTCGAGGTCCGCCTCGGCCAGCCGGAAGCCGTCCTCGGTCTCGCGCATCAGGGCCAGCCGGGCGCGGGCGCGATCGGAGAGCGGTTCCTCGAACAGCAGCACGCAGTGGCTGGCGGTCGCGCCACGTCCGACGCGGCCGCGCAGCTGGTGCAGCTGGGCCAGCCCCATGCGCTCGGCGTTCTCGATGATCATCAGCGAGGCGTTGGGTACGTCCACGCCCACCTCGATCACCGTGGTCGCCACCAGCAGGTGGTAGTCGCCGGCCTTGAAGCGGGCCATCTCGCGCTGCTTGTCGGCCGCCGACATGCGCCCGTGCACCATGCCGATCGAGAGATGCGGCAGTTCCTTGCCGAGCATGGCGAAAGTGGTCTCGGCCGCCTGCGCCTCGATCTGGCCCTCCTCGATCAGCGGGCAGACCCAGTAGGCCTGCCGCCCTCCGGCACACACCTGACTGATGCGCTCGATCACCTCGCCACGGCGGTCGGCGCGCACCACCACGGTAGTCACCGGGGTGCGGCCGGGCGGCAGCTCGTCGATGATCGAGACGTCGAGGTCGGCGAACTGCGTCATCGCCAGCGTGCGCGGGATGGGGGTGGCGGTCATGATCAGCTGGTGCGGCCGACGCGCGCCGCCCTCCTGGTTCGCCCCCTTGTCGGTCAGCGCCAGGCGCTGGTGGACGCCGAAGCGATGCTGTTCGTCGACGATCACCAGTCCCAGTCGGTGGAAGTCGACCGATTCCTGGAACAGGGCATGGGTGCCGATCACGATCTGCGCCCGCCCGTCGGCCAGTTGTGCCAGCCCCTCGCGGCGTCGAGCCGCCGACTGCTGGCCGCTCATCAGTCGCACCGACAGGCCCAGCGGCTCGAACCACTGCGCGAAGTTGCGCGCGTGCTGCTCGGCGAGGAGTGCCGTGGGAGCCATCAGCGCGACCTGGTAGCCGGCGTCGATCACGTCCAGCGCGGCGGCCGCGGCCACCAGCGTCTTGCCCGAGCCGACGTCGCCCTGTACCAGCCGCAGCATCGGCAGGCGCTGGGCCAGGTCGGTCTTGATCTCGCCGATCACCCGTTTCTGGGCGCCGGTGGGCGTGAAGCCCAGCTGGCCGAGCAGCTGACCGAACAGATGCTCGCGCGGCGGGATGGCCGGGGCGGCGACCTGCCGGGTGACCGCCCGGCGCTGGCGCAGCGCGAGGATATGGGTGGCCAGTTCCTCGGTGATCAGGCGCTGGAATGCCGGCTCGTCCCGCCGCGGCACGCCCTCGTTTCGCTTCGGGACGTGGATGCGTTGCAGGGCCTTCATCAGCGGCGGCCAGCCGCGGGGCTCGCGGATGGCGGCGGGCAGCGGGTCGCGCAGCTCGCGCACGGCGATTTCCAGCGCCGCACCGACCAGTTGGCGCAGCTTGATCTGGCCCACCCCTTCCGTGGCCGGGTAGACGGGCTGGATGTGGCCGATCTGGGTGGGGGCGACCAGTTCCGGCTGGGCCATCTCCAGTCCGTGGGGGCCGTGCTGAAGTTCGCCGAACAGCAGGTAGCTCCGCCCGGACTGCGGGGTGGGGCCGAAACGGCCGAAGAACCAGATCGTCAGCGGGGTGGGGCCGTGCGGGCCCTCGCCCGTGCCCTGGCAGACCAGTCGGGCCTTGCCGCGGAACAGCGGCCGGACCTCGGTGATGCGCACCTCGAACAGCGCCGGCTCGCCGACGTGATCGGGGTCAAGTGGCTGCTTGGTGCCGCGATCCTCGTAGCGAAGCGGCTGGTGCCAGAGCAGATCCTCGATCCTCTCGATGTGCAGCCGGGCGAGCTTCTCGGCCAGCTTCGGGCCGACGCCCGGCAACTCGGCGACCGGCGAGAAAAGCCCCGCGGGCGCCTTCTGTCGGCGTTTCGAGCTGCCTTTGCGGCCGTTGGTCGGGGCGGGGGAAGACATGGCGTTGCCGGTTCTGTCAAACGGAAGGGATTGCCTATATAATACGCGCGGTTGCGCTTGCTAAAACGACGATAAAAGATTCTGGAGGATTCTCGTGGCTCAACATACTCCCAAGGTCGATCCGATCTCGAAGGTGGTGGGGTTCGTCTCGGCGCTGGTGCTGCTGGCTGCCGTGTTCTACCTGGTGAACGCCCTGTTCAGCACGGTCGACAGGAACACCACCGTCGGTGAAGCGGTCGAGAAGCCGGAAGTCAAGGAAGAGACCAAGACCGCGTCGGCGGACGACGACGAGGCCGAGAAGTCCTCCGATGATGACAGCGAGGATGCCGGTGGTGATGACCGCGAAGGTGACGGTGGTGATG
>NZ_JBKGYT010000077.1:0-8003 GCF_046545975.1 Guyparkeria sp. | reverse complement strand
TCCTGCTTCATCGCCTTCTGGTGAGCGGACTCCGCCTTCTCTTCCTGCTCGAGACGCTTCTCCTTCGCCTCCAGCCACTGCGAGTAGTTGCCCTCGAAGGGGATGCCCTGCCCGCGGTCGAGCTCCAGGATCCAGCCGGCGACGTTGTCGAGGAAGTAGCGATCGTGGGTGACCGCGACCACGGTGCCGGGGAATTCCTGCAGGAACCGCTCCAGCCAGGCCACCGACTCGGCGTCGAGGTGGTTGGTCGGCTCGTCGAGAATCAGCATGTCGGGGTTGGACAGCAGCAGGCGGCAGAGGGCCACGCGGCGACGCTCACCACCGGAAAGCAGTGTGACGTCGGCATCCCAGGGCGGCAGGCGCAGCGCGTCGGCGGCGACCTCGAGCTTGCGGTCGAGATCCCAGCCGCCACCGGCCTCGATCTTGTCCTGCAGCTTGCCCTGCTCTTCCATCAGGGCCTCGAAGTCGGCGTCCGGGTCGGCGAACTGCTCGGAGACCTTGTTGAAACGCTCCAGCAGTTCGGCCATCTCGCCGACGCCGTCCATGACGTTGCCGCGCACGTCCTTGTCCGGGTCGAGATCCGGCTCCTGCTTGAGGTAGCCGATCTTGGTGCCCGGCTGCGGACGGGCCTCGCCGATGATGTCCTTGTCCTCGCCGGCCATGATGCGCAGCAAGGTCGACTTGCCCGCGCCGTTGTAACCCAGCACGCCGATCTTGGCGCCCGGGAAGAAATTCAGGTTGATGTCCTTGAGGATATGCTTTTTCGGCGGGACGACCTTGCCCACGCCGTTCATGGTAAAGATGTACTGAGCCATAAATGTCGTGACGACTGCTAAATTGAGGCGAATGGAAGGACGGGCGCCATCGACGGACTGCCCGATCCGGGCACGAAGGATACCAGCACTATGCCGCGAGTTGATGCATGCCGCGCCATAAAACCGTCTCCCCGGCCGGAAATCGGCGGGAAACGGTTGCTTGGGCAGTTAGTCATTGTTTTTACCCTATGGTTCCCGGCGCTTTCATCCGCCGAACAGCCTCCGGAGATCCATGTGCTCATCGATGTCTCCGGCAGCATGAAGGAGACCGATCCCGACAACCTGCGCGGCCCGGCGCTACGCCTGCTCGCCGACCTGATCTCCGAACGCAGCCGGGTGCAGGTCGACCTGTTCGGCGACCGGGTGAGCACCCTGCTCCCCGCCGCACAGGCGGACGCGGAAACCCGGCGGCTGATGCGCGAGGCCGCCGGTCGGATTCGATCCGACGAGCCGCTCACCGACATTCCCGCCGCGCTCGAGGCGGCCGACCGCGAGTGGGCCGACACGGTGCAGCGCCACGTCATCCTCCTGTCCGATGGAAGGGTCGACGTCTCCGGCCAGGACGACGGCAACGCGTCCGCCACGGCGTACCTGCGCGACGAGGTGATCCCCTCGCTGGTCGAATCCGGGGTGCAGGTCCACACCGTGGCCCTCTCGGCGTCAGCCGACACCGACATGCTGGCCGAGATCGCCGATCGCACCGGCGGGCTGGCCATCTCGGCACGCAGCAGTGCCGACCTGCAACGCGCCTTTCTCGCCCTGTTCGAGGCCACCGCCCCGCGGACCGGCCTGCCCCTGGCAGACAACCGGATCCAGGTGGACGACAGCGTGCGCGAACTGACGCTGGTGATCTTCCGCGAAACCGGGGCCGATCCGACCCGGGTCAGGCTCCCGGACGGCGAGGAAGTCGACGTGGAACGAGCCGAGGGGAGGGACGGCTGGCGCTGGGACGACAGCGCGGGGCGTGACCTGGTCACCGTCTCCCGCCCCGCCCCCGGAACCTGGGAGCTGCTGGCCCGGGAGGATCCCGACAACCGTGCCCTGGTAATCACGGACCTGGACCTCGCGATGTCGGAGGTGCCGGGCCGGGTCCATCCCGGCGAGATCATCGAGGGCCACCTGGTGCTTACCGACCGCGGCAAGCCGCTGATCGAACCCCGGCTGGCCGCCGAGATGACCATGACGGTGCAGGTGCTCGACCCGGAGGGAGAACCGGGTCCGTCCATGACACTCGACGACCGCGGGGACGGTGACGACCGCAGAGAACGCGACGGCTACTACGACTTCCGTCTCGCCCTGCCGGACCTGGCCGGTACGCATACCCTGGTCGGACGAATCGAGGGGCCCACCTTCGAACGGGTGATCCGCCGGAAGGTCGCACTCTCCCCGACCCGGCCATTCGAGGTGCGGCTGCTGCCCGCCGAGGAGGACGACGAAAGTCACGCTCCCCCCACCCTGGTCGTGGAACAGGACGATTCCATCGTCGACCCGGAGGCCACGCGGCTGGTAGCCGAGATCCTGTGCCCGCGGAGCGAGGCCAACCGGACGGAGGTGACGCTGACCGGATCCCTGAGCCGAATTGCCCTCCCGCCGCGCGTCTCGCCGGCCTGCCGCCTCAGCGGGGAGATCAGCGGGCGCTCGCGGGAAGACCGGGAAGTCCGCCTACCGTTCGAACTGGAGGTCCCCGAGCCCCCGGCCCGGGCGAATCGGGCGAACACGGCCCTGCCCGCCGACACGGCGTGGAAAACCCCCAACTGGTTGCCAAACGAATCCGTGAGCGCCCATGGCGACACCCCTTCCCGGAACCAGGACCGGGTCGATCTGAGCGAGCATCAGGCCGCCATCTGGCAGGGCCTCGTCGCTCTGCTGGCGCTCGTCTTCCTGACCGTCGCCCTGATGATGGGAACCGCCAGGGCCCGGCACCGCCTGATCGACCGGGCGCGATCATGAACCACTCCCCAGAGACCAGTATCCTGTTCACCGCATGACCATTCCGTCCTATTTCCTGAGCCCCGAGTGGGCCATCATCGCCACCCAGCTCCTCGCTGGCCTCGTCGCGCTCGTCCTCGTGCTGGCATGGGCCCTTCACCGCCGCCACCGTCATCAGGTCGCGGCGGCACGCCGGATCATCGAGGACCGGGGCGCCATCCGCCGGGCCGGAGAGGCTGTCCTGGAGCGCCAGCTCGCCCGTCATCACCCCGGGCTGCCCCTGCCGGCCGACCTGCGCGCGGCTTACGGCGATCGCAGCCTGAAGCTGCTCGAGCCACTGGTCGCGGCGTGGCTGGAGCCGACACAGCACGACCTCTCCGAGGTCATGCGACGGCTGCTGGAGATCCGGCAGGAAGACCTCGACGAGTGGCTTGCCTCGAGCGCATTCACGGAACGCGGGAATCCGCCCCTTTCACCCGACTCCCTGCGACGCCTCGGTGAGCTCGCCGACAGCCCCGACCAGTTCGCCCGCCTTGCCGGGGATCGCCAAGCCGCCCGGTTGGCCGAGGCCCTGTGGCTGATCGAGGCGCTCGATGCCGGCGAGGATGCCGAGACGGCACGGCGGCAGGCGGCCGAGCGCCTGCGGGCCGTGACCGACAGGGCGGCGGATTCGGCCTGACGGCCGACAAGCCCCGGAAACGACAAAGGCCCGCACTTGCGAGCCTGTTCTTCTGCCGTTGATCGAAACCCCGTCGATCCGGGTGATCACTCCGTCGCGTCGACCCCGATGATCCGTGGCTCGGCCTGCAGGGTGACTCCAAACGTCGCGGCGACCGCGTCGCGCACGCGCCGGGCCAGCGACCAGAACTCCTCCCCCGACGCACCCCCGTGGTGAAGCAGCACCAGGGCGTGCTCCGGTGAAACGCCCACGTTGCCTTCCCGCTGCCCCTTCCATCCCGCCTGTTCGATCAGCCAGCCGGCCGACAGCTTCACGCCATCGCCACCACAAAGCTCGAACTGCGGCATGGCCGGCCATCGCCGCCGCAATTCCGCCGCGCGTTGGACCGAAACGACGGGGTTCTGGAAGAAACTGCCCACGCTCCCCGGCCAGCCCCGGCGCCAGTCGGGCAACTTGCGGCGACGTATCCGCGTGATGATCTCCGCGTACTCGAGCGGCGTGATCGACTCCGGCTCACGCCCGTTTCGCGCCGCCCAGTCGGCAAGGGCGTCGGCCACCCCGGGATAGGTCGCCGGGGGCCAGCCGTCGGGACGCTCGCGGGAAAGGCTCAGCGCCACGCGCGTAATCAGCCACCGCCCGGTCTCCCGCTTGAAACGACTGCTGCGGTAGCCGAACGCGCACTCCTCGGCCGACAGCCGGCGAAGCCTGCCCTCGAGGCGATCATAGGCCTCGACCCAGACCACGCGCTCGCCGATCTCGGTGCCGTAGGCGCCCACGTTCTGCACCGGCGCGGCGCCCACGGTCCCGGGGATCTCGGCCAGCGCCTCCAGCCCGTACCAGCCCTCGACCGCGGTTTCCCGGACCAGCTCGTCGAGCCCCTTGCCCGCTTCCACGACGACCTTGACCGCCGAGACCGCCTTCGCCGTCATCCACGAACGGGAGGCCGCCACCCGCACGGCACGTCCGACCACGGGGGCGACGAACACGAGATTCGATCCGCCGCCGATCACCTGCACGGCGGGGTCGGCGAGCCATTGCCCCACCTCCGGGTCCGAGAACACGGACGGGGCGGTATCCAGCATTACCAGTTCCCGGCCTGCCCTGGCCGGCAGGCGAAGGGTGTTCTCGACCGGGACGTCCTCGCGCCACTCGTAGGGCACCGGGCCGGCCGGGCCCGAGGGACGATCTGTCCGGGACATCAGTCGCCGTTTCCCGTGTGCCTGCCGGCGAGCGCGTCCCCTTGGTCGGCGTCGACCGCCGCCTCCGGGATCTCGATCGCCGCCTCGCCCCGGGTGATCACCTGGATGATCGACTCGACCACGATCTCGGGCTGGTTCATCGGCGGGGTGTCGACGTTGATCAGCTTCTGGCGCGCATGGCGGGTGGTGATCACCCCCTGGTGCCGGGCCTCGTGGTCCGCGCAGACGCAGACACCGGGAATGCCGAGCGCGGCGGCCAGCCAGCCGGTCAGGTTGCTGCCGGTCAGCACGTAGCGGCTCTGCGTCAGGCGTCTTCGGTAGTCGACCGCGTCGCCCGGCGGACTGGCGCCCAGGTCGTCCAGCGTGACCCCGGTCTCGGCCAGGCGGCGCCGCAGCAGTGCCCGCCCGTCCTCGCCGAACGGCAGGGCCCGGGTATCGAGCAGCAGTTCGGTGACGATCGGCTCGGCCTCGATCTGCAGCCCGTAGTCCGGGTTCAGGTCGTGCAGCGAGTAGTCGAGGTGGGCGGCGAACAGCATCCGCACGCCCTGCACGCGGTGCAGGTCACCCGGCACGGGGAACGGCGAGTCGTAGGGCTGGCGGCCCGACGTCCGACCGTCCTTGCCGGACGAAAGCGACATGCCGACCGACCGGCCCGGCAGCCGAACGGCCGCGGCGATCGTATCGCTACGACCGAAGGGGTCGATCAGGGTATCGCAGCGTGCCAGTTCCGGATGCTCGCGCAGCAGCGCGCCCCACGCCCCGCGGGCCTTCCAGCCGGATGCGGTCCACCAGGGTGCGGTCAGCGAATCGAGGGGGAAGGACACGACCTCGTCCACGGCGGGATGCAACCCCGCCCAGGCGGCGTTCGACGGCCCGGTCAGCACGGTGAAGGCCAGCCCCGGCCGGGCGCGCGACGCGTCCGTCAGGGCGGGGAAGATCGGGACGATCTCGTCCGGGAGATCGGGGGCGACAATCACGATACGCATGGATTACGGCGATCCTTGCTGGAATGAGCGGGCAATGAGTCGTTCGGGGTTTCCGGGGTGTCCTGCATGCTAAACTGCCGCGCCTCGAATCACCAACGACTCAGCCGCCATGGCCAGATCGCAGGCGCGCCCCGGGACGACTCCCGGCGGACGGATCTCTGGCCATGCAAGCCACCCGATCGACAGACAACGAATCGCATGGACAAACAACGCCGGATCCTGGTCACCTCTGCCCTCCCCTACGCCAACGGCCCGCTGCACCTGGGACACGTCATCGAGACCATCCAGACGGACATCTGGGTGAGGGCGCACAAGCTGTTCGGGCACGACTGCCGCTACGTCTGCGCCGACGATACCCACGGCACGCCCATCATGCTGCGCGCCAAGCAGGAGGGCATGACGCCGGAGGAACTGATCACCAAGATGCATCACCTCCACGAGGCGGATTTCGCCGGATTCGGCATCGGTTTCGACAACTTCGGCAGTACGCACACGGACGACAACCGCCGGATGGCCGAGGAGATCTTCACGAAACTCGATACCGCCGGGCTGATCAGTCGCCGGACCATCAAGCAGGCCTACGACGAGTCGGAGGGCATGTTCCTCCCGGATCGCTTCATCAAGGGCACCTGCCCGAAATGCGGTGCGACCGACCAGTACGGCGACAACTGCGAGGTCTGCGGGGCGACCTATACCCCCACCGAGCTGAAGAACCCGAAGTCGGTACTGTCGGGGACCACGCCGGTCGAACGCGACTCCGAGCACTACTTCTTCGACCTGCCGAAGCTGGCCGACCGGCTGCAGGCCTGGCTCGACGAGGCCGAGGTCCAGCCGGCGATCAAGGCCAAGCTCAACGAGTGGTTCGAATCCGGGCTGCAGTCCTGGGACATCTCGCGCGACGCGCCCTACTTCGGCTTCGAGATTCCCGGGGCGCCGGGCAAGTTCTTCTACGTCTGGCTGGACGCGCCGATCGGCTACATCGGCTCGTTCATCGAGCTGGCCCGCCGCGAGGGGCTGGACTTCGACGACTTCTGGGGCGCGGAGGCGACCACCGAGCTGGTGCACTTCATCGGCAAGGACATCGCCTATTTCCACACCCTTTTCTGGCCGGCGACGCTGATGGGCGCGGGCATGCGCAGCCCCGACGCGGTGCACTGCCACGGTTTTCTCACGCTCAACGGCGAGAAGATGAGCAAGTCGCGCGGGACCTTCATCAAGGCGCGTACCTACCTCGACCACCTCGATCCCGAGGCGCTGCGCTACTACTTCGCCGCCAAGCTCGGCGCGGGGATCGACGACATCGACCTCAACCTCGAGGACTTCCGCCAGCGGGTGAACTCGGACCTGGTCGGCAAGGTGGTCAACATCGCCAGCCGTTGCGCGGGCTTCATCAAGAAGCACTTCGACGGTCGACTGGCCGCCGAGCTGGAACGCCCGGAGCTGCACGGCGAGATGACGCAAGCCGCCGCCGGCATCGCCCAGCGCTACGAGCGCCGCGAGTACTCGGCCGCCATGCGCGAGATCATGGCGCTGGCCGACCGGGCCAACCAGTACATCGACGAGCGCAAGCCCTGGGTGCTGGCCAAGGACGAGGCGACCCGCGGCGAGGTCCAGTCCATCTGCACGGACGGCATCAATGCCTTCGCGGTGCTGATGACCTACCTCTCGCCGGTCCTGCCGAAACTGGCCGCGAAGGCCGCCGAGTTCCTGAATGTCGAGGCGCTGACCTGGCAGGGGCTGGAGACGCCGCTGCTGGATCACTCGATCAACAAGTTCAGGCCGATGATGCAGCGGATCGAGGAGTCCTCCATCGAGGCCCTGCTGGCAGCGGCCCGCGAGGATGCCGTCGACGAGGCCAGGACCAAGGCCGGCGGCAACGCCAACACCGCAAAGGAGAAAGCCGTGACCCGTGAAATCGAGCCGATCGCCGATACCATCGACATCAACCAGTTCGCCGCGGTCGACCTGCGCATCGCGAAGATCGTGGAAGCCGATCACGTCGAGGGCGCGGACAAGTTGCTCCGTCTGCAACTCGACATCGGCGAGGAGCGTCCCCGCCAGGTATTCGCGGGGATCAAGGCGGCCTACGATCCGGCCACGCTGGTGGGCCGGATGACGGTCATGGTGGCCAACCTTGCCCCGCGCAAGATGAAGTTCGGCATCTCGGAAGGCATGGTCCTGGCCGCCGGATCCGGCGGGTCCGACCTGCACATCCTCTCACCCGACGAGGGCGCGACCCCCGGGACGCGGGTGAAGTGATTTCTTCAAGGGGATGACAGGGACGCCGAAATCTGTATAATCATCCCCATACCAGACGCGGGATGGAGCAGTCCGGTAGCTCGTCGGGCTCATAACCCGAAGGTCGCAGGTTCGAATCCTGCTCCCGCAACCAGAT